>JBAYOD010000259.1:0-4071 GCA_041678445.1 Burkholderiaceae bacterium | reverse complement strand
ATCGCCCGCAGGCATTGCTGGTTGATCTGGAGCGGCTGGGTGTGCCCGATCTGCCCGCTGTGCGTGTGGCGTTGGCAGTGTCTCTGTTTCGTAGTGGCGCTGTGTCTGCAGGCTTTGCCGCGCGCGTAACTGGCTGTCGAAACCTGCTGCGTGAGCCGACGCGTTGTCATCGCCGATGCGGGGCCCTTGATTGCCCTGGCCCGCATTGATTCGCTGACCCTGCGGCGCGACCTGTTCGCACAGCATCGCGCTGATCGGGACGGCAGCCGTCATCGGCCTTGCCAAGGTCGAAGGGCTGATTCCGGTGGCACGCCCATTGCTGGAACGATTGGTGCAGTCGGGCTATTTCATCGGCCGTCCGTCATCGAGGCGGTATTGGCCGACGTGGGCGAGTAAGAGATCGGGTTGGCCACGGCGCAATTCATCCATATTGACATGTCCATCGAAGCACATATAATTCAACGTATACTTGTTCTGGCTTTCGAGGCTATGCTGTGGCCCAGATCACGCTGTATCTGGATGAGGAAACGCAGGCACTGATGGAGCAGGCCGCGAAGGCCAGCGACATGTCCAGAAGCCGCTGGGTGGCCGAGCTGATCCGTGCGCAAGTCCGTCGTCAGTGGCCCCGGTCATTCCTGGAAGCGGCCGGCAGTATCCCCGACTTTCCGCTGCGTGGCGCGGATCCGGCACCCGAAACCGCTGACGTGCCGCGCATCGGGCTTTGAAGACCGGTCTGCGTGCTGATCCTGGATACCAATACGGTCAGCGACTACCTGCGTGGCGAGCCGCAGGTGGTGTCGCGCTTGCAGGCTCTGGAGCCCGGAGGCGCAGGCATTCCCGCAATCGTGGAATATGAGTTGCGGTATGGTTTCGCGCGTTTGCCGCTGCAGGCTCGGCAGCGGCAGGATAGTTTGTTGGCTGTGTTGCGTGCCTTGGGCGGCCTTCCTTTCGACAGCGTTTGCGCCGAACATGCGGCGACGATCCGTGCCGAACTGGAGGTTGCGGGCACGCCTATCGGGCCGCACGATGTGCTGATTGCCGCCACCGCGCGGCGCTACGGCGGCGTGCTGGTAACACGCAATGTGCGCGAGTTCGCACGCGTGCCGGGCCTTCGTCTCCAGAACTGGCACGAAGCATGAACAGGAACGTCCCCGATCTGATCCTTCATCACTACGACTTCTCCAACTATTCGGAGAAGGTGCGTCTTGCGCTCGGCTACAAGGGCCTTGCCTGGTCGAGTGTGGTCATCCCGCCGGTGTTGCCGAAACCCGACCTGACGCCGCTGACCGGCGGCTATCGTCGCACGCCTGTCCTGCAGATCGGTGCCGACGTCTATTGCGATACCCGTCTGATCCTGCGCGTGCTCGAACGGCTTGCGCCGGAGCCGATCCTGTATCCGGAGGGCCTGGTCGGCATGGCGACCATGATCGCCAGCTGGGCGGAGAGTGCGCTCGTTCATCCGCTGATCCTCTATGTGTCGGGGATCAATCAGGATGCCTTGCCGGGCGAGTTGCTGGCCGATCGCGCGCGGATGCGCGACCTGCCGGTTCCGAGCGAGGCAACGGTATTGCGCGCCGCGCACCGGAACGCGCCGCTCACCCGGATCCAGCTCCGGCTGATCGAGGACATGCTGTCGGATGGCCGCGAGTGGATATGCGGCGGCCGTTTTTCTTTTGCCGATCTGACGGTCGTCCACCCGCTGTGGTTCATCACCGCACGCACCGACCGGCTGAAGCACGAGCTCGAACCGTTTCCGTTCACCCGGGCGTGGATGGCACGCGTGCTGGCTTGCGGCCATGGGCGGTCGTCGCCGATGACCTCGGCCGAGGCGCTGGCAATCGCCCGCGACGCGGTGCCGGGCGACCCCGGCCGTTCGACGCCGCATCCCGAGGACCCGCCACTGGGCAGCGAGGTGACGATCCGTGCGCTGGACTACGCCAGGGACGATGTGCAGGGCGAACTGGTGCTTCTCACGGATGACGAAGTGGCCATCCGCACGCGCAACGACCAGGTTGGAGAGATGATCGTCCACTTCCCGCGGGTCGGGTACGACCTGCGTGGTCGTGGCCATCGTCATTGATCAGACGTGGCACCCGGGCGGCTCCACGTCCTCGCCAGCCTGAAGTTTCGCCAGCCAGGCGTCGGCCTCCTCGAGCGTCAGGTGCAAACCTGTGCGCCCATAGTCTTCCCAGGCGCGTAGTGCATCCTGCTTGAACGCCTCGCGCTCGACGTATTGCGCGATGGAGGTTGCCGTTGCCATGGTGAGGTCTCCGTGGTTGGGAGGTACTACCTCCGACCAGTCTAGCCCGATGTCATCCGCACCACCTCACTCTCAAAAAAGATATACTTCAAATGAATCTTTAACCCTGAACCTGGAGTTCGTCGCCATGAGAGAAGTCGTCCGACCGAGAACCGCCGAGTCCGCAGCGCCAGGCGAGGCTGTTTCCTCGACGATCGATGTCCGCACGATCATTCCGAGCGAGCGTCATGCCCTGATCTTCTCCACCTTCGGCGCGTTGCCGCAGGGGGGCGCGCTGGAACTGGTCAACGACCATGATCCGGTGCCGCTGCACCGCCAGTTCAAGTCGAACTTCCATGGTCTGTTCACCTGGGACTACCTCCAGCAGGGGCCGGATCTCTGGCGTGTGCGCATCGGCAAGGCTCCGGGCAACTGCTGCGGCAGTTGCAGTTGACAGCGGAGCGCGGTTTCGCGCTCTGGCGGCTGGGCTTTCGTCCGTTCTATCTGCTGGCCGCAATTTTTGCGGCGCTGTCAGTCGCTGTCTGGACAGCCCAGTTTGCCGGTTATCTGGCCTATGGCAGGCATGCCGGCCCTGCCTGGCATGCCCACGAAATGATTTTCGGCTATGCGCTGGCGGTCATTGCCGGTTTCCTGTTCACGATCATCCATAGCTGGACCCAGCGGCCGACACCGACCGGCGGCCTGCTGGCGCTGATCGTTGCGCTCTGGGTTGCGGCCCGCGTGCTGGTGCTGACGCCCTGGGGTGGCGCCATCGCGCTGGCCAACGTGGCCTTCGCGATTGCGGTGGCCGTCGGCATCGGCGTGCCGCTGTGGCAGTCGCGCAATCGACACAACTATCTCTTTGTCGGACTGATCGTTCTGATCTCGGCGGCGCTCGTCGTCTTCCATCTGTCCGCCCTCGGGGCCGTGGCGCTGCCGGCCTGGGCCAGCCTGCAGTTCGGCAACGATGTCGTGCTGCTCGTGATTGCGGTGGTGGCCGGCCGGGTCGTGCCGCTCTACACCAACAAGGCCGTACCGGGCGCCTTCGCACGCCGGTCGCAGACTGTCGAGCGGCTGGCCATCGGCGGCCTGCTCGGCCTGCTGGCTGCCGACCTCCTTGCGCTGTCAGGCCCGGTGCTGGTCGCGCTCGGCCTCGCGCTGGCGATCGTGCACGCCTGGCGCCTGTTGCTGTGGGATCTGCGCAGCGCCCTTCGCGTGCCGCTGCTCTGGGTGCTGTACATCGGCTACGCCTGGGTCCCCGTGCATCTGGCCTTGCGTGCGGCGCATGAACTCGACTGGGTGGCACGTCCGCTGGCCGTTCATGCCTTCACGATCGGTGCGATCGGCGGCCTGACGATGGCCATGATGATCCGCACCGCGCGTGCCCACACGGGCCGTGCGCTGAAGGCCGACGGCAGCGACATCATGTGCTGCGCATTGCTGGCCGTGGCAGCTGCAGTGCGGGTGTTCTGGCCGATGATCGAGCCCGGGCACTATGTCGGTGCCACGGTGTGCTCGGGGGTGCTCTGGTCGGGCGCCTTCGCGCTTTTCGTGGTGCGCCACGGGCCGGCGCTGGTGCGGGCCTGAAGCCCGCGAAGGCCCCCCGGACGCCCCGGGGGGGGCCTTCACATCAGACGATTACTTCGCGAAGTCGAGGATGTCCTGCGGCAGGTCATCCTTCAGGTACTTCTTGTAGATCGCGTTCAGGCTGCCGTCCTTGAGGCCGGCCCGGATCCAGTTGTTGACCCACTCGAGCAGTTGCGGCTCGTTCTTGCGCAGGCCCACGGCGGCGTGGAAGTTCTGCATGACGAACTTGCGTTCCATCTGGCGTT
>JBAYOD010000258.1:0-4072 GCA_041678445.1 Burkholderiaceae bacterium | reverse complement strand
GTGCCGATGATGGTCATGATGATGGCGATCGCGCCCGGAACCAGGGCCCGCCGGCTTTCCAGCTCCGGGTTGAACCAGTAGCGTGGCTCCAGCGCGATTGCCGTCGACGGCGCCTCCCCGGCCACACCCATCCTCCAGGTCTGTACCACGCCCTGGGCATAGTTGGCGACGAAGTTGGCCGTGTTGGGCTGCGAACCGTCGGTGACCACCTGTACCAGCGCCGTATCGCCGCCGGCAGTTGCCAGGCGCTGCTCGAAATCCTGCGGTATGACCACGTAGCCGCGCAGCTTCCCTGCCACCACCAGGTCGCTGACCTCCCGACGATCATGGGCGAAGGTCACCTCGAGGAAGCGGGTGGCCGCAAATGCCGCGGCCAGCTGCTGGGCGGATGCGCCCGGCGATTCCACCACGACACCGATGCGCACCTTGCGGATGTCCAGCGACACCGCATAGGCGAACAGGAACAGCAGCACTGCCGGCAGCACGAATGCGATCAGCAGCGTGGACGGGTCGCGCAGGGCCTGCAGGGTTTCCTTGCGCACCAGTGCGGCCAGCCGGCGCGCGTCGAAGCGATGCAGGCCTGCGATGGTCACCTGTGCCGGGGCGGGCGCGCCCTCGGGAGACTGGCCCTGGTCGTGCGCGCTCATGCCGCCGCCCCTGCCCCGGCGTCGTCGGCCAGGTCAACCGATTCCACCAGATGGATGAACGCGTCCTCCATCGTCGGATCCGGGTTGTCCCCATCGGCCGCACCGCGCTTGAGTGCATCGGGCGTGTCGAGGGCGATCAACCGGGCCCGGTACAGCATTGCCACCCGGTCGCAGTACTCGGCCTCGTCCATGAAATGGGTGGTGACCATGATCGTCACGCCCTTGCGCGCCAGCCCGTTGATATGGGTCCAGAATTCACGGCGCGTGATTGGATCGACGCCCGAGGTCGGTTCGTCCAGGAACAGCACCGGGGGCCGGTGCATCAGCGCGCATGCCAGCGCCAGGCGCTGGCGATAGCCCAGCGGCAGCGATTCGGGCGCAGCCTCCAGCCAGCGCCCCAGGTCGAAGGTCTCGATCATTTCGTCGACGCGGGCGCGCTTCGTCGAACCCTCCAGCCCGTACACGCCGGCGGAGAACTCCAGGTTCTGGCGCACAGACAGCAGTCCATAGAGCGAGAACTTCTGCGCCATGTAGCCCAGCTGCCCCTTGGCCGCACCGGTGGCACGCCGAAGATCCAGCCCGACCACATGGGCCTCGCCCTCGCTTGGCCTGAGCAGCCCGCACAGCATCTTGAACGTCGTGGACTTTCCGGCGCCGTTGGGGCCAAGAAGGCCGAAGATCTCGCCCTTGCGGACTTCGAAGCTGACCCGGTCGGTCGCCGTGAAGGCGCCGAAACGCTTGGTCAGGTCGCGGCAGGAGACCGCGATATCCGAGTCGAGCCGTACCGGCGACATGCGCTTGGCAAGCTCGGACGTGCCGCCGGGCCCACCACCCAGCAGGTCGATGAACGCATCCTCGAAGCGCGCAGCAACGGGGGTCATGCGGGCACCGATGCGATCGACCAACTCCCGGATCCCATCCGGATCAGCACCCTCGTGCAACACCAGCCGCACTCCGGCGCCCTGGATGACGCCATCACTGACGCTCGGCATGTCCAGCGCCTCCGCGAGCACCCCACGGCGCTGGTCGCCGACGCCTTCCAGGCGGAAGCTGCGGCCTTCCAGCCACCGCGTCAGGTCCCGCGGGGGGCCGGCGAAGGCCAGCTCTCCTTCATTGAGCAGCAATACCGTGTCGCAGCGCTCGGCCTCGTCCAGGTAGGCCGTGGACCAGACCACGGCCATGCCCTCGTCCGTCAGGGATTGCACCATCCGCCACAAATCCTGGCGGCTCACGGGATCCACGCCGACGCTGGGCTCGTCAAGGAGCAGGACCCGCGGGCGCGCCATCAGCGCACAGGCCAGGCCGAGCTTCTGCTTCATGCCCCCCGACAGCTTTCCGGCCAGGCGCCCGGTGAAAGGGGCCAGGCGCGTGAACTCGAGCAGATCCGCAAACAAGTCCCCGTGGCGTTCGGCGTCCATGCCACGCAAACGCGCATACAGGCGCATGTTCTCCATGACCGAAAGGTCTTCATACAGGCCGAACCGCTGTGGCATGTAGCCGGTGGCGACGTGGACGGCGTCGTTGTCCGCAACCACGTCGAAGCCGGCCACGGTTGCACGCCCGGCGTTCGGTTGGAGCAGGCCGGTCATGATCCGCATCAGGGTCGTCTTGCCGGCCCCATCCGGACCGACCAAGCCGGTCAGGCGGCTATATTCGATGTGCGCGTCCAGCCGGTGCAGCGCCTGCACCTGGCCGAATCGCTTTTCAACGCCGTCGATGACCACCGCCATGGCGTCATCGCTGTCGCGTGCAACAAGGGGCACCGATCCGGTGGCCGCCATGTCAACGCTCGCCTTCGCCTGCGTTGGTACCCGAATCCGCTTGCCGCGGCGTCTTGTTCACTTCCACCGTTACGGGCATGCCCTGGCGCAGGACACCGTCGACCTGGTCGTCATCAATGACTACCCGCAGGCGATACACCAGGTCGGTGCGCAGGTCGGGGGTCTCGACGGTCTTGGGAGTGAATTCCGCGCGTGGTGAGACGAAACCGATCCGGCCTCGATACACCTTTCCGGAAGAGTCGGTTCGCACCTGTACGGGTGTACCGGGAACAACGTGGCCGAGGTCTGGTTCTCCTGCGTAGGCACGCACATACACGGGCCGGTCGAGGCTGAGGCTGTAGACCGGGGTCTGGCTGGCGACCATGCTGCCCGGCTCACGAACGCGGGTGATGATCGTTCCTGCTGCAGGCGCCAGGAGCTCGGTGTCGGCAAGCGCTGTCGATGCTTGATCGCGGGCTGCCTGGGCAGCCGCAAGACGCGCCTCGCCGGCGGCCACGTCCTCGCTGCGAAAGCCCTCCACCGCCTGCGAGAGCACCGCTTCGGCGGCCCGAAAGGCGGCGGTCGCCTGGTCGCGGGCTGCACGCGCCGCATCGACCGTGCTCTCGCTGCTCGCGCCTGACGGCAGCAGGCTCGCCTGGCGCTCGAAATTGCGCTCGGCGTCGGTAGCGGCTGCCCGCGTTCGATTCAGCGCTTCTCTGGCCTGGACCACTTCCTGGGGGCGCAGACCGCCGTGAAGCTTGTCGACCTCGGCCTCTGCCACGCGAACCGCCGCCTCAGCTGCGGCCAGCGCATCCTTGTAGGGCTGTGCATCCAGCAAGGCCAGACGATCCCCGGCGGCGACCGCATCGCCTTCTTCAAAGGCCATTTCCAGGACCCGTCCCGGCTGCCTGAAGGCCAGCTGCACCTCGCGGATGTCGACGTTGCCATAGAGCAACAGGGAACTGTCGTCATTGCCAGCGTGCCTGAGCCACGCCAGCGTGGCTGCCAGCACAAGCAGTGCCGCAGCGCCGACGGCAAGCACCCGCTTCCGGGATGGCGTCATCCGGGGGGCGCTCACTTGCGGCCCCTGCCGATGCCCCGGCGGTAAATGGAGAACACGGCCTGCGCTTCCTGCTGGATGCGACCGACTTCGCCTGCCACCATCGCCTGGATGACCAGGCCCTGGATGCTGCCGATGAAGAGCAGCACTGCAGCGTCAATGTCGAGGTCGGGGTCGAGTTCGCCGGATTTCATCCCGGCCTCAAGCAGGCGACGCAATCGTTCGCCATACCGGCCAATGAGGGTCTGCACCATCTTCCGCGGCAGCGTGTCGGCCGGCCGCTGCAACTCGCCGAACAGCATCCGGGGCACACCCGGATGCTCCGCCACGAAGTCCACGTGGGTCATGAACACCGCTTCCAGTGCCGCCAGCGCCGAGGATGCGTCTTCAGCAGCCCGGTCCACGCGCGCCAGCAGGCGTTCCGCGACCCAGGACAACACCGCCTGCAGGATCGCGTCCTTGGTCGGGAAGTGCCGAAACAGTGCGCCGTGGGTCAGCCCCATGCGCTCGGCGATGGCGGCGGTGGTGATGTCACTGGGGTTCTGCTCAGCGGCCAGGTCGATGACCGTTTCGACCGTGGTGGCGCGTCGCTCTTCGGCGGAAAG
>JBAYOD010000257.1:0-4192 GCA_041678445.1 Burkholderiaceae bacterium | reverse complement strand
GGCGGCCGCGCGGTGTTCGTCTGCAACGGCATCCCGTGGTGGTGGCGTTACCACGGTCCGGCCGAACCGGGCAGTCCGCTGCCTCTACTCGACCCGGGCGCCGCCCTGTGGAAAACGATACGACCGGAGCGCGCAATCGGCTGCGTCGTCTACTCGGGCAACGAAGTCATCCGGCCCGGCGTGATCCACCATACGGCAGGCAATCGCTGGCTGCTCGGTGACCCGGCCCCGGGAATCTCGCCGGAAACACGGGAGATCACCGAGGTGATGCGCCAGGCCGGTCTGCGCACCGACTGCGTCGACGACATTCGCGCCGAGGTCTGGCAGAAGCTGCTGCGCAATGCCCCGCTGAACACGATGTGCGCCCTGACCCGTCTGCCGGTCGATGGACTGGCCCGCGACCCCCAGCTGTGGGCACTCTACGACGCGGTGGTCGACGAAGTGGTCGCCATCGCGGCCGCCTGCGGCACCGACCTGTCGGCCAGCGTCCGTTCGGCACGGCTCAAGGCCATCCCGTCCGGTTCGCCGCCCACCATTCCCGAAATCCGCCCATCGATGCTGCAGGACGTGCTCGCCGGCCGGCCGATGGAAGTCGCCGCCATCCTTGAGCAGGTTCAGGCCTTCGGGCGGGAAACCGGCACGGCCTCGCCCCGGCTCGATGTCCTGACGGCGCTGCTGGCCGGGTTGGATCGGGCCAACGACTCTCTTTCCGGAAACCAGGCATGACATCACCTACCCCCCGTACCGGCCTGCAACTGCGCTCGCTCCTCAAATCCGATGGCGAACTCGAAGTTTCGCTCGTCGAAACCGAAGTGCAGGCCCCGGGCCCCGACGAAGTGCTGATCCGCGTCGATGCCACGCCGATCAACCCGTCCGATCTGGGCCTGCTGTTCGGCACCGCCGACCTCGGCACGATTCGGTTCTCGGGCAGCGACGAGCGACCCGTGGTCAGCGCGCGTATTCCCGAGCGGCTGATGCCGGGTCTTGCGCGTCGCGTCGGCCACGCGCTGCCGGTCGGCAACGAAGGCGCCGGCGTCGTCATCGCGGCCGGCGGCTCGCCCGCGGCCCAGGCGCTGCTCGGCAAGACGGTCGCGGTCATCGGCGGGGCCATGTACTCGCAGTATCGGACGATGCCTGCCGACCAGTGCCTGGTGCTGCCCGACGACGCCTCGGCGATCGAAGGCGCCTCCTGCTTCGTCAACCCGCTGACCTCGCTCGGCATGACCGAAACCATGCGCCTGGAGGGACACAAGGCACTCGTGCACACCGCCGCCGCCTCCAACCTCGGGCGCATGCTGAACCGGATCTGCATTGCCGATGGCATCGGCCTGGTGAACATCGTGCGCCGGCCCGAGCAGGCGGCGCTGCTGCGCAGCGAGGGTGCACGCCACGTCTACGATTCGAGTTCGCCCGATTTCCGCGCCGAACTCACCGAGGCGCTGGCAGCCACCGGCGCCACGATCGGCTTCGATGCGATCGGCGGCGGCAGGCTGGCCACGCAGATCCTCGGCTGCATGGAGGCCGCGATCACCCGCACGGCCAGCGGCGAATACAGCCGCTACGGCTCCGACGTGCATAAGCAGGTCTACCTGTACGGCACCCTCGACTCCGGCCCCACGGAGATCATCCGCAGCTTCGGAATGGCCTGGGGCGTCGGCGGCTGGCTGCTGTTCCCGTTCCTGAAGCGGGTCGGCCCCGAGCGCGTGCGCGAACTGAAGCAGCGCGTCGTGAACGAGCTGAGGACCACCTTCGCCAGTCATCACTCGCACGAGGTGTCGCTGGCCGGGGCACTGCAGCCCGAGGCGATCGCCGACTACTCGCGGCGGGCGACACAGTCGAAGTACCTGATCGTGCCGAGCCGTTCCGGGAACTCGAAGGGTTCAATACCAAGAAGCCCCAATGGCTGAGATTGCGCTCTTGTCGATCTCTTACCCCCGGACTGCGCCGGTGAGCGTGGGACAATCAGCAGCCCCAACTTCTTCATCCGCTGTGTCGCCTGCCCCGATGACTGACCTCTCCGCCCACACCCCGATGATGCAGCAATATCTGGGCATCAAGGCCGAACATCCGGATCGCCTGCTGTTCTACCGGATGGGGGATTTCTACGAGCTGTTCTTCGCCGATGCCGAGCGCGCGGCGCCGCTGCTCGGCATCACGCTGACCCGGCGCGGTGCTTCGGCGGGTGAGCCGATTCCGATGGCCGGGGTGCCGGTGCATGCAGTCGAGCAGTACCTGGCCCGGCTGGTGCGGCTCGGCGAATCGGTGGCGGTCTGCGAGCAGGTCGGCGACCCCGCCACGAGCAAGGGACCGGTGGAACGCAAGGTCCTGCGGATCGTCACACCGGGCACGTTGACTGACGCACAGCTGCTGCCCGATCGCGACGACCGGATCCTGCTCGCAATGCTGCCGGGTGCAAGCGGGGCGGCCAGCGCCCGGCTCGGGCTGGCCTGGATGGTGGTAGCCAGCGGCGAGTGCTGGCTGGCCGAGCTGACGGCGGAGGCTTTTGCACGCGAGCTCGACCGCCTGCGGCCAGCCGAACTCGTCTTGCCGGAAGACGCCGCACTGCCCGACGCGCTCGCCGACTCGCTGGCCGGGGCCGCCTTCACCCGCGCGCCGCGCTGGCAGTTCGACGCAGCACGGGCGCAGCGCCGCCTGGCCGAGCTGTTCGACACGCGCGACCTGGCCGGCTTTGGCGTCGACGATTACCCGACGGCGGTGGCTGCCGCCGCCGCCCTGCTCGATTACGTCGAGCGCACCCAGGGCCGGGCGCCCTCTCATTTGCAGGGCCTGCGGATCTTCAGCGGCGACGAGTTCGTGATGCTCGATGCCGCGGCTCGCCGCAATCTCGAAATCGTCGAACCGATGCGCAGCGACGACGGGCCGTCGCTGCTGCGCCTGCTCGATCGCTGCGCCACCAGCGCCGGGGGGCGGCTGATGCGCCGCTGGCTGCTCGAGCCGCTGCGCTCGCAAAGCGAGGCCGCAACGCGCCAGGCCTGTGTGGCTGCGCTGCTCGAAGACGATGGCGGAATGAACTACGAGCCGGTGCGCACCGAGCTGCGCGAACTGGCCGATCTGGAACGGATCGCGGCCCGCATTGCCCTGAAGACGGCCCGGCCCCGTGAGCTGGCGGCGCTGCGCGATGCCCAGCCGACGCTGCGCCGGCTCGGTGCCCGGCTGGCCCGGCTCGATCCGGCACTGTTTGGCGATCTTCGGCAGGCGCTCGAGCTGCCCGACGCTCTGTTCGCACCGCTTGTCACGGCATTGGTCGACGAACCGCCCGCTCAGGCCCGCGATGGCGGCGTGATCCGCGACGGCCATTCGCCGGCACTCGACGAACTGCGCACGATCGACCGCGACTGCGACAGCGTGCTGGCGGCCATGGAACAGCGCGAGCGCGAACGCACCGGCATCGCCAACCTCAAGGTCGGCTACAACAACGTTCATGGCTTCTTCATCGAAGTCAGTCGCGGCCAGGCCGACAAGGTTCCCGACGACTACCGGCGCCGCCAGACCCTGAAGAACGTCGAGCGCTATCTGACGCCGGAGCTGAAGGCTTTCGAGGACAAGGCGCTGTCGGCCCGCGAGCGCGCGCTGGCGCTGGAGCGCCAGCTCTACGACGCCCTGCTCGACGTGCTGGCGCCAGCGGTCGGTCACTGGCAGCGCGCCGGGCAGGCCGCCGCCCGGCTCGACGTGCTGGCCTGTTTTGCCCAACGCGCCCATACGCTGCGCTGGGTGCGCCCGCGTTTCTCGGCCATTCCCGGCATCGAGATCCGGGCCGGCCGCCATCCGGTGGTCGAGGCCGGCGTCGAGCATTACGTCCCCAACGACTGCGTGATGCGCGACAGTCGCCGGATGCTGCTGCTCACTGGCCCCAACATGGGCGGCAAGTCGACCTACATGCGTTCGGTTGCGCTGATCGCGCTGCTGGCCTGCTGCGGCAGCTTCGTGCCGGCCGACGACTGCGAGATCGGCCCGCTCGACCGGATCTTCACCCGGGTCGGGGCGTCGGACGATCTGGCCGGCGGGCGCTCGACCTTCATGGTCGAGATGATCGAGGCGGCCGCCATTCTGCACAGCGCGACCGGGCAGTCACTGGTGCTGATGGACGAGATCGGCCGCGGCACTTCGACCTTCGACGGCTTGGCACTGGCCCATGCGATCGCCGCAAGACTGCTCTCGCACAATCGTTCAT
>JBAYOD010000256.1:0-4197 GCA_041678445.1 Burkholderiaceae bacterium | reverse complement strand
CCTGGCGAGGGGCGCGGCCTGCCGCGCACCATGGACGCCTATCAGATGCAGGGAACGCCGACCCTGGTGTTGATCGATCGCGCCGGCCGCCGGCGCGCCCAGCGTTTCGGTGCGGTTGCCGATCTGCTGCTCGGTGCCCAGATCATGATGCTGCTGGGTGAGGCGCCGCCGGATTCCGGCCAGGGCTGACTGCCCGACGACGAACATGGAGCGATCCTTGTCCCTGCCGAAGTCTGCCTACATCTCGCATCCGAGCAGCCTGCAGCACGAGATGGGTGCCCATCACCCGGAGTGCCCGGACCGGGTGGCCGCGATCGCCGACCGCCTGGTGATGCGCGGCGTGCTCGACCTGATGGACCCTTTCGAGGCGCCGCGCGCCAGCCCGGAGCAGATCAGCCGGGCCCACGATGCGCGTCACCTGCTCGAACTGCAGGCGCTGTCTCCGACCAGTGGCTATGCGACCGTCGATCCGGATACCGCGATGAACCCGGCCACCTTCGAGGCCGCGCTGCATGCTGCCGGTGCGGTGGTGCTGGCCACCGAACTGGTGCTGGAAGGTGGCTACAAGCGGGCATTCTGCAATGTCCGCCCGCCCGGCCACCATGCCGGCCGCGCGGCGGCCAGCGGTTTCTGCTTCTTCAACAATGTCACCATCGGGATCCGGCACGCGCTCGATGTCATGGGGCTCGAGCGGGTCGCGCTGATCGATTTCGACGTCCACCACGGCAACGGCAGCGAGGAGATCGTGGCCGGCGACGAACGGGTGCTGATGGTCTCGACCTTCCAGACGCAGCTCTACCCGTTTTCCGGCGAAAGGCCGAGCGCGGCCAACCTGTGCAACGTCGCACTCGCTCCCTACGGCGACGGTGTACCGCTGCGCGCTGCCGTCGATGAGCAGTGGCTGCCGGTGCTGCGTGCCTTCGCGCCGCAGATGATCTTCGTGTCGGCCGGTTTCGATGCGCACCGCGAGGACGAGATGAGCCATCTGCAGTGGCGTGACGAGGACTATGACTGGCTGACCCGGCGAATCGTTGCCTTTGCCGACAGCCATTGTGACGGCCGGATCGTTTCGAGCCTCGAAGGCGGTTACCACCTGGGCGCCCTGGCCCGCTGCGCCGAACTGCACGTGCGCGCCCTGATCGGAATGGACGGATGACGCGTCGCCATCATCTGTCGGCGCTGTTCGCACCCCGCAGCGTTGCACTGATCGTTGCGCGCACCGATTCCGGTGGCGAGCCGGCCTGGGTGGCGGCGCTGCGCGAGCGCTTCGCCGACGGTCCGGCGAGCCGGGCGGGCGCGATCGCGACCCGGACCGTTGCGCTGGCCGACGACACCGCGGCGGATCCGGCCCGGGCGCCGCCAGGGGTCTGTCCTGAGGCGATCGCGCCGGGGGCCGGCTCTGGCGACATCGACCTCGCCCTGATTGCCACGCCGGTCGCCGATGCGGTGGCCGCGCTGCACTGCGCTGCACGGCTCGGGGCAGACGCTGCTCTGGTGTTCGAACGCGGTGACGCCGGCCAGGCGCGAGTGCTTGCCGAGACGGCCCGGGCCCTGAAGATCCGTCTGCTCGGTCCGGGATCGATGGGTGCGCAGGTGCCGCCGCTGCGACTCGATGCCAGCCGCTTCGGTGGCCTGCCTTCGGTTGGCAACGTGGCACTGGTCTCACAATCCGGCGTGCTGGCCGGCGACCTGCTGGATTGGGCCGGCGACACCACGATCGGCTTTTCGCTGACCGTCTCGCTCGGTTTCGAGGCCGATGTCGACCTGGCCCAGGTGCTCGACTACCTCGCCGAGGACGGCCGCACCAAGGCCGTGATCGTCTACATGGAGGCGGTGACCGAGGCGCGCGGCTTCATGAGTGCGCTGCGCGCGCTGGCATCGATCAAGCCGGTCGTCGTGCTCAAGGGCGGACGCGACAGCTCGACCGGTGGCAAGGCGCCGCGCACACATTCGGGCGCGATCGTTGCCGCCGATGCAGTCTACGCGGCGGCCCTGCGCCGTGCCGGTGCTGTCCAGGTCCGCCTGTTCGCCCAGTTGCTGACGTCGGTGCGCTATCTGGCCGCCCGCCGCTGGCCGGTCGGCAAGCGGCTGGCCATCGTTTCCAATGGTCATGGTCCGGCGACGCTGGCGGCCGATCAGACGGCCATGCAGGGGATCGAGCTGCCGGAGTTCAGCGCGCAGACTGCTGCGGCGCTGCGCGACTGCGCTCCGGGAGTCGCGGCGAGCAATCCGCTCGACCTCGGTGTGGATGCCGATCCGCGCACGATCGCGGCGGTGGTCGAGGCGGTCGCGGCTGATCCGAATTCCGACGGCCTGCTGGTGCTGCTGTCACCGAGCCAGGGGCGCGACATGCGGGCGATCACCGATCGCGTCGTCGTTGCGTCGCGCGGGCTGTCCAAGCCGCTGTTCGGCTGCCTGCTGGGCGACCGCTCGGTACGTGATCTGCGGGGCCGCCTCGATGCTGCCGGGCTGCCCGTCTTCTCGACGCCGGAGGCGGCCGTCGATGCCTTTTCGACCGTGGCCACCTTCCACCAGAACCAGCAGTTGCTGCAACAGGTGCCCCGGCCATTGTCGGAGATGGAGCGGCCCGACATCGAGGCCGGGCGTGCCATCGTCGCCGCCGCACTGGCTGACGGGCGCAAGGTACTGACCGAGGTCGAGTCGAAGGCGCTGCTCGAAGCCTTCCGGATTCCGGTCAGCCGCACCGTGCTGGCCCGGGACGTGGCCGAGGCGGTGCAGCGGGCACCGTCGATCGGCTATCCGCTGGTTCTGAAGATCGTCTCGGCCGGCGTGGCCCACAAGAGTGACGTCGGCGGCGTCGCGCTCAACGTGCGCAATGTCGATGAGCTGCGGCTGCAGTTCGCGGCGATTCTGGAGTCGGTGCACGCGGCGTTGCCGCAGGCGCGTCTGGACGGGGTCAGCCTGCAGCCGATGGTGCGCAGCCGCGGGATGCGTGAGCTGTACGTGGGGGTGTTCCGGAACCGCCTGTTCGGGCCGGTGATTGCCTTCGGTGCGGGCGGGACGCGGGTCGAGATGATGCGCGACACCGCGCTCGCGCTGCCGCCGCTGAACGGTTTTCTCGCGCGCAACCTGATCGCCCGCACGCGGGCGGCGTCGACGCTCGGGTCCTTTCACGGGACGCCTGCCGTCGACGAGGAAGCGATGGTCCGGGTACTGGTCCGGGTATCGGAGATGGTCTGCCAGTTGCCCGAACTGGCCGAGATGGATATCAACCCGGTCCTGCTCGGCGAGCAGGGAGCGATCGCCGTCGATGCGCGGGTGGTGCTCGACTGCGCTCCGGTTCCGCCCGGTCCGCGCTACGGCCACATGGCTGTCATGCCCTATCCGTCGCACCTGGCCCGCGAGCTGGCGCTGGCCGACGGACGCAGCTGCCTGCTGAGGCCGATCCAGGCCGAGGACGGCGAACGGCTGCAGGACTTCACGCGTGGACTGTCGCCACGCTCGCGCTACTTCCGCTTCATTTCGGCGCTGACCGAACTGAGTCCGAAGATGCTGGCCCGTTACACGCAGATCGACTACGACCGGGAGCTGGCGCTGATCGCGGTGGTCGACGGTGAAGGGCGGGCGCCGGCTGCCGACGCCATGCCGGCCGGCGACGGCCAGGTGATCGGCGTGGCCCGCTATCTGCTGACACCCGATCGCGAAACCTGCGAGTTCGCGATTGCGGTCGGTGACGCCTGGCAAGGCCAGGGCCTGGGGGCGGCGCTGATGCGCGCGCTGATCGACGAGGCGCGTCAGCGCGGGCTCAGGCAGATGGAAGGCTACGTGCTGGCGATCAATGCCCCGATGATCCGGCTGATGAGCCTGCTCGGCTTTGCCATCGAGCGCGACCCTGAGGACGAGAGCTTCAAGCGGGTCCGGCTGGTGCTCGATCCGGCTGCCGCTGCCTGACGGCCGGGGCCGCGTGGATGCTCGATACCGCTTCGCGTTCGGGCGCCAGGGGCAGCCAAGGTGCGGGGGGCTTTGCCTGGCCGTCGCCGGGTGCTTGGCCCCGCTGCGCGGGGCTGCCCTCGGTGCTCGGGTTCCTGGCTGCGCGGCGTGACTCGCTTCGCTCCCGCCGCTTGCGCGTCGCTCGCTGCGCTCAGACAGGACGCCGCGAGAATGAGGATGGCGTCGCGCTGCGCGCGACAGCCAGGAACCCTGTGCGCCTCGGCTGCGCACAAGGCGCCGGCCAGG
>JBAYOD010000255.1:0-4199 GCA_041678445.1 Burkholderiaceae bacterium | reverse complement strand
TGCCGGCCAAGATCTATGCGGGCGAGGGGTGCGCGCAGATGCTGTTCTTCGAGTCCGATGAAGTCTGTGAAACCTCCTATCGTGACCGCGGCGGGAAGTACCAGGGCCAGACCGGCGTGACGCTGCCGCGCGCCTGACACTGGCGGCAGTCGGGACCGTTGACACCGGCGGCCGCCGGCACCGTATATCATTCCCGGAGCACCCGCTGCCGCCCGTTCACGAGACGGGCGGTGTCGCCCCGCAGTTCACAGGAACCCCCGTCATGGCCGACAAACTGATCATCTTCGACACCACGCTGCGTGACGGCGAACAGAGTCCCGGCGCCTCGATGACCAAGGAGGAGAAGCTGCGCATCGCCAAGCAGCTGGAGAAGCTGCGGGTCGATGTGATCGAAGCCGGTTTCGCCGCCTCGTCGAACGGCGATTTCGACGCCGTCAAGTCGATCGCCGACGTGATCACCGAATCGACCGTCTGTTCGCTGGCCCGGGCCAACGACCGTGACATTGCGCGGGCAGCCGAGGCGCTGAAAGGCGCCCGGTCGGCCCGCATCCACACCTTCATCGCAACCTCCGTGCTGCACATGGAGAAGAAGCTGCGGATGACGCCCGAGCAGGTGCACGAGCAGATCCGCCAGTCGGTGCGCTTCGCACGCAATTTCACCGACAACGTCGAGTTCTCGCCCGAGGATGGCAGCCGCTCCGACCTCGACTTCCTCTGCCGGGTACTCGAGACGGCCATCGCCGAGGGCGCGAGCACGATCAACATCGCCGACACCGTTGGCTACGGTGTACCGGAACTGTTCGGCAACCTCGTGCTCACCTTGCGCACCCGGATCCCGAACTCGGACAAGGCGGTCTGGTCCGTGCACTGCCACAACGACCTTGGCATGGCGGTGGCCAACTCGCTGGCTGGCGTCATGATCGGCGGCGCCCGCCAGGTCGAGTGCACGGTCAACGGCCTCGGTGAGCGGGCGGGCAATACCTCGCTCGAGGAAATCGTCATGGCGGTGAAGACCCGACGCGATTATTTCGACCTCGAAGTGGGCATCGACACCACGCAGATCGTTCCGGCTTCCAAGCTCGTCTCCAGCGTCACCGGCTTCCCGGTACAGCCGAACAAGGCGGTGGTCGGCGCCAATGCATTCGCGCATGCCTCCGGCATCCACCAGGACGGTGTGCTCAAGCAGCGCGACACCTACGAGATCATGCGTGCCGAAGACGTGGGCTGGACCGCCAACAAGATCGTGCTCGGCAAGCTGTCCGGGCGCAATGCGTTCAAGCAGCGCCTGCAGGAGCTCGGCATCCAGCTCGACAGCGAAGTCGAAGTCAACGAGGCCTTCCAGCGTTTCAAGGATCTCGCCGACCGCAAGGCCGAGATCTTCGACGAAGACATCCATGCGCTGGTTTCGGAACAGACTGCGCACCACGAGGCGGACGAACGCTACAAGCTCGTATCGATGGCCCAGAGCTCGGAGACGGGCGAGCGTCCGCATGCGAAGCTGGTCTTCACCGTCGATGGCAGCGAAACAGCCACCGAGGCCAACGGCAATGGCCCGGTCGATGCAACCTTCAAGGCGATCGAGGCCAAGGTCGGCAGCGGCGCCGAACTGACCCTGTATTCGGTCAACGCGATCACGACCGGCACCGAGTCGCAGGGCGAGGTCACGGTGCGCCTGGCCAGGGCAGGGCGCATCGTCAACGGTATCGGTGCCGACCCGGACATCGTCGTTGCGTCGGCCAAGGCCTACCTGAGCGCCTTGAACAGGCTGGAGTCGAATACCTTGCGGGTCGACGCACAACGCGAAGGCATCTGAATGGGCCGTGGGCGGCGACGCTTTGCGGCCTGGCTGGCGGCCGCTGCAGGAACGGCCGCACTGGGTTCGCAGGGTGTGGCGGGTGCGCAGGCCGGGCGGTCCGGGCGCGATGAGGTCGGTAGCGGGCCGATCCGTCTCGGCCTGATCGAGGGCCTGTCCGGCTCCTTTGCCAACGCCGGAGAAGCCGTCTGGCGAAACATCGCGTTCGCGATCGGACGGGTCAACGCCCGCGGCGGCGTGCGACTGGGTCCGGTTTCGCGGCCGCTCGAACTCTTGCGCCTGGACAGCAAGGGCCAGGCCGACGAAGCGCTGATCATGCTGCGGCGGGCCGCCGACCTCGAGATTGGCTTCGTCCTGCAGGGCAACAGCTCGACGGTTGCCGCAGCGCTGCTCGAAGGCATCAACCGGCACAACGAGCGCACGCCCGGGCAGCGCATGCTGTTCCTCAACTATTCGGCCGTCGACCCGGTGCTGACCAACGAGCGGTGCAGCTTCTGGCATTTCCGGTTCGACGCGCACGTCGGGATGCGGATGCGGGCGCTGGCCGACGTGCTCGCTGCCGATACTTCGGTCAGCCGGGTCTATCTGCTGAACCAGGATTACAGTTTCGGCCATCAGGTCGCCCAACTCGCCCGTGAGTCCATCGCGGCGCGCAGACCCGACATCGTTTTCGCCGGCGACGAGTTTCATCCGCTGGGCCGGATCAAGGATTTCGCGCCCTACGCGGCCAAGATCAAGGCGGCAGGCGCCGATGCGGTGGTCACCGGCAACTGGGGCAACGACCTGACTTTCCTGGTCCGGGCAGCCCGCGAACATGGACTGGACGCGGCCTTCTACACCTTCTATGGCAATGGCCTGGGCGCGCCGGCGGCGATTGCCGAAGCGGGCGTCGGGCGGGTCAGGGCGGTTGCCGAGTGGCAGCCGAACAGCGAGGTGGCCGCGGCCCGGCCTGACGCGGCCCGACCTGACGCGGCTCGACCGATCTACGAGGCTTTCAGGGCCGGTCTGCGCGACGTGCGTGACGACTATTTCAACATGCGGCATGTCGTGATGATCGAGATGCTGGTTGCCGCGATCGAGGCCGCCGGTACGACCGAGGCGGCCGCAGTGGCGCGGGCGCTGGAGGGTCGGGTGCACGATGGCGCGCCCTATCGGGCGGTGATGCGGGCGGGCGATCATCAGCTCCTCACGCCGCTCGAGGTGTCGGTGATGCAACGCGCCGGGCCGGCAGCAGGGCCGGGCGCGCCGCGCTTCGACCTGGAAGGCAGCGGATTCGGTTTCGTGACCGAGCGCCGTTTCGAACTCGAGCAGACCGAACTGCCGCATGTCTGCAGGATGCTGCGCCCTGACTGAGGCTGCGGCGGCCGCCGCAACACTGCTATAATCGCCCGGTTCTGCTTCGGCGATCGCGGATTCCCGCTGCCGACGGCAGTCCGGCTTCAAGAGTCCGGCTTCAAGGATTCCGAACTTCACGTTTCACTCATGCACGGTGCGGCTTCCCGGCCGCTTCCGCAAGTAGAGTCATCAACCAGGGGAAATTCATGGCTGTCGCCAACATCGACAAGGCGAAGATCGTCGCCGACTATCAGCGCAGTGCCGCGGACACCGGATCGCCGGAAGTCCAGGTTGCCCTGCTTACCGCCCGCATCGTCGAATTGACCGGGCACTTCAAGACCCACGCGAAGGATCATCACTCGCGTCGTGGCCTGCTGCGCATGGTCAGCCGCCGCCGCAAGCTGCTCGATTACCTGAAACGCACCAATGCGGACAGCTACAGGGCGCTGATCGAGCGCCTCGGTCTGCGCGGCTGAGCAAGGTGCCGGAAACCCGCAAGAATCTCTTGCGGGTTTTTTGTTGAGCGGTTGAGCAGGTCCAGGCCTCGACGCCGATTCGGCGGGAAATTCACTGACAGAGTGAACCGCAGCGCCGGCCGATCGCGCGGCCATTGTTAAAAGGAATGCAAGTGTTCGATATCGCAAGAAAGACATTCAAGTGGGGGGACAACACGGTCACCCTCGAAACGGGTGAAATCGCTCGCCAGGCAAGTGGTGCGGTCATGGTCACGGTGGATGACACCATCGTGCTGGCCTCCGTCGTGGTCGCCAAGAGCGCCAAACCGGGGCAGGATTTTTTCCCGCTGACAGTCGACTACACCGAGAAGTTCTACGCGGCCGGCCGGATCCCGGGCGGCTTCTTCAAGCGTGAAGGCCGTCCGACCGAGCGCGAGATCCTGGTTTGCCGCTTGGTCGACCGCCCCATCCGCCCGCTGTTCCCCGAAGGGTTCTACAACAAAGTCCAGGTTGTTCTGCAGGTGCTTTCGAGCAACCCGGAAGTCGACAGCGACATCCCGGCGATGATCGGCGCCTCGGCGGCGCTGGCCATCTCG
>JBAYOD010000254.1:0-4239 GCA_041678445.1 Burkholderiaceae bacterium | reverse complement strand
GTAACGATCGAATACATCGTCCGCTCTGACCAACTGTCTGGCCCCCTCATTACCGGGAAGTCCAGTGCCGCAGAACCGGCCCTCGACCGGAAAACCGGTCGAAATCGACTGAAGACCCGCGTCCATCCTGGCGGAGGGAGGGGGATTCGAACCCCCGAAGGGCTATTCACCCTTACACGCTTTCCAGGCGTGCGACTTCAACCACTCATCCATCCCTCCGGAACCCGCCATTCTAGCAAAGCGCGGGTGCCGCCGATCAGCTGACTTCCTTCAACTGGTCCAGAATCGTCGGGTTCTCCAGCGTGGAGACGTCCTGGGTCACTTCCTCGTTGCGGGCCACCGTGCGCAGCAGCCGGCGCATGATCTTGCCCGAGCGGGTCTTGGGCAGGTTCTCGCCGAAGCGGATGTCGCGCGGCTTGGCGATCGGCCCGATCTCACGGCCGACCCAGTCGCGCAGTTCCTTGGCGATCTGCTTGGCTTCGGCGCCGCTCGGACGCGGCCGCTTGAGGACGACGAAAGCCACGATGGCCTCGCCGGTCACGTCGTCGGGGCGGCCGACCACGGCGGCTTCGGCCACCTGCTCGTGCGCCACCAGCGCCGATTCGACTTCCATCGTGCCCAGCCGGTGGCCGGAGACGTTCAGCACGTCGTCGATGCGGCCCATGATCCGGAAATAACCGTCGAGATCACGGGTCGCGCCGTCGCCGGCGAGGTAGTAGCCGGTCTTGAGTTCGGGCGGGAAATAGGTTCTCGCGAAGCGATCGGGATCGTTCCAGATCGTGCGGATCATCGCCGGCCACGGCCTGGTGACGACCAGGAAGCCGCCCTTGCCGTTCTCGACTTCGTTGCCGGTCTCGTCGACGATAGCGGCGAAGATGCCGGGCAGCGGCATGATGCACGAGCCCGGCTTGAGGGCGTGCACGACGGGCAGCGGCGTGATCATGTGGGCGCCGGTCTCGGTCTGCCACCAGGTGTCCACGACCGGGCAGCGCTCGCGGCCGACGTTCTTGTAGTACCACATCCAGGCTTCGGGGTTGATCGGTTCGCCGACCGAGCCGAGCACCCGCAGCGAGGACAGGTCGTACTGGCGTGGATGATGGTCCGGACTGGCTTCGCCGGCCTTGACCAGCGAGCGGATCGCGGTGGGTGCCGTATAGAAGATGCTGACCTTGTGACGGTCGATCATTTCCCAGAAGCGTCCGGGATTCGGATAGGTGGGTATTCCTTCGAACACGACCTGGGTGGCGCCGCAGGCCAGCGGCCCGTAGGTGACGTAGGTATGGCCGGTGACCCAGCCGATGTCGGCGGTGCACCAGAACACGTCGTCGGGCTTCAGATCGAAGGTCCACTTCATCGTCACCGCGGCCATCAGCAGGAAGCCGGCCGTCGAGTGCTGGACGCCCTTGGGCTTGCCGGTCGATCCGGAGGTGTACAGGACGAACAGCGGATGCTCGGCGCCGACCCATTCGGGTTCGCAGTCGGTGGCCTGGCCGGCGACGACCTCCTCCCAGGGCAGGTCGCGTCCGGCCTGCATGGCCACCTCACCCCCGGTGCGCCGGTAGACGATCACCTTGCGCACCGAGTCGCAGCCACCCATGGCGAACGCCTGGTCGACAGCGGGCTTGAGCGGGATGGTCCGGCCACCGCGCACCTGCTCGTCGGCGGTAATGACCAGCGACGCGGCGGCGTCGACGACGCGCTCCTGGATGCTCTTGGCCGAAAAACCGCCGAACACCACCGAGTGGATGATGCCGAGCCGGGCGCAGGCCTGCATGGCCACCACGCCCTCGATCGACATCGGCATGTAGATGATCGCGCGCTCACCCTTGCCAAAGCCCATCGAACGCAGGCCGTTGGCGAACTGGCAGACGCGTTCGTAGAGCTCGCGGTAGGTGACCTGGCTGACCTGCCCGTCGTCGGTCTCGAAGCGGATGGCGACCTTGTTCTCGACCGGTGTCCCCAGATGACGGTCGAGGCAGTTGTAAGACGCGTTCAGTTCGCCATCGTCGAACCATTTGTAGAACGGCGCTTCCGAATCGTCGAGCACCCGGGTGAAAGGCTTGTGCCAGGCGAGGTGTTCGCGGGCCAGTCCGGCCCAGAAGCCCGTGTAGTCCTTCGTGGCCTCGTCACACATGGCCCGGTACTGATCCATGCCTGAGATCGCCGCCTGCCGGACGAAATCCGCGGACGGTGCAAACAGGCGTTCCTCGATGAGCACTGATTCGATCTGGGCAGACATGACCCCTCCTCCAGGTTTTGTTCAGGTAGCCGTTACCCTGAAAGGATAGCGCGAGCGGTGGCCACAGGTACAACGGTGGTTGCGGGCGCGATGCGATAATCGGGGGATCCCGCAACCTCCCCACGATCATGACCACGATCATCAGACAGGACGACCTGATCGAGTCGGTGGCCGCCGGCTTGCAGTTCATCAGCTACTACCATCCGCGCGACTTCATCGAGCATCTCGCCCGTGCCTACGAAACCGAACAGGGGGCCGCGGCACGTGATGCCATTGCGCAGATCCTGACCAACTCACGGATGTGCGCCGAGGGTCACCGGCCGATCTGCCAGGACACCGGCATCGTCAACGTGTTCCTGAAGATCGGCATGGACGTGCGCTTCGAGGGCTTCAGCGGTTCGCTCGGCGACGCGGTCAACGAGGGGGTCCGCCGCGGCTATCTGAATCCGGACAACACGCTGCGCGCCTCGGTGGTCGCCGACCCGCATTTCGAGCGTCGGAACACACGTGACAACACTCCGGCGGTCATCCACATGGAGGTCGTGCCCGGCCATACGGTCGAGGTGACGGTCGCCGCCAAGGGTGGCGGCTCCGAGAACAAATCGAAATTCGTGATGCTCAACCCGTCGGATTCGATCGTCGACTGGGTGCTGAAGACGGTGCCGACGATGGGCGCCGGCTGGTGCCCGCCCGGCATGCTGGGCATCGGCATCGGCGGCACCGCCGAGAAGGCGATGCTGATGGCCAAGGAATCGCTGATGGATCCGATCGACATGTACGAGTTGCTGGCGCGCGGACCGGCGAACAAGACCGAGGAACTGCGCATCGAGCTCTACGAGAAGGTCAACGCGCTGGGCATCGGCGCCCAGGGCCTGGGCGGGCTGACGACCGTGCTCGACGTGAAGATCGCCATGTACCCGACCCACGCCGCGTCCAAGCCGGTGGCGATGATCCCGAACTGCGCAGCGACCCGTCACGCCCACTTCGTGCTCGATGGCTCCGGGCCGGCTTATTGCGAGCCGCCGCCGCTGTCGGTCTGGCCTGACGTCGACTGGAAACCCGATGTCGAGAAATCCCGGCGGGTCGATCTGGACACGCTGACTGCGGAAGAAGTCGCCTCCTGGAAACCGGGCCAGACCCTGCTGCTGTCGGGCCGGATGCTCACCGGCCGCGACGCGGCGCACAAGCGCATCCAGGACATGCTCAGCCGTGGCGAGCCGCTGCCGGTCGACTTCGCCGGCCGCGTCATCTACTACGTCGGTCCGGTCGACCCGGTTCGCGACGAGGCGGTCGGTCCGGCCGGCCCCACCACGGCCACCCGGATGGACAAGTTCACCGAGATGATGCTGGCGCAGACCGGCCTGCTGGCAATGATCGGCAAGGCCGAGCGCGGTGCGACCGCGATCGAGGCGATCCGCAAGCACAAGGCCGCCTACCTGATGGCGGTCGGCGGCGCCGCCTACCTGGTCTCCAAGGCGATCCGCAAGGCCCGGGTGGTCGGCTTCGAAGACCTCGGCATGGAAGCGATCTACGAGTTCGAGATCCGCGACATGCCGGTGACCGTTGCCGTCGACGCCACCGGCAGCTCGGTCCACGAAACCGGCCCGGCCGAATGGCGGACCCGGATCGGCAGGATTCCCATCGCCACCGTCTGAACTCCGCCTGAGTTGGAATCCTTCCTCGTTTCAACCGGCGTCGTCGCGCTGGCCGAAATCGGTGACAAGACCCAACTGCTGTCTCTGCTGCTGGCGGCCCGGTTCCGCCGGCCCTGGCCCATCGTGGCGGGGATTCTCGTGGCTACCCTGGTCAACCATGCGTTTGCCGGCGTGGTCGGCCACTGGGTCGGCACGACGCTGAGGCCGGATCTGCTGCGCTGGCTGCTGGGGGTGGCCTTCCTGGCAATGGCGATCTGGGTCCTGGTCCCCGACAAGGTGGATGACGATTGCGCCACCGTGCCTGGCACGAGCGTCTTCGCCGTCACGCTGCTGGCCTTCTTCTTC
>JBAYOD010000253.1:0-4240 GCA_041678445.1 Burkholderiaceae bacterium | reverse complement strand
GGTCCGTGCTCCGACCACAGCTTCTTGTCGTGCAGCTTGGGATTGTTGGCGATCAGCCGGTTGGCCGCCGTCAGGATGTTCACGCTCGACCGGTAGTTCTGCTCGAGCTTGATCACCTTCAGGTTCGGGAAATCGGCCGACAGCCGGTTCAGGTTCTCCAGCGTGGCGCCGCGCCAGCCGTAGATCGACTGGTCGTCGTCACCCACCGCGGTGAAGGCGGCGCGCGGCCCGACCAGCAACTGCAGCAGCGCGTACTGGCAGGCGTTGGTGTCCTGGTACTCGTCGACCAGCAGGTAGCGCAGCTTCTCGCGCCAGGCCCGGGCCACTTCCTCGTGCTCGCGCAGCAGCCGCACCGGCAGGCCGATCAGGTCGTCGAAGTCGACCGCCTGGTAGGCGGCGAGCGTGGCGGCGTAGTCGCGATAGGCCAGCGCGAACTGATGCTCGTCATGACCCGCCGCGCCGGCCAGCGCGGCGTCCGGGTCGACCAGCGCGTTCTTCCACAGCGAGATCCGGTGCTGGGCGCGCCGCACCAGCTTGCGGTCGGTGGTGGTCAGCGCGCCTTGCAGGATGCCGGCGGCATCGTCGGAATCGAAGATCGAGAAGCCGCGCTTGAGCCCGAGCGCAGCGCCGTCGCGCCTGAGCATCTGCACCCCGAGTGCATGAAAGGTGCTGACCAGCGGCCGCTCGGATTCGGGCAGCCTGACCATCTTGCCGAGCCGCTCGGCCATCTCCTGGGCCGCCTTGTTGGTGAAAGTGATGGCGCCGATTGCCCGCGCCGGGAAGCCCGCTTCGATCAGCCGGACGATCTTGTGCGTGATCACCCGCGTCTTGCCGCTGCCGGCGCCGGCGATGACCAGGCAAGGGCCGTCGAGATAGCGGATGGCTTCGCGCTGGGCGGAATTGAGCTGGGCGGACATCGGTGGCGTGAGGCGAGGAGAAGCAGACAGCGGAAAGCGCGCCCGACGCGCACTCGCTGCGGGGAGCCGGATTCTAGCCGGAGTTGCCGCGCGAGCCCGCCTTGCCGACAATGACGCTGGCGGCCGATCCGCCCGCTGACGCTGCCGAGAACCCCGTTGACACGCCCGACCTCCACCAAGAAGAAGCTCCTGATCGCCGCCCTCGCCTGCGGCGCCGCCCTGCTGGCCTGGCAAGGCTGGTCGGATCTTTCCGATGACACGCCGGGCGAAGGCTTCGTCAGCGGCAACGGCCGCATCGAAGCCACCGAGATCAACCTGGCGACGCGACTGCCCGGGCGGGTCGAGGAAATCCTGGTCGGCGAAGGCGACTTCGTCACCGCCGGCCAGGTGCTGGCCCGGATGCAGACCAGCAACCTGCAGGCCCAGCGCGCCGAGGCCGAAGCCATCCACCAGCAGGCCGGGCACGCCGCGGCCGCCGCCCAGGCACAGGTGCTGCTGCGCGAGAGCGACATCGCCGCCGCGCAAGCCCAGGTGGCCCAGCGCGAGGCCGAACTCGACTCGGCCAGGCGGCGCCTGAGCCGCTCGCTGGCGCTGGCGGGCGAAGGCGCCGCCTCGGCCCAGGAGCTCGACGACGACCGCGTACGGGTACGCGTCGCCGAGGCCGCGCTGGCCGCCAGCCGCGCCCAGGTGGCCGCCGCCCAGGCCGCCGTGGTGGCGGCCCAGGCGCAGATGGTCGGCACGCGCTCGAGCGTGGACGCCGCCGCGGCAACGGTGGCCCGCATAGACACTGACATCAACGACAGCGCACTGCGCGCTCCGCGCGATGGCCGCGTCCAGTTCCTCGTTGCGCAGCCCGGCGAAGTGCTCGGTGCCGGCAACCGGGTGCTGAACCTGATCGACCTGTCCGACGTGTTCATGACCTTCTTCGTGCCCGAGACCGTGGCCGGCCGGATCGCACTGGGCGCCGAGGTGCGCATCCTGCTCGACGCCGCGCCGGACTTCGTGGTTCCGGCCAGTGTCTCGTTCGTCGCCAGCCAGGCGCAGTTCACCCCAAAGACGGTGGAGACGGCCAGCGAGCGGCAGAAACTGATGTTCCGGGTGCGGGCGCAACTGCCGCCGGCGCTGCTGCGCAAGCATCTGGAGCAGGTCAAGACCGGGGTGCCCGGCGTGGCCTGGATCAAGCTCGACCGCGACAAGGACTGGCCCGCACCGCTGAGCCTCCCGCCCGGGGCTGAGTGATGTCGATCGACCGGCAGGCGTCGATCGACCGGCAGGCCCCCGACGCGACGCGCGCCCCGGCAGCGGCGTCGCTGCCGACCGCGGTTCGCCTGCGCGATCTGCGGCTGCACTATGGCCAGGTCGCGGCACTGGCTGGCATCGACCTGGACATTCCGGCCGGCCGCATGGTGGGCCTGATCGGCCCCGACGGCGTGGGCAAGTCCAGCCTGCTGGCCCTGGTGGCCGGTGCGCGGGCCATCCAGGAAGGCCGCGTCGAGGTACTCGGCGGCGACATGGCCAGCCGCCGCCACCGCAATGCGGTCTGCCCGCGCATCGCCTACATGCCGCAGGGCCTGGGCAGGAATCTCTACCCGACCCTGTCGGTCGAGGAGAACCTGCAGTTCTTCGCGCGGCTGTTCGGCCACGACGCCGCCGAACGGCGCCAGCGCATCGACACCCTCACCCGGGCCACCGGCCTGCACCCGTTCCTGGCGCGCCCGGCCGGCAAGCTGTCGGGCGGCATGAAGCAGAAGCTCGGGCTGTGCTGCGCGCTGATCCACGACCCCGACCTGCTGATCCTCGACGAACCGACCACCGGCGTCGACCCGCTGGCCCGCGCGCAGTTCTGGGAGCTGATCGACGACATCCGCACCGAACGCCCCGCCATGACCGTGATCGTGGCCACTGCCTACATGGACGAGGCCCAGGGCTTCGACTGGCTGGTCGCCATGGACGACGGCCGGGTGCTGGCCACCGGCACGCCGACCGAGCTGCTCGCCCGCACGGGCAGCGATTCGCTCGAAACCGCCTTCATCGCGCTGCTGCCGCCGGCCCGGCGCGACGGCCATGCGCCGGTGGTGATCCCGCCGCTGGCGGGTGACGCGCACGACATCGCGATCGAGGCCCGCGACCTGACCATGCGCTTCGGTGATTTCGTTGCGGTCGACCGGGTGAGCTTCCGCATCCGGCGCGGCGAGATCTTCGGCTTCCTGGGCTCCAACGGCTGCGGCAAGTCGACCACGATGAAGATGCTGACCGGGTTGCTGCCGGCCAGCGAAGGCCAGGCCTGGCTGTTCGGCCACGAAGTCGATCCGCACGATCTCGCGACCCGCCGCCGCGTCGGCTACATGTCCCAGGCCTTCTCGCTGTACCGCGAGCTCAGCGTGCGCCAGAACCTGATGCTGCACGCGCGGCTGTTCCACGTTCCGGAAACGGAGATTGCCGGCCGCGTGCAGGAAATGGTCGAACGCTTCGGGCTGGAGCGGGTCATCGACGAGCTGCCCGCCGCCCTGCCGCTGGGCATCCGCCAGCGCCTGTCGCTGGCGGTGGCGATGGTGCACAAGCCCGAGTTGTTGATTCTCGACGAGCCGACCTCGGGGGTCGACCCGGTGGCGCGCGACGCCTTCTGGCGGCTGCTGGTCGAACTGTCGCGCCGCGACCGGGTGACGATCTTCATCTCCACCCACTTCATGAACGAGGCCGAGCGCTGCGACCGGATGTCGATGATGCACGCCGGCAAGGTGCTCGACAGCGACACTCCGGCCCGGCTGGTGGCCCGGCGCGGCGCGCGCGACCTCGAAGACGCCTTCATCGGCTACCTGCTCGAAGCCGACGGCGCGATGGCCGGCACCGATGGCGCAATGCTCGATACCGAATCGTCGCACGGCATCCCGACCACACCGCCCCCCCACCACTGGCGCACCCGGCTGCGTCGGCTGCTCAGCTACAGCTGGCGCGAGGCCCTGGAACTGCAGCGCGATCCGGTGCGCGCAACCCTGGCGCTGGCCGGCTCGCTGATCCTGATGATCGTGATGGGCTACGGCATCGGCACCGACGTGCGGGACCTGCGCTACGCCGTGCTCGACCTCGACCAGACCACCCTGTCGACCCGCTACCAGCTCGACATCGCGGGCTCGTCCTACTTCATCGAGCAACCGCCGATCACCGACTACGACGACCTGGATCGGCGCATGGTCAGCGGCGAGCTGACCCTGGCCATCGAAATTCCGCCGGGCTTCGCGCGCGACGTGGCGCGCGGCCAGCCGGTGGCCATCGGCGCGTGGTTCGACGGCGCGATGCCGATGCGCGCCGAAACCATCCAGGGC
>JBAYOD010000252.1:0-4270 GCA_041678445.1 Burkholderiaceae bacterium | reverse complement strand
GCGCCGGCAACCCGCCTGGCACGCCCGCAGCGCCTACTACCTCGCGCGCAGCTTCGCCCACCAGCTTCGCCCCGGCCAGACCTGTGAACGACTGCAACCCGCCATCGCCATCCACCTGATGGGCTTCCAGATCTTCGACGACCCCGCGCAGGCCCTGTGGCGCTTCACCCCGCGCGATCGCGATCAGCCCCGCGTCGAACTGGCCCCGGGGCTGCTACAGTGGAACCTCATCGAGCTGCCCAAGCTCGACCGGCTGCGCCTGGACAGGGGCGCCGGCCATGACGCCGACACGCTGGCGGCCTGGGTGGCGTTTTTCGAACATTGGCGCGAGGATACGGTCATGGGCACGATCACGCATACGCCGGTGCAGCAGGCGCTCCAGGAGCTGGAGCAGTTGTCGGGCGACGAGGAAGCTCGCAGACTCGCCTTCGTGCGCGAGCGCGCCATGCGCGATGAGGCCAGCTTCCTCAGTGCGGCGCGCAAGGAAGGGCGCGAGGAAGGCGAACGCAAGGGCCGCGAACAAGGCCGGAAAGAAGGCGAGCGCAAAGGCCGCGAGGACGGCCGGCAAGAAGGTGAACACGAAGCCCGGCGCGTGATTGCCCGGCGCCTGTTGCTTCAACCCGGCTTCGACGACACCGCCATCGCCCGGATCACCGGTCTGCCTGAAGACGAAGTACGGCAGTTGCGCCTTTCCGCCGGCGCCTGATCGGGCGCGCTCACCGGCGCCCGTTCAGGCGGGCTGTTTCTTGCCTGCTCAATTCGCGTTTCCTGCCTGCTCACCTCACCGCCCCCGGCGGCGCTGCATCGGCCGCTGCCGCTGAACTTGGCTGCCCAGGGCCAGCAGACCGGGCATCAGCACCATCAGCAGGCTGGCGCTGCCGCCACCGCCAGCGTGCCGGACAGCGCATCGGCGTAGCCAAGGATGCGTTCGAAGTACCCGAACATTGGCGCGAAGTTCCTCCGGAGCCGGGACAATGCCCCTTGCCACCGGCCCCTCGCCCGCCGGCTACTGCACCTCGATGCTGTCCAGATACTCCTCGTACCCGCCGCGCCAGTCCGTGATCTTCCCGTTCCCGTGCACCACCAGCACCCGGGTGGCCAGCGCGTCGATGAACTGCCGATCGTGCGACACCACGAACAGCGTGCCCTCGAACTTCTCCAGCGCCAGCTGCAGGGACTCGATCGACTCCATGTCGAGGTGGTTGGTCGGCTCGTCGAGCATCAGCACGTTGTGCCGGCCCATCATCAGCCGCCCGAAGCTCATCCGGTGCTTCTCGCCGCCCGACAGCACCTTCACCTGCTTGATGACGTCGTCGCCCGAGAACAGCAGGCGGCCGAGCACCCCGCGCACCACCTGGTCGTCGTCGCCGGCCTGCGTGTAGCGGCCGATCCATTCGGTGAGCGTGTCTGCGGATTCGAAGTCCGGGTAGACGTCCTGGGCCATGTAGCCGATGTCGGCGTTCTCGGCCCACTTGGTCGAACCGTCGGTGGTGGCCAGGCCGCCCGGATGGGCGCCCAGCAACGCTCTGAGCAGCGTGGTCTTGCCAGCGCCGTTGGCACCGACGATGGCCACTTTCTCGCCGGCTTCGATGGTGGCCGAGAAATTGTCGATGACCCGCGGCTCGTCGGCCCTGTAGCGATGCGACAGCTGCTCGGCCTCGACCGCCAGCCGGTGCAGCTTCCTGTTCACCTCGAAGCGGATGTACGGGTTCTGTCGCGATGAAGGCTTGACCTCGACCGCCTCGGACTTGATCTTGGCGATCAGCTTCTGGCGCGAGGTGGCCTGGCGGGCCTTGGCCTTGTTCGCGGCGAAGCGCTGGACGAATTCCTGCAGCTCGCCGATCCGCTCCTTGGCGCGCGCGTTGGCGGCCATCTGGCGCTGGCGGGCCTGCGCCGAGGCCAGCATGTAGTCGTCGTAGTTGCCTGGATAGACCCGCAGCTCGCGGTAGTCGAGATCGGCCATGTGCGTGCAGATGGCGTTCAGGAAGTGCCGATCGTGCGAGATGACGATCATCGTCGAGTCGCGTTCGTTGAGCACGTTCTCCAGCCAGCGGATCGTGTCGATGTCGAGGTTGTTGGTCGGCTCGTCGAGCAGCAGCACGTCGGGATTCGAGAACAGCGCCTGGGCCAGCAGCACGCGCAGCTTCCAGCCCGGCGCGATCGCGCTCATCGGACCCTGGTGCTGGTCGACCGGGATGCCCACGCCGAGCAGCAGTTCGCCGGCACGTGCCTCGGCCGTGTAGCCATCGTATTCGGCGAACTTCGATTCCAGTTCCGCCGCGCGCATGTAGTCGTCTTCGGTGGCCTCGGGGTTCTCGTAGATCGCGTCGCGCTCGCTCATCGCGGCCCACATCTCCACGTGACCCATCATGACGACGTCGAGCACCCGCCGGTCTTCATAGGCGAACTGATCCTGGCGCAGCTTGCCCAGGCGAACGCCCGGATCGAGCATCACCTGGCCCGCCGAAGGCTCGAGATCACCCCCCAGGATCTGCATCAGGGTGGACTTGCCCGACCCGTTGGCGCCGATCAGGCCGTAGCGGTTGCCTTCGCCGAAGCGAACGGTGATGTTCTCGAACAGGGGCTTGGCCCCGAACTGCATCGTGACGTTGGAGGTGGATAGCATCGGGTCTCGTTCGGTGCAGGGTCGGCGCACCGACTCCGGGATTCATCGTTGCACAGTGCTCAGCCGACCCAGACCCGGGCGTTGCGGAAGATCCGCAACCACGGCGAGTCGTCACCCTGGGCCGGATCACGCCAGCTCATCTGGATGCTGCGAAACACCCGCTCGGGGTGCGGCATCAGGATGGTGGCACGGCCATCGGCGGTGGTGAAGGCGGTCAGCCCATCGGGTGAGCCGTTCGGATTGTGCGGATAGGTCGCGGCCGGCCCGCCGTGGTGATCGACGAAGCGCAGCGCCGCGCGGGCCCCCTGGGCGTCGGTCGGCGTGGCGAAGGCCGCCCGCCCTTCGCCATGAGCGACGACGACCGGCATCCGGCTGCCGGCCATGCCGGCAAACAGGATGGAGGGCGAAGCCAGGACTTCCACCTCGACCAGGCGGGCCTCGTACTGCTCGGAGCGGTTGCGCAGGAAGCGCGGCCAGTGTTCGGCGCCCGGGATGATGCTCTTGATCTGCGACATCATCTGGCAACCGTTGCAGACGCCCAGACTGAAGGTATCGGGGCGCTGGAAAAAGCGCGCGAAGGCTTCGGCCAGGCGGCCGTTGAACAGGATGGAGCGGGCCCAGCCACTGCCAGCGCCCAGGACGTCGCCATAGGAAAAGCCGCCGCAGGCGACCAGTCCGCTGAACTGGGCAAGATCGTCGCGGGCTTCGATCAGATCGGTCATGTGGACGTCCACCGCTTCGAAACCGACCCGGTCGAAGGCTGCCGCCATCTCGACCTGGCTGTTCACCCCCTGCTCGCGCAGGATGGCCACCCGCGGCCGGGCCCCACGGCCGATGAAGGGCGCCGCGATGTCGTCATCCGGATCGAAGTTCAGCGCCAGATGCAGGCCGGGATCGTCGGCCTGCAGCAAGGCGTCGAACTCTTCGCGTGCGCAGTCCGGATGGTCGCGCAGCGAAGCGATCCGGTAGCTGGTTTCGGTCCAGCTGCGCTGCAGCGCGAGCCGTGATGCTTTCCAGATGCAGCGGCCGTCGCGATAGAAGGCGATCTCATCACCGATCTGCGGCTTGCCGATCACATGCGAATGCGCAGCCAACCCCCGTTCGCGCAGAGCGGCCATCGTCTTGTCGCGATCGGCCGCGCGCACCTGTACCACGGCGCCCAGTTCCTCGTTGAACAGCGCCTTCAGGGTCAGCTCGTCGCGCTGCACCGACACCTGTTCCGGCCGGATCTTGTAGTCGCCCCAGTCGGCCGCATGCGCGTCGATGGTCAGCAGATCGAGATTGATCGCCAGGCCGCAGCGTGCGGCGAAGGCCATCTCGCAGACCGTCGTGAACAGGCCGCCGTCCGAGCGGTCGTGGTAAGCCAGCAGCAGTCCGTCGGCGTTCAGGGCCTGGATCGCCGCGAAGAACCGGCCGAGCAGCTCCGGATCGGCCAGGTCCGGGGCCTCGTCGCCGGTTTGCTGCGTCACCTGCGCGAAAGCCGAACCGCCCAGCCGCTGCCGCCCCTGGCCGAGGTCGATCAGGATGAGCACGGTGTCCGGGTCAGCGTGCAGTTGCGGGGTCAGCACCTTGCGCGCGTCATCGACCGGTGCGAAGGCCGTGACCACCAGCGAGACCGGCGAGCGCACCTCACGCCGGGTGCCT
>JBAYOD010000251.1:0-4302 GCA_041678445.1 Burkholderiaceae bacterium | reverse complement strand
CCCTCTATACCTACCGCAACGGACAGAAGACGCAGCTGCGCATCGTACGCTGAGCATCATCTCCCGGGCCCGGCCAGGAAGGGCCCGGCCCCGGGAGAAGCTCAGCCGGGGAAGCCCCGGCCAGGAAGACCCGGCCAGGAAGGGCTCCTCGCGGAGCCCTTCTCTCGCCTGCCTTTCCCTCGTTCCTTACCGCTTGCCTTCTTCAGTGCGCGTCGCGCGCACCGCGGCTGCCCGCCAGCTGCTGCCAGGTCGAGACCACCGTGTCGGGGTTCAGTGACAGCGAGCTGATGCCCTTCTCCATCAGCCACTGCGCCAGGTCGGGGTGATCGGAGGGGCCCTGGCCGCAGATGCCGACGTACTTGCCGGCCGCCAGGCAGGCGTCGATGGCCCGTTCGAGCAGTACCTTGACTGCCGGATCGCGTTCGTCGAAACCCTCGGCCACTAGGCCCGAGTCACGATCCAGCCCCAGCGTGAGCTGGGTCAGGTCGTTCGAGCCGATCGAGAAGCCGTCGAAGTATTCGAGAAAGCGTTCCGCCAGCAGCGCGTTGGACGGCAGCTCGCACATCATGATCAGGCGCAGCGCACCGCTGTCGTCCGGCCCGGCCCCTTCGCCGCGCCGCAGGCCGTGCCGGGCAAGCAGCTCGACGACCGCAGCGGCTTCCCGAGTGGTGCGCACGAAGGGCACCATCAACTCGACATTGGTCAGGCCCATGTCGTTGCGTACCCGTTTCATCGCCAGACATTCGAGCTCGAAGCAGTCCTGGAAACTCTCGGCCACATAGCGGGCGGCGCCGCGAAAGCCGAGCATCGGGTTCTCTTCCTCGGGCTCGTAGCGCGATCCGCCGATCAGCTTGCGGTACTCGTTCGACTTGAAGTCGGACAGCCGCACGATCACCGGCTGCGGCCAGAAGGCCGCGGCGATGGTGGCCACGCCCTCGGCCAGCCGCTCGACGTAGAAGTCGCGCGGGGTGGCGTGGCCGCGGGCAACGCTCTCGACCGCCTTGCGCAGATCGGCGTCGACGTTCGGATAGTCGAGAATGGCCTTCGGGTGGATGCCGATGTTGTTGTTGATGATGAATTCGAGCCGCGCCAGCCCGACCCCGGCGTTCGGAATCCGGGCGAACTCGAAGGCCAGCGCCGGATTGCCGACGTTCATCATGATCTTGACCGGCAACTCGGGCATGGTCCCCGTGTCGACCTCGGTGACCTCGGTTTCGAGCAGTCCGTCGTAGATGTAGCCGGTATCGCCCTCGGCGCACGAGACGGTGACCAGGGCGTCGCTGTGCAGCCGGTCGGTGGCGTCACCGCAGCCGACCACTGCCGGAATGCCCAGTTCACGCGCGATGATGGCGGCGTGGCAGGTGCGTCCGCCGCGATTGGTCACGATCGCCGAGGCCCGCTTCATGACCGGTTCCCAGTTCGGGTCGGTCATGTCGGTGACCAGCACGTCGCCGGGCCGCACCTGGTCCATCTGCGCGGCCTCGGAGACCACGCGCACCGGGCCGGCGCCGACCTTCTGGCCGATTGCCCGGCCCGAGACCAGTACCTCGGCACGGCTCTTGAGCCGCCAGCGCTGCTGGCGGCTGCCGCCCTGGCGGGATTTCACCGTTTCCGGACGCGCCTGCAGGATGTACAGCTTGCCGTCGACGCCGTCCTTGCCCCACTCGATGTCCATCGGTCGCCCGTAGTGCTGCTCGATGATGACGGCGTAGCGGGCCAGTTCGATGACGTCGTCATCGGACAGCGAATAGCGGTTGCGCGCCTCGACCGGCACGTCGACGGTGCGCACGCTGCGGCCGGTGCCGCCATCGGGCACGAACTCCATCCTGACCAGCTTGGAGCCCATTTCGCGCCGGATGATCGGGAACTTGCCGGCCGCGAGCATCGGCTTGTGGACGTAGAACTCGTCCGGGTTCACTGCACCCTGCACGACCGTTTCGCCCAGCCCCCAGGAGCTGGTGATGAAGACCACGTCGGGGAATCCGGACTCGGTATCGATGGTGAACATCACGCCGGAACTGGCCAGGTCGCTGCGCACCATCTGCTGGACACCGGCCGACAGGGCCACATCGGCATGGGCGAAGCCCTTGTGAACCCGGTACGAGATCGCGCGGTCGTTGTACAGCGAAGCGAAGACGTGACGCATCCGGTCGAGGACAGCGTCGATGCCGACCACGTTCAGATAGCTCTCCTGCTGGCCGGCGAACGAGGCGTCGGGCAGGTCTTCGGCAGTGGCCGACGAGCGCACGGCCACCGAGATCCCGGCGCCGCCCGCGGCGTCGACCATCCGCTGGTAGTGCTCGCGGATCTCGTGTTCGAGGCGTTGCGGCAGCGGCGCGTCGATCACCCACTGACGGATCCGGGCGCCGCACTCGGCCAGCGCCTTGACGTCCTCCACGTTCAGCGCGTCGAGTTTGGCGATGATGCGCCCGGCGAGCCCGCCATGCTGGAGAAACTCCCGGAAAGCCGATGCGGTGGTGGCGAAACCGCCGGGCACGCGTACCTGGGAGGCTGCAAGCTGGCTGATCATTTCCCCGAGCGAGGCGTTCTTGCCGCCGACCGATTCGACATCGGTCATGCGCAATTCCTCGAAGGGGACGACGTAGCGTCCTTCGTGATGGTTCATCGGAAAGGTCCTGACAGGTTGGGATCTGGTTGCGCGAAGCGCTCTGGATGCCGGTCGCCCGAAGCACGGCGGCGGGCATCCGGAACGTTCCGGACAAGCCGCGATTCTACTGCGTGCGTCCTGCCCGGCCCCGGCAGGACTGCGCACCGGGGGCAAACGACGCCCTGCGGCCCGTTGTGCAGGTGCACATGAGCGCGACTGCGGTCAGAATAGCGGCTGCCAACCCCTGCGCCCTGCGCGTTTTCACATGTCAGATTCCGGCGATCCTTCCCGGCACTACGACCGGACCATCTTCTACGTCTCCGACGGCACCGGCATCACGGCTGAAACCTTCGGTCACTCGCTGCTCAGCCAGTTCGAGAACCTGAGGTTGCGCACAGTACGCCTGCCCTTCATCGATTCGGTCGAGAAGGCGAGCGACGCGGTGGTGCGCATCGAGCGTCAGGGCCGGCTCGACCGCCAGCGACCGGTAGTCTTCAGCACGCTGGTCGAACCAGCCACCAACGACATCGTGCGCCAGGCCAACTGCCGCTTCCTGGACCTCTTCGCGACGTTCGTCGAGCCACTGGAGATCGAGTTCGGCGTGCGCTCGTCGCATCGGGTCGGGCGCTCGCACGCCGCGGCCGACTCGGAGGCCTACCAGAACCGGATCGCCGCGATCAACTTCTCGCTGGCCCATGACGACGGCCAGCAGCACACCGAACTGGCCAAGGCCGACGTGATCCTGGTCGGTGTGTCGCGCTGCGGCAAGACCCCGACCAGCCTGTATCTGGCCATGCAGCATGGCATCAAGGCGGCGAATTACCCGCTGATCCCCGAGGATTTCGAACGCGGTCGCCTGCCCGACGAACTGTACCGGCACAAGGCCAAGCTGTTCGGACTGTCGATCACGCCCGAACGGCTGGCCGAAGTCCGCCAGGAGCGCCGCCCCGGCAGCCGCTACGCGGCGCTCGACAACTGTCGCTACGAAGTGGCCGAGGCCGAGTCGATGATGCGCCGCGAGGGCATCCGCTGGCTGTCCACGACCACCAAGTCGATCGAGGAGATCGCCACGACCGTACTTCAGCAACTGGCCGGCTGATACCACTTCGCGTTCGAGCGTCTGGGGGCGGTTGGCCAGGACACGGGGCGAAGCTTTCGGCGCACGCCGGGTGCTTGCCCCGCTGCGCGGGGTGCCCTGTGGTGCTCGGGTTCGTGGCCTGCCGCCGAAACTCGCTTCGCTCCCGCCGCTGCGCGGCGCTCGCTGCGCTCAGACAGTCGGCGGCAAGTCAGATTGTTGGTTCGCGCTGACGCGCGTGGCCACGAGCCCTGCGCTCCTCGGCTGCGCACAAGGCGTGCGCCGAAAGCTTCGCCCCGTGTCCTGGCAGACAGTGGCCTGGGGTCGAACGCAAAGCGATCTCGGTACGGCCGGGCTGCACGACCGGAACCTGACTCGGCGGCAAACCTGACTTGGCAGCACGATCGGGCTGCGCGCATCCGGCTGGCCTGACGACCGCCAGCGAGTCGGCAAGGTGCTCGTGACCGGCAACCGGATGCCGCAGTGCCCGGAGGGTTTCCCGTCGCATGGCGTGATGTCGCCGGCCAAGGTGCGGGGGGCTTCGCCTGGCCGGCGCCTTGTGCGCAGCCGAGGCGCACAGGGTTCCTGGCTGTCGCGCGCAGCGCGACTCCACCCTCAT
>JBAYOD010000250.1:0-4340 GCA_041678445.1 Burkholderiaceae bacterium | reverse complement strand
GCCGATGGCACCACCGGTGCCAGCCTGCGCATCAATGACACCTCGTGCACCGTGCCGAAGATCTCGACCGGTCAGCCGTTCGTGGACTACGAGTTTGCCCACAACACGGAAGACGCGCTGGCTGATCTCGGCCTCGTGCGTGCCCGCCAGGGTCACGTCGAAATCATCGAGATGGGCGTCGTGACCGGTGCGCTGGCCACGGCCGCCACCCACACCGCCGCCGGCGTTCCGGCCAATTGCAACGCCCTCGTGACGGCGTGGGATAACGGTGTGTGGGCTACGGTCAGTTGGGGCGAGAACATCACGACGCCGAACGGCGGCCTGTTCGGCTCGGCCGTGATCGTGTCCGGCGAGTGGGGCCGCACCCTGAGCTACAACGCCGACGCCATCGACGGCTACTACACGGTTCCGGGCGGCAACCTGCACTTCCCGCCGGGCGACGTGAGCCCGACTCTGGGTTATGCGGACAATGGCGGTGCGGCGACTGCGCGCATCTTCTCCAACGGCTCGCTGTACCAGATCAACTACCCGGCAAACGTGGTGGACGCGGTGTCCGCGGTGCTGACCTCGCGCTACATCTACAACGAGTACTTCCTTGATCCTGCCCTGGGTGCCTCGTCCGAGTGGGTGGTGACCTTCCCGACCAAGCGCCTGCACGTGGCCGAGGACGAAGGTGCGTCTTTGTCCAGCTTCCGCCTGCCCTTCACCGCCAAGTTCGGTAGCCGCGGTTCCTGCCACGCCTATGACATCAAGTACTGGGACCGCGAGGAGCGCAGCACCACCACGCGCCTGATCCCGTCGCCGCCGCCGCCGGTGTCCGGCTTCGGTCTGTGCTTCGAAGCCAACGTCATCGCGTTCGGCCAGGAGCTGGGTGCGTCCACGCCGACCAACATCCTGTCGGCGGTTCCGGCCCTGGGCGCGGTTGGCCTGACCCCGTTCCAGTTCAACGAGGGCTGGGCTCGCCTGGAGTTCGACGACCCGAACGCCGGCGGCTTCCAGTACTGGCTGCCGGCTCCCGATGGCCAGTCCCTGATCGGTCAGCCGGTCAGCGGCTTCTGGGCCTCCGAGCTGGTCAACACCGATGTGGGTGAGGGCGTGCGCATCAACTACGGCGTGATCCACAAGCACCGCCACAGCCGCGACTGCCGCATCAACACGGCAACCAGCGGTTCGGTCTCCAGCGCGGCTCCGGTCTGCACGAGCCGCTGATCGCCTTTCGGCTTTCAGTTCGCTGATGGTAAAAAGCATCGGGGCCTTCGGGCCCCGATGTCTTTTTGTACGTTCGTAAAACATCCGTCGCTTCCGTAGGTCGGCCCTACGAGGCCGACGTTGCCGGGCATCGAACACCGCTACGCTCTGCCGTAGGTCGGCCCTACGTGGCCGACGCTGCCGGGCATCAAACACCCCGTCGGGGACGTAGCCCCGACCTACGCGCCGTCGCCGTGCGCGTCGTGGCGCGTCGCCTCCGTAGGTCGGCCCTACGTGGCCGACGCTGCCGGGCATCGAACACCGCGTCGGGCATCGAACACCGCGTCGGGCATCGAACACCGCGTCGGGCATCGAACACCGCGTCGGGGACGTAGCCCCGACCTACGTGCCATCGCCGTGCGCGTCGTGGCGCGTTGCTTCCGTAGGTCGGCCCTACGTGGCCGACGTGGCTCCGCCCGCAGACGCTACCCGCCCGGATGCCTTACACTTGAAGACGCTGTCGCCACGTCCACCGCCGCTCCAACCCCGCGCGCGGATTGGGACGGTTCATTCGTTGTTCCGTATCATCGGCGGCCGTTGTCTCATCGCGTCGCCGCAGCGCGGCATGGTTCTGGATGGATTCTGCTCAGGAGATCGACATGAAGTCACGCAATGTACTTGCTGCCGCGGTGGCCGCGGTGCTGCTGTGCGGTGCACCGCTCGCGGCCCAGGCCCAGCAGGCCCCGATCAAGGTGGTGCTGAAAAATGTGCCCGCGCTTCCCGGGGCCACGGGTGATGCGGTGGGTACGGTGGATGGTGATCCCCAGCAAAAGGCCGCCATCCCGCTCGTCGGCACCGAGGCCAACCTCGACAGCCACGGCAACATCGTGGTGGAGTGCCTCACGACAGTCGGCGACTGCCCCAACATCGGAAGCGGATCCGGCGGCGCGATCGCGGGGGTTCCAACCCTGAGCTTCACGGTTCCTTCGTCCGCGGTCGCCGCGAACGACACATCCACCCGCCTGCAGTGGAGCACCGGAACCTCGGCGGATGCGTGCTACGGCGTGAAGGTCGAGAAGAAGGGCGCAACCGGAGCCTGGGAAGCGTATACGCCGCCGACCGGAAGCACCTGGAGCAAGGAGTGGCCGCCGCAGGGCACCGCCAGCACGGGCTACGTGCTGGGCAACCTCGGGCGCAGCGCCACCGCCGGGGTGGACACCGAATACCGCTTCACCCTGCGTTGCTACTCCAAGACGGTCAACGACGCCGGCGGCACCGACGTGGTCGCGATCAACGAGAGCGCGAGCGCCACGGTCACGCTGGCCTCTTCGGCGGGTACGCCACCGGTCGGTGGCTCCGACTACTGCAGCGAATACTATCCCGCGGGCCACGCCGCGCGCAGCGCGCCGGGGTTCTCGATACCCACGAACATCCTGCAGCCCGTGGTGGTGCCATTCTCCACGGTGTTTGCGGGTGGTGTTAACGGGGACGGCGACCCGGTCTCCCTGCTGGATGTAATCAACAACAACACAACAGGGAAAGGGGCGTTTGCCGGCCCCCACGCGGGTCCAGGGAAGTACATGGCCATCCCCATCGATATTCCTGCCAATATACCGGCGGGGACGGGAATATGGCTCGGCCTAACAGAGCCACAGACGTTCCAAGGGATGTCGCCGTCTACCAAGATGGAAATCAGCATCAGCCCCTGTCAGGGCGATTTCCGTGCATGGGTATTCAACAATGCTTCCAGCGACTACTATGATCGCGCGCAGTGCCGAGTAAACATGACGGGGGGGCTGACTGCAACCACTGGGGATCTGAGCGGGCCGGGGAACTACTGCTTCCTCAAGCCAGGCGCGCGCATGTATATAAACGTCACAAACCACAGCTTGGACGCCTACCGTTCCTCGGCTTCGTCCCAGAGTCCGGCGGCCCCGGTCTGGGGTTGCGATGCAGGCGTTACAAACTGCGGCAAGAAGGCAAATCTGCAAAGGAGGACCGGTGGCTAAGCGTCTTGCTCCAGTGCTCGGCTCCGGTCGTCGCGTCGCTGCCGCTACGCTGGCGCTCGTGCTTGTCTCACCGTTCTGTTTGGCGGCATCCACGAGCGGCGCACTTGCCCCGGCGGATACCGTCGCCCAGCGCGGCGACGCCACGCTGACGGTGGGCCTTGTGGACCAGCGCGTGGCCGAAATGCCGGATGCCATCCGCTCGGACTATCTGGACGATCCCGAGCGCATGGCCCGCATGATCGACGGCATGCTGCTGACCCTGCAGCTTGCCGCGCAGGCGGAAAAGGACGGGCTCCAGCCGTCCCCGGCGCAGGCCGCCGGGGGCAGCGAGCTGGAGCGCGTCACCGGGCTGGCCAATGCGCTGATGGAGCACGTGTCGCCCAGCGTCACCGACGAGCAGGTGCGGCAGATCGCGCGCGAGCGCTATCAGGCCAACAAGGCGGAATATGCAAAGCCCGCCACCTACACGCTGCGCCACCTCAAGGTGTCCGAGGAAAAGTACGGCGGGGTTGCCGCCAAGCTGGTCGCGGAGAACGCGCGGCAGCGGGCGCTGGAGGGCGAGGATTTCGCCGCCATCATTGCCGAGCTGCAAGATCCCGATGCGCCGGGTGAGTTCAACGGCGATGTGCCGCTGACCGACCTGCTGCGGGTGGACCAGGTCGTGCGCCTGAGCATCGCCGCGCTGAAGAGTCGACCGGGCTTTACCGAGGTGTTCGAGGGCGGCGGTGGCTACAACCTCATCGAACTGGTCCGCAGCAACCCGGCCGTGGTGCCGCCCTTCGAGGACGTGCGTGACCAGATCGAGACCGCCATCAAGTCCGAGGTGGCCCAGCAGGCGCGCACCACCTACATGAAGCGCTTCGTGCTGATGCCCACGCAGATGAATGACGAGGTCGTGCAGCAGCTGTTCTCGCGCTACTTCACCGACGCCGATCCCGCCATCGTCCCCACCCCGAAGCCGTCGTCGGGGACGTAGCCCCGACCTACGAAGAGCACGCCGTTCTCGCGCGCGAAACCTCCCGTAGGTCGGCCCTGCGCGGCCGACGTCGCCGGGCATCGAACATCGCGTCGGGGACGTAGCCCCGACCTACGAAGAGCACGCCGTTCTCGCGCGCGAAACCTCTCGTAGGTCGGCCCTGCGCG
>JBAYOD010000249.1:0-4340 GCA_041678445.1 Burkholderiaceae bacterium | reverse complement strand
GCCTTTGGCCGGACTGCTCTGCGCTGCTCGCCCGCGTGGCCCCGGCGCGCAACTCGCTTCGCTCCCGCCGCTGCGCGGCGCTCGCTGCGCTCGGACAAGCGCGCCGAGTCAGATTATTGGTGGCGCGCTTCGCGCGCGGGCCACGCGGGCTCCGCTGCTCGACGCGGATTCTGAAAGCCCGGCTGTCCGGCTGGCCAGCAGCCAGCAACGTTACCAGCCCGGCAGGGAGCGAATTCCGGGACGGGGCGCTTTGCCGGCGCCGAGTAGCGCAGGGCGTGGGGCCTGCGCGCGCAGCGCGCATCCAGCCATCTGACTTGCCGCCGACTGTCTGAGCGAAGCGAACGCCGCATAGCGGCGGGAGCGTAGCGAGTTTCGGCGGCAGGCCCCACGCTCGAGCAACGCAGGGAAGTCCGGCCAACGGCCGGACCGCCGGCACCAAGCCCCGTCCCGGAATTCGCTCCCTGCCGGGCCGGCACCCAGCCCCGGCATGACGACCAGTCCGAATCACTTCAGGCTGGCAAGCCGATCGCGCGCAAGCTGAGCGGCCGGACTCTGCGGGTGCTTGTCGATCAGCCCCTGCAGCGTGCGCCGCGCACCGGCCCGGTCGCCGCTTTCGGCCTGCGCGTAGCCGATGTTCAGCAGCGAATCGGGCACCCGCGGATTGTCGGGAAAGCGTGTGACCAGCGCCTGGTGGCCGGAGATCGCCGCCTTGTAGTCCTTCAGTGCGAAATGGCTGCTGGCGACCCAGAAGTAGGCGGCCGGCGTGTAGGCGCTGTCCGGATACTGGCTCTGGAACTGGGCGAAGGCGCCGAGGGCGCCCTTGAAGTCGCCCGACCGGAACAGGCCGAGGGCGGCTTCGAAGGCGGCCCGCTCGTTCTGGTCGACCGTGGCGGCGGCGCCGTCGATTTCGACCTCGACCGGCTCGAAGCGCTTGATCCGGCTGTCGACGGTGTTCAGCTGCTCGCCGAGCTGGCGCCGGGTGACGGCGAGTTCGTGAGCCTGTACTTCGAGCTGGCCGCGCAACTGGTTGATTTCCAGCCGCAGCTTGTCCATCCGGCCCTGGCTGTCGAGCTGCGCATTGGCGAGCCGGCGGGTGAGTTCCTCGAGCTGGGTCTCGATCCTGACCAGTCGCTGGTCGGTGCTTTCCTGATGCTCCTGGACCCGGCCGCGCAGGTCCAGGATCGCCTTGCGGGCCTCGTCGTCGCCGAACAGCGCGTGGGCGGGCCCGGCGCCGAATGCCAGCGCGAGGGCCAGGGCAGCCGGGAGCAGGGCGGTGCGCATCAGTGATACACCAGGTCGGCGCGACGGTTCTCTGCCCACGAGGCTTCATCGGCGCCGGTGGCGCGCGGGCGCTCCTCGCCCAGGCTGACCGCTTCCATCTGGCGCTCCGGCACGCCGAGCGCGCCGAGCGCGCGATGCACGGCTTCGGCGCGCTTCTGGCCCAGGGCGAGGTTGTACTCGCGGCTGCCCCGTTCGTCGGTATTGCCCTGGATCAGCACCCGTTTGTCTGCGTTGGCCGTCAGGTAGCGGGCGTGGGCTTCGACGGTGCCGCGATATTCGTCGCGGATCGCGAAGCTGTCGAAGTCGAAGTAGATGCTGCGCCGTGACAGCGGGCTGGCCGGATCGTCGAGCGGATCGAGCGTGCCGAGGGCGCCCGGTTGCGCACCGGGCTGGCCGGCGGTGCCGACGTCGGCGCCCGGCTGCATGGTGCCGGCTCCGGTGCGGTCTTCGACCGGCGCGGGGGGCTGGGGCGCATCGTCGAGTTTCACGCTGGACCCGCAGGCGGCCAGCAGTGAGAGGGCGAGGGCCGCAAGCAGCGTTTTCAGAGTCTGGTTCATCTATCCCTCGATCGGGTTGTCGTGTTGGAGGAGGAGGTATCTGGAGTCTCGTTTCGGAAGCTTGTTTCGGTCGCTATCCGGGGGTCATTGCGGGAAGGGCCCCCAGGTGGGTTCGCGGATGTCGCCGGTGCTGGAGGCCAGGCGCTGGCGCACGCGGCCGTCGATGCTGGCGGCGACCAGGGAGTCGCGGCCGCCGAGGTGTGTGGCGTACATGATCCAGCGGCCGTTCGGGGCGAAACTCGGCGACTCTTCGCGGCCGCCGTCGGACAACACCCGCTCGGCGCCCGATACCAGGTCGCGCAGGATGACCAGGAAGCGGCCCTCGCGGCGCGACACGTAGGCGAGCGCCTGGCCGTCGGGGCTGATCCGCGGACTGACGTTGTAGCTGCCGGTGAACGTGATCCGGGAAGCCTCGTTGCTGCCGATCGCGACCCGGTAGATCTGCGGCGAACCGCCGCGGTCTGAAGTGAAGTAGATCGTCTTGCCGTCGGGCGCGAACACCGGCTCGGTGTCGATGCCGGGCGAACTGGTGAGCCGGCGCGGTTCGCCGCCTTCGGCCGGGATCAGGTAGATCTGCGACAGGCCGTCGAGAGTCAGCGCGACCGCCAGCGAGCGCCCGTCGGGTGACCAGGCCGGGGCGCTGTTGCTGCCCTTGAAATTGGCCACCGCCTTGCGCTGCCGGGTTGCCAGTGTATGCACATAGACGACCGGCTTGCGGCTTTCGAACGAGACGTAGGCGAGCCGGGTGCCGTCGTTCGACCAGCGTGGCGAGATGATCGGTTCGGGCGAGTTCAGCGGCGTGACGACGTTCTCGCCATCCCAGTCGGCGATGTTGAGCCGGTAGCGGTTGCCCTGCCGGGTCACGTAGGCGATGCGGGTGGAGAAAATCCCCTTCTCGCCGGTCAGCTTTTCGTAGACCCAGTCGGCTGCGCGATGCGCTGCATAGCGCAGATCGGACTCGGCGACCACCAGCGATTCGCCGCCCAGCATGGTCTGGCGCACCGCATCGCTGAGCCGGTAGCGGACGTCGAAGCGCCCGTCGGGCAGGCGGGCGGCCGAGCCGGTCAGCACCGCGTCGGCGCCACGCCGGCGCAGGTCGGTGAAATCGAGTTCGCCGGTATCGGAGACGGCAACCGGGTGCGCGATCAGGCGGAAGGCGCCACTGCGGGTGAGGTCGCCGCGGATCACCTCGGCAACGTCGAGCGGTGCGCCTTCGTCGCTGACGAAGCCGGTGACTGCGATCGGATACTGGGTGGCGCCGACACCGGAAACGTCGATCCGCATCTGCGCGAAGGCAACGAACGGAATCAGTGCGCCGATCAGCGCGAGGGCGACATGTCTCATGGGACTCCTCGTGAAGGGCGATCTGCGATTTTATACGCTCGCAGCATTTGCGGTGCGCCGGCCGCTCAGTGCTCGTCGCGCGGTCCGCGCGAAACGACGAGCATGGGCGGGCAACTGCCATCGGCCTGACGCGGGAACGGACTGGTCCGCTCGATTCCCCGTTGCGCGGCGGCGTCCCAGCTGGGAATGCCGCTCGACTTGCGCAGGCGGACCGACTGGATCCTGCAGTCGTCACCGACGGTGACGAGGAACTCGGCTTTCGGATTGGTCTTCAGATCCGGAGGCACCTGGTAGATGGTGTTGGCGCGCAGCATCGACGACAGCTTTGCCACGTAGCCGGTATCCGCACCAGCGCCCCCGGCGGTTTCGCCGGTGCCGGTGGCCGGGCCGCCGGCCTGGGCCCTCAGGCTGTCCACATACTGCTGACGCCGCTGCTCGGCTTCCTGCCGGGCTTTGGCTTCGGCCTCCTGCTTCGCCTTGGCTTCGGCTTCGCGTTTCGCTTTCTCCGCCGCTTCGCGTCTGGCCCTGGCCTCGGCTTCCTGCTTTGCCTTGGCCTTGGCTTCGGCTTCGCGTTTTGCCTTCTCCTCGGCCTCGCGTCTGGCCTTGGCCTCGGCTTCTTGCCGGGCTTTGGCCTCAGCCTCCTGCTTTGCCTTGGCTTCGGCCTCGCGTTTCGCCTTCGCTTCGGCCTCGCGCCTGGCCTTTTCCTCCGCGTCGCGCCGTGCCTGTTCCTCGGCTTCCTGTTTCGCCTTGGCCTCCGCCTCGCGTCTTGCCTGTTCGGCAGCCTCCTGGAGGACCTTCTCCTCGGCTGCGAGCCTCGCTTTCTCCTCGGCTTCGCGCTGCGCCCGTTCTTCGGCTTCCACCCGCGCCTGTGCTTCGGCCTGGCGCCTGGTTTCCTCTTCGGCGAGGCGGGCCTGCTCACGTTCGCGCGCAGCCGCCTCCTCTTCCTCGCGCTTCTTCTCGAGCGCGATCTCGGCGTCGGGCGTCTCGACCTCGGGCGGCGCAGGCGGGGCCGGCGGCGGAGGTGGCGGCGGCGGCGGCTCGGGCTGCGCCACCAGTTTGGGCTGGGGAGCGGGCTCCGGCTCGGGTTCCGGCTGGGGCTCGGGTTCGGACTCCGGTGCGGCCTGCGCGATCTGCTCAGGGGGCGGTACCCAGATCTCG
>JBAYOD010000248.1:0-4341 GCA_041678445.1 Burkholderiaceae bacterium | reverse complement strand
GCCCGGATCCGCTTCGGCCCGGTGGCCTTGCCGCGCGGTCTGGCACGCGGTCGCTGGGTCGAACTGGTGCCGGTCGACGTCGGTGAACTGCTGAAGCTGATGCGCAGCGTCGACACTGCCGCCGGCATTTCGGACGACGATGACGAATTCGGTGCCGATCCGGACGCCGACTGGGATGACTACGACGACCCTGCCGATGCGATCGGCAACCGTGCCGAACCCGAGGAAGCGAGGGAACTGGCGCCGCACGAAATCGACGATGAATGGCAGCCGACGACCAGTAACGCCCATCTGGAAGGCATCACCCGGCAGGTGCGCAGCGGCGACGGGCTGCCGGGGCCCGCTCGCGGGCGGCGTGGTCGCAATCCGCGTGGACGGACCGCGGGCACCGGTTTCACGGGTCCGATGGATCATGGCCGGACTGCCTTCGGCGGCTTCGATCCGGGCGCCGGAGGGCAGCCGCCCAAGGGACGCCCGAAGGGCAAGCCGGGCGGTGCCCGCTCGGGCAAACCCGGAGCCAAGGGCCCGGTCGGCAAGGGCAGTGGCGGCGGGCGCGGCCCCCAGCAGGCCGGCAGGCGCGGGTCGGGCGGGCGCAGCGGGCCCCAATCGGCGGGCAAGCCGGTCGGACTGTATGGTGGGCGGGGTGGCCGGCGCGGCGGCTCCCGGGGCGGAGGTTCGGGTGGACAGGGCCAGTCGGGTGGCGGCTCGGGTGCCTGAGCGCCCGGAGTGTGGCTGGCTGCGGGGCGACGCCGGGCCCGGTGTCGGGCCGGGCATTGTTCAAGCACCGTCAGTCAGGCTATAATGCTCGACTTGATGAAAACCGCCTGACCGGCGGATAGGCGGTAAGCGCGATCCGCGGGCCGGCGGGCATTGCCCAGCCCGGCCCGATGCCCGCGGCGCCGAGCCTGACCGGTCGGCGTGCTCGAATGAAAATGGGCTCCAGCAGCCCATTTTTTTTTACCGTTTCAGGATGCGCCGGGCGCGGCGCCGGAGATCGCGCGATAGTGTCAGGTCGTGTTTCGACAGTACGAATCATCGAGACGGCGGTAGCTGCCATGGGTTACGAACCGGTCGATGTCGAGCAGGCGCAGCAGGGTCTGTTGCGTGTGTACATCGACGCGCCTGCCGGAATCACGATCGATGATTGCGAGGCCGTCAGTCGCCAGCTTTCGCATCTGCTGACGGTCGAGGATATCGATTACGCGCATCTCGAAGTGTCGTCGCCGGGGCTCGACCGGCCCCTGAAGAAGGCGGCCGACTTCGAGCGATTCGCAGGGGCCCGGGCCCGTGTGCGCCTGCGTCTTCCGTTCGAAGGGCGGCGCAACTTCGAGGGTGTGATCACCGTCGAAGCCGAAGAGCGCTTCGGGCTCGAACTGGTCGAGGCGCCGACCGCGCAACCGCCGGGTCGGCGCGGCGGCAAGGGCGGTGCCCGCGGTGGCCGGCGTTCGAATGCGAAGTCTTCCGGGAAGACGCGCACGCTCGAGGGCAGCGAAGCCGTGCCGGGCGCGGCAGCATCGGACGATGCCGCGGTGGCTGGCGGGTCCGGCCCGGCGGTGATCAGGAAACTCGTTTTTTCGCTCGACGAGATCGAGCGGGCACGGCTGGTGCCGGACTACAGGTTCTAGGAGAGGCTTGATGAGCCGCGAAGTATTGTTGCTGGTTGATGCGCTGGCGCGCGAGAAGAACGTCGGGCGCGAAGTGGTGTTCGGCGCGCTCGAGAGCGCGCTCGCGTCGGCAACCAAGAAGCGCTTCAAGGAAGACAGCGATGTGCGGGTCGCGATCGACCGGATGTCCGGTGATTACGAGGCCTTCCGGCGCTGGCTGGTGGTCCCCGACGGCGAACTCGAGGATCACGACATCCAGATCATCCTGTCCGAGGCGCGCAAGCAGGTGGCCGACGCGCAGCTGGGCGACTACATCGAGGAAGAGCTCGAGCCGGTCGAGCTCGGCCGGATCGGGGCGCAGGCCGCCAAGCAGGTGATCCTGCAGAAGATCCGTGACGCCGAGCGCGAGCAGATCATCGACGACTTCCTCGCCCGCGGCGAGCCGATCCTGTCGGGCACGGTCAAGCGTGTCGACCGTGAAGGCGCCGTCATCGAATCGGGCAAGGTCGAAGCCCGACTGACGCGCGACCAGATGATTCCGCGCGAGAACCTGCGCATCGGCGACCGCGTGCGGGCCTACGTCGATCGCGTCAACCGTGAGGGGCGTGGCCCGCAGCTGTACCTGTCGCGGACTTCGCCCGAGTTCATCAAGCACCTGTTCGCCAACGAGGTGCCGGAGATCGAGCAGGGGCTGCTCGAGATCAAGGAGGCGGCCCGGGATCCGGGTGTGCGGGCCAAGATCGCCGTTCACTCGAACGACCGGCGCGTCGACCCGATCGGCACCTGCGTCGGTGTGCGCGGTTCGCGGGTGCAGGCAGTCACCGGAGAGCTGGGCGGCGAGCGCGTCGACATCGTGCTGTGGTCCGACGACCCGGCGCAGTTCGTGATCGGCGCGCTGGCACCGGCCAATATCTCGTCGATCGTCGTCGACGAGGACAAGCACAGCATGGACGTGGTCGTCGACGAGGACAACCTCGCCCTGGCGATCGGCACCGGCGGGCGCAACGTGCGGCTGGCTTCCGAGCTCACCGGCTGGCATATCAACATCATGTCCGCCGAGGAGTCGCAGGCCAAGGCCGACGCCGAATCCCAGATGGTGCGCGAGCTGTTCATGCACAAGCTGGACGTCGATCAGGACATTGCCGACATCCTGATCGAGGAAGGCTTCACCACGGTCGAGGAAGTTGCCTACGTGCCGATCACCGAAATGCTCGAGATCGAGGCTTTCGACGAGGACACGGTCAACGAGCTGCGCGGGCGGGCACGCAACGTGTTGCTCACCGAGGCGATCGTGACCGAGGAGAAGATCGGCACCACCTCCGAAGATCTGCTGAATCTGGAAGGGGTGGACCGCGAACTGGCGGCGAAGCTGGCTGACGCCGGCGTGCTGAGCCGTGACGGGCTCGCCGAGCTCGCGGTCGATGAACTGGTCGAAGCGACCGGTATCGAGGAAGAGCGCGCGAAGGACCTGATCATGAAGGCCCGCGCGCACTGGTTTGAAGACGAGGCCGACGCCGGGCAGCATCTCGGCCAGCAGGCCAGCTAGCAGACGCAGGATGGTGTGGCCGCATCCGGCATGGTGCGGCAACGGATTCCGATGCGTCGCAGGGCGCACAGACACTCCAGATCGGTCTGGGAAGGAAGAGCATGGCGAGTACGAACGTGGCGAAGTTGGCGGCAGAGCTGAAGATGCCGGCCGATGCGCTGCTCGAGCAGCTGAGGGCGGCTGGCGTGGACAAGCGGTCGGCCGACGACACGCTGTCCGAGGCTGATCAGGAACAGTTGCTGGGGGCACTGCGACGCGCGCACGGCGCTGATGAAGCGCCCAAGCGCAAGATCACGCTGACCCGCAAGCAGACGTCGGAGATCAAGCAGGCCGATGCCACCGGCAAGGCCCGGACCATTCAGGTCGAAGTCCGCAAGAAGCGCGTGTTCGTCAAGCGTGACGTTGCCGAGCCGGTTGCCGAACTGCAACCGGTCGACGAGCAGCCGGCATCGGTGCTCGACGAGAGCGAGCGCGCGCAGCGTGAGGCCGAGGAACAGCGGCAGCGCGAGCTGCTCGAGCGCCAGGCCGCCGAACTGCGCGAGAAGCAGGAACGCCTGGAGCGCGAGGCACGCGAGGCCGAACAGCGCCGCCGCGAAGACGAGGTGCGTCGCGAGGCCGAGCGCGAGGCGGCTGCTCGCCAGGCCGAAGCGGCACCGGAGGTGGAGGCTGATCGCAGTGCCGAAGCCGCGGCTGCCGCTGCTGCAGCCGAGGCGCGTGCACGGGCCGAGGAAGAGGCGGTGCGCAAGGCTGCCGAGGAGGCCGAGGCGGCCCGCCGGGCCGTCGAGGCCGAAGTCGCCGAGATCAATCGGCTGATGGCCGCGCAGCGGCGCCCGCAGCCCAAGGCGGTTCCTGCCCCGGCACCTGCGCCTGTTCCGGCGCAAGCCCCGGCGGCGCAGGCGGCTGCCGGGCCTGGCGGCAAGCCCACCGTCAGCAGTGGCACGCTGCACCGTCCGGCCGGCACGCCGGCCAAACCGGCCGCGACCGATGCGCCGAAAAAGCATGTCAAGTCCGAAAAATTGTCGTCGACCTGGTCCGACGATGCTTCGAAGCGCCGCGGCCTGAAGACCCGTGGCAGCGGCCCCGAGAGCGGCTGGCGCGGTCGGGGCGGCCGGGGCGGACGCGACCGCCGGGGTCAGGACCAGGCGGCGAGTCAGCCGATGGTCACCGAAACCATCGTTCGCGACGTCCACG
>JBAYOD010000247.1:0-4380 GCA_041678445.1 Burkholderiaceae bacterium | reverse complement strand
TTCACGCCCTTGACCACCCGGCCGGCGGTCACATCGAGACAGGGGATGATGCGCTTGGTCAGCATGGTCAATCCTGTTCCGGCGGCGCCGGCAGCTCGGACCTGCTGCACAGGGTGTCGGCACGCGCCTGCGCCTGGCCGAAGTCGAGCCGGCCCTCGTACAGCGCCCGGCCGAGGATGGCTCCGCCGACCCCGTCGCCGTGGACCGCGCACAGGCGGTCGACATCGTCGAGGCTGGCCACGCCGCCCGAAGCGAACACCGGCACCCGCAGCGACCGGGCCAGCCGCACCGTGGCCTCGATGTTCACGCCGGTCAGCATGCCGTCGCGGCCGATGTCGGTGTAGATGACGGCCTCGATGCCGTAGTCCTCGAACTTCTTTGCCAGGTCGACGACGTCGTGGCCGGTCAGCTTGCTCCAGCCGTCGGTGGCCACCTTGCCATCCTTGGCATCGAGCCCGACGATGATGTGGCCGGGAAAGGCCGTGCAGGCATCCTTGAGCAGGCCCGGGTTCTTGACCGCGGCCGTGCCGATGATGACGTAGCCGATGCCGCTGTCGAGATAGTGCTCGATCGTGTCGAGATCGCGGATGCCGCCGCCCAGCTGCACCGGTACTTCCTCGCCGACGGCGTCGACGATGGCGCGGATCGCGGCCTCGTTCTTCGGCTTGCCGGCAAAAGCGCCGTTCAGATCGACCAGGTGCAGGCGCCGTGCCCCCTGGGCGAGCCAGTCGGCAGCCATCGCGGCCGGGTCGTCGGAAAACACGGTGACCTCGTTCATGTCACCTTGGCGGAGCCGCACGCAGCGGCCGTCCTTCAGGTCGATGGCGGGAATGAGCAGCATCGGGATTCGGATTGCGGTTCGGGGAGGAGGTGTCTGATTCGGCCGGAGTCTGCACCGACGGCACCCATGGACTGTAATGGCAGTCGGCTCAGGGATTCCAGTGGACGAAGTTCTCGTAGAGTCTCAGCCCGTTGGCAGCGCTCTTCTCGGGATGGAACTGCGTCGCGAAAATGTTATCCCGCAGCACTGCACAGGTAAAGCGAAGGCCGTATTCGCAGTCACCGGCGACCAGCGCCGGATCGACAACGCGGACATGGTAGCTGTGAACGAAATAGAAATGGCTGTCGTCGGCCACGCCACGCCAGAGCGGGCTCGCCCGGCACTGGCGGACACGGTTCCAGCCGATGTGCGGCACCTTCAGGCGCGCACCGTCGGCGGCGCGCATGTCGGCAGCGAAACGCACGACCCGGCCCGCCAGCAGCCCGAGCCCGGGCGTGTCGCCTTCGTCGCTGTGCTCGAACAACATCTGCTCACCGACGCACACGCCGAACAGGGGCTTGCTGGCCGCTGCGCGACAGACCGCATCGCGCAGACCGGCCCGGTCGAGCTCATGCATGCAGTCGGGCATCGCACCCTGGCCGGGAAAGACGACCCGGTCGGCCGCATCGACTTCGGCCGCCGTGTTCGCGACGATGACCCTCGCCTTCGGGGCGACATGCTCGAGCGCCTTGGCCACCGAGCGCAGGTTGCCCATGCCGAAATCCACGACAGCGATGAGCGTCATCGCGCAGCCCGGCCTTTCAGAGCATTTCCTTGGTGGACGGCAGTCGGTCGCCGGTGCGGGGATCGTGCTCGACGGCCATGCGCAGGGCGCGGGCAAATGCCTTGAAGACCGTTTCGCACTGATGATGGGCGTTCTCGCCCTTCAGATTGTCGACGTGCAGCGTGACGGCAGCGTGGTTGACGAAGCCCTGGAAGAACTCGCGAGCCAGGTCGACGTCGAAGCGGCCGATCATCGCGCGGGTGAACGGGACGTTCCAGTGCAACCCGGGGCGGCCGGACAGGTCGATGACCACGCGGGTCAGGGCTTCGTCGAGCGGCACGTAGGCGTGGCCGTAGCGGCGGATGCCCTTCTTGTCGCCGATCGCCTGCGCGAAGGCCTGGCCCAGCGAGATGCCCACGTCCTCGACCGTGTGATGATCGTCGATGTGCACGTCGCCGTCGGCCTCGACGTCGAGGTCGATCAGCCCGTGGCGGACGATCTGGTCGAGCATGTGGTCCAGGAAAGGCACACCGCTCGCCAGCTTCTGGCGGCCAGTGCCGTCGAGGCCGATGGCGACCCGGATCCGGGTCTCGGCGGTGTTGCGGGTGATCTCAGCGCTGCGCATCCGGTAATGTCTGGTTCAGGGTTGGAGTCTGGTTCAGGATTGGAGCCGCCATTCTACCGGGGCTCGAAGCGCAGCTCGGCACTGCGCGCGTGAGCCGGCAGCCCTTCACCGCGGGCCAGCGTCGACGCCACCCGACCCAGGGTGCGAGCACCGTCGGCCGACACCTCGATCAGGCTCGAGCGCTTCTGGAAGTCGTAGACACCCAGCGGCGACGAGAAGCGCGCGGTGCGCATCGTCGGCAGCACATGGTTCGGACCCGCGCAGTAATCGCCGATGGCCTCGGAGGCGTAGCGCCCCAGGAAGATCGCGCCGGCATGGCGGATCTTCCCGGCCCAGTGAGCGGCATCGTCGGTGGAGATCTCGAGGTGCTCGGGTGCGATCCGGTTGGCGATCTCGCAGGCCTCGGCCAGGTCGCGTACCCGGATCAGCGCGCCGCGATCGGCGATCGACCGGGCGATGACGGCGGCACGCGGCATCGTCGGCAGCAGCCTTTCGATAGCCTCGGCCACCCGCTCGATGAAACCGGCATCGGGCGTGAGCAGGATGGCCTGCGCCATCTCGTCGTGCTCGGCCTGCGAGAACAGGTCCATCGCGATCCAGTCGGGATCGGTGCCGCCGTCACAGATGACCAGGATTTCGGACGGGCCGGCGATCATGTCGATGCCCACCGTGCCGAACACCCGCCGCTTGGCCTCGGCCACATAGGCATTGCCGGGCCCGACGATCTTGTCGACCCGCGGAACCGTCTGCGTGCCGTAGGCCAGCGCACCGACCGCCTGGGCACCGCCGATCGCGAACACGCGGTCGACCCCGGCAATGCTGGCCGCAGCCAGCACCATCGGATTGCGCACGCCATCGGGCGTGGGCACCACCATGATCAGCTCGCCCACGCCGGCCACCCGGGCCGGCAGGGCATTCATCAGCACCGACGACGGATAGGCCGCCTTGCCGCCCGGCACGTACAGGCCGACCCGGTCGAGCGGCTGCACGACCTGGCCGAGCCGCGTTCCGTCGGCCTCGGTGAACGACCACGAGTCCGCGCGTTGGTGTTCGTGATAGGCGCGCACCCGATCGGCAGCCGTCTGCAGCGCCGTACGCAGGCCGTCGTCCAGCCCGTCGAGCGCCGCCCGCAGGGCCTCGGGGCCGATCTCGAGCTCGGCCATCGACGCCGCCTCGACGCGGTCGAAGCGCTTCGTGTAGTCGAGCACCGCCGCGTCGCCGCGCTGCCTGACATCGGCCAGGATACCCGCCACCGCCTGCTCGATCGCCGCATCCTGCGAAGCCTCCCAGGCCAGCAGCGTCGACAGCTGATCGGGGAAGGCCGGATCGCTGCTGTCGAGCCGGCGCACGGCGGTCGCCGTCAAGCCGACCTGTCCGACACTCGCATCCGTTTTCATCTCGCCTCCATCGCTGACGGCGCCGGCTCAGCCGCACCGGCCACTGCCGCCGCCAACGCCGCGATCAGTGGCTCCAGTTGCGCCGAACGCGTTTTCATCGACGCCTGGTTGACGATCAGCCGCGCCGAAATGTTCATGATCTGCTCGACCTCGACCAGGTTGTTGGCCTTCAGCGTACCGCCGGTACTGACCAGGTCGACGATCGCATCGGCCAGCCCGACCAGCGGCGCAAGCTCCATCGAACCGTAGAGCTTGACCGGATCGACATGCACCCCCTTGGCCGCGAAATGCTGGCGGGCGCAGTCGACGTACTTGGTCGCGACCCGCAGCCGCGAGCCGCGCCGCACCGCGCTGGCGTAATCGAAGCCCTCGGGCGCCGCCACGCTGAGCCGGCAGCGCGCAATGCCGAGATCGATCGGCTGATACAGGCCCTCGCTGCCATGCTCGAGCAGCACGTCAAGGCCGGCCACGCCGAGATCAGCCGCCCCGTACTGGACGTAGGTGGGCACGTCGGTCGCCCGCACGATGATCAGCCGCAGCCCGGGGTCACCGGTCGGCAGGATCAGCTTGCGCGAGGCGCTGATCGCCGGATCGACCGCGATCCCGGCTGCGGCCAGCAACGGCAGCGTTTCGTCGAAGATGCGTCCCTTGGACAGGGCTAGCGTGATCACTGCGGTTCTCCGTTATCCAGGCACGTCGGGAGGCCGGTGGTCCCGTACGGGGGCCGGGCGAACCCGCGGTCCGGCCTTTGGCCGGACTGCTCTGCGCTGCTCGCCCGCGTGGCCCCGGCGCGCAACTCGCTGCGCTCCCTTCG
>JBAYOD010000246.1:0-4429 GCA_041678445.1 Burkholderiaceae bacterium | reverse complement strand
TCAGCATCTCGCGGGCGAGACCGATGGCGCGGCACGGCGCTCTGACATCCTTCGTGACGGCCCACAGAGCCGCCACGGGCGTACGCTTGGAAAATGGCTGGGCCTGGGCCTGGCGCAGGTATTCAATGGCGTGTGTGGTGGTCATGCGGCTGTCCTTTCAGGTACGCGGCATCGTCTGGCGGTTTCCACGAGCCAGCGAGCCAAATCAGACGGGGTATGTTCGCGCTCGGCTTTCGTGATGTGCGGCTTGTGTCCGCTGCGTTTTCGAGACTGGACTACATAAGCGGCGTCGCCCAGCACGATCGGCAACGACGGAAGATCGTCCGGGGCAGCGCCGACGATGCAAAACCAGCTGGCCTTCTCGGCTTTGTGTCCCCACCACTTCTGCGGTGCGGCCAGGGTCCAGCCATGCCACTGATCGCGTTCGGCGCCGGGTAGTGGGATCATCTGGGCGCGCCACAGCAAACTGCCGGCCGGATGTTCCAGTACGCCGCCAAATTCCCGCACCAGCGCCACGGCCAAGCGTCCTAGGTTCATTTCGCCGGGGACGGGATTAGCAAAGGCGCGCAGCCGACCCCACGCTCGGCACGGCGGATGCGCGACGACTGGCATCCCACCCTCGAACGTCCGCGCGTCCCGGTCGGCGTCGTAGACATCGCAGCCGGGTAGCGTCTTGTAGATGCTGTCGCGGCGGGCGAAGAGGACGGCTACTTGTTGCATCATTCTCTTGGCCTGACGTACGCCATGAACCCTTCGAACGGATCGACGTTCGTCCCGAATTCCTTGTTGTAGGCCTTCACGCCGTCCTCGATCACGGCCTGCCATGCGCCATTCGACAGATCGTCGTGGTCGAACGTTTCCAGGAAGTCGAACAGGCCGGGAACGCTCGTTGGGTCTGTGTGTCGCTCCCGCCGGCGTTTCGCGCGGCGAGTGCGGCTGTAGGGGTTGCTCATGCCTTCTCTCCCGTTGCATGGGCGATAGCGGCGCGTGCGCTGCTGGCGATTGTCGCCATGTCGCCGATCCAATCTTCGATGTCGCGTGATCGCGTCTTGATCGACGTGTCTGCATAACCGGCGACCCAGCTAATGAATTCGAGCATTTCGGGGCAACTCGCGATCAGGTTCACATCTGCCTTGCGCCAGATGCTCTCTGCGATCAGGTGGCCGCCGTAGTATTCGACGGCGTCATGTCCGGCGTTGCCCTTGTAGCCTGGCAGTGGCTGATCCGAGACGACCGTGCCACCGACCTTGCCGGCGCGCCAGGGGCCGAGTGTGCTGTTGTCCGTCATGATTTCCTCACAGCCACTTAATCGCGGCGTTGTCGCGCAAGATGTCGCGCAAGTCTGGCGGAACATCGCGGCCGGACCATAGATTGTTGGACTCGAAAACCCTGCCATCGGCCATCGTGATCTCAGCGCGGCGACCGCCGAATCCAAGAAAGCTGCCCTTGTGATGGGTGCCGGTGTAGGCTGTGTACGTGTGGGCACCGGCAACGAAATGCACGGCAATCATTTCGCGGCCTCCAAGTGGCCCCTTTGTCAGAGTCTCGTCCTCCAGATAGGCCGCATGAAATTCCAACCAGCTCTTGGTGCTGGATTGGACCGACCTCAGAATGTCGTTCAGAACTTTGCGGTATGGCTGCCCCCATGCTGGGGCGAACCCCCCTCGACCCGCCTGTTCATTCTCGGCAACGATTTCGCAGGTTCCGTCCCGGTTGTAGACGAGGCGCAGGCGGTCCTCTACACACGGCGCTGATTGATCCAGGATGCTCATGACCCCTCCCTAGCAGTCAGCAGGTCGGCAAAGGAAGTGCCCCACATCTTTGCTGGTCGGTATCCCAGGCTACGACACAGATCGGCCATGGCTTCGAGCGCTGTGACCCCGAAGCCTGCGGGCGATTCCTGCAGGCTGATGAAGTCCGTCCGCGTGGCGTACCATTGATCACCGTCCATAGATAACTGGCAGCCGATCCGAGAGGCGTATTTCTGGGCGTCCTCATCGTCGCAACCCCATTTGGCGGCCAGCTCTTTGATGCGGGGAAGATTCGCCCCCGCCGCCAGGGCCTCGACCAGGATCGTCCAAGCGCCCAGGCGGTCGCTTGGATCTACGGGCCACAGCGCACGGGCCAAGTCGGAGTCGCGGATGTCCATCACAGCATCGGGGTGCGGCTTGTAGATCAGTTCGCCGTTTTCGTGCAGGTAGTACCAGCCTTGTGCGCTCATGCCCCAATCCCCTTCAGCGCCGCGTTGGCCATGTCGATGACCGACATCAGCTTTGCGCGCTCGGCTTTCAAACGTTCACGCTCTCTCTCTATCAGGGCCAGCCTTTCAGGACAGGCGAACAGACTGGTAATGCTGATCGACCATGACCCGCAGGTGATTGCGACATCCGCGTTTGATGGATGGCCGGCGTCGATAAAGCGCTTGATCGAATCCAGTTTTTCGTCGATAGCGCGCACGCGCTCGATTGCTTGTTTGATGTCCATGTCAGTTCTCGTTGCTGAAAAAATAGGCATTGGTGAATGTCGGCTCTTCGCCGTCCTCGCGACGCAGGCGGGCCGCGTACTGACCCGTGCGCAACTCCTGGCGCTTGGCTTTGCAGGACTTGCTGCAGTACCGAGCCCAGCCGCGTTTGCGATCGGCCACGCGGGCAGTGAAGGGGTCGCCGCAGTGCAGACAGGTGTAGGTCTTGGTGGTGCCGCGCATCACCATTCACCCATCGCGTTGTTGTAAGCCTCGCGTGCGGCCTCTTCGGTTTCGGATCGCATTTCCGCGCGCAGTTCGCGCATTTGATGCTGGTATTCCTTGCTGTCGATCAGTCCGTCAGCGTATTGCTGGTCGATTTCGTCTTCGGCGCGTTCGTACCAAGTTCGCATATCAGCCTCCAAATGGTGGGCAGGCGCAGCAGCGACGTGGAGGAGACGAGGACACGCCACCGCTGCGCCTTTTCGCCCGTTGATCATGCGGCCGCCGTCTCCACAGCAGCCGTGGTTTCCGTAATCTGCCCGTCCTCGATCCAGTAGCCGGAGACGTGCTCGAATGAGCCCAGGCCAGGCAGTTTCTTGAACGTCCCGAACACCAGGGCCGTGTCGATCTTCCCGGCTTCGGCCAGGTCATCCAGCCCGGCAATGCAATCCGCACGCCCGGCCAAGTCCAGGATGTCGAAGCCATCGAGCGCCACCAGCTTCAGGCCGGAGAGTTCGGCCAGGGCCAGGGCGATCTGCGCATCGGCGCGCCAGCGCTCGGATGCTGACAAGAGCGCGTAGGGCCGGTCGCCTGCATAGATGTCGATGTCGGCACCAGTGATGGTGACCCGCGGGAAGTTCAGCGTCGTGGCCAACTGGGCCAGGCTGCGGTTGATGGGGCCCAGGCTCTTGAGCAAGATCTCGGCTGGGATGCCGTCAGACGACAGCGCATCGATGGCCGCCTGCCAGGCCTGGATCTCGCAATGGGCGGCTGCCGCCACTGTCGTGCGCCCCAGGGCCTGGTCTGCAGCTTGCTGCTGGCGCTGCAGGTTGGCCAGATCAGCGCTGGAGGTGGCCAGCTCCTGATCCGCCTCGCGCAGTGACTCGCGCAGCGCCTGCACTGCGGCCTCGCTGCCCTTTTCAATCTCCTGCTGCAGGCGGGCGCCGGCCGATTCGGCCAGTTTGATGTCCCGGCGGTCGTTGTCCACGCAGGACTGCATGAGCGCGCGGGCCTTCCTGGCCTCGGGCAGCTTCTCGGCGGCTTCGGGATCGCCCTGGGCGCCAAGGGGCCCGTGTTCGGATTCGTATGCAGCCAGGTGGCGATTTCCCACGGCCAGCAGATCGTCTGGCACATCGCAGGCACCAAGCACATCGGTGAGGACCGCGGCCAGGTCATGCACAAGCCCCACGCGCGGGCCGGTGCCGGCGCGCAACTCCAGCTGGTGGACCTGCTCCGTCCACCTGGCAAGTTCTGCCTCATCACGCGCCAGCTTGTCCTTGCAGGACTGCAGCGCCGCGTAGGCCTTCTCATCGGCCGCACGGCTTTCCTGGGCTGCCTGCCAGGCCTTCAGCTTCTGCTCGGCCGCGCCCAGCTCGGTGCGCCCAGTGGCGATCTTGCCCTTCAGGATCTCCACGCGGGTTTTCAGCTGCTCGATGGCGGTCGTGTCCACGACCGGGACCTCGGCTGCCCACGTGTCGGCCTTGACCGGGCCGTAGGTCTCGCCGGTGGTGGCCTTCCAGTCTGCCTTCAGATCCCGGCACCGTTCCTCGGCAAACTTCGCGGCTGCCGGAAAGCCAGCGCCCAGCCTGGGGGTGACGGCCTCGATCACGCCGTCGGTCAGCCCGTGCTTGCGCATGGCGGCCACGATGTCAGCCTTGCTGCTGCTGGCCCCGGTGAGCGCAAAGAGCATCTGCCGACGGTCGTCGGCGCTGGCGGCGGCAAAGGCGGCGGACTCCAGGCAGTACG
>JBAYOD010000245.1:0-4431 GCA_041678445.1 Burkholderiaceae bacterium | reverse complement strand
CTTCCTGAGGAATCCATGAAACTGGTCAGTTATCTCCATGCGGGCGCTCCCCGCTACGTGGCGGTCCAGAACGGCCGCATCGTCGATCTCACGTCGCGCCTCGGCGCCGCTTACCCGGACCTCGTGTCCTTCATCGCCGGCGATGCGTTGCCCATCGCCCGGTCGATCGTCGCGAGTGAGCCCGGTGACTTCGACTACGACGCGGTCGAGCTGCTGCCGGTCGTGCCCAGGCCGGGCAAGATCCTGTGCATCGGGATCAACTATGCCGATCACCTCGAAGAGGCCAACCGGCACCTCGGGCTGAACCGGCCCAAGGCCGAGCATCCGATGATCTTCGCCCGCTGGCCGGAATCTCTGAACGCCCATCGCGCCCCGATCCTGCGCCCGAAGGTGTCGACCCAGCTCGACTGGGAGGCCGAGCTGCTGGTCGTGATCGGCAAATCCACCGGGCGCTATCTGCCCGAGGAGCGCGCGCTCGAGCACGTGTTCGGCTACTCGTGCATGAACGAAGCCTGCCTGCGCGATTACCAGTTCCACACCCGCCAGATCAATCCGGGCAAGAACTTCGAGAAGACCGGCGCCACCGGCCCGTGGATCGTGACCGCCGACGAGATCGCCGATCCCCAGTCGCTTGACATCGAGATGCGCCTGAACGGCGAGCGCATGCAGTTCGGCAACACCCGCGACATGGTGCATTCGGTGGCCCAGATCATCGCCTACATCAGCCACTGGATGCCGCTGCAGCCTGGCGACCTGATCGCCAGCGGAACGATGGGCGGGGTCGGCTTCACCCGCCAGCCGCCGATGTTCATGAAACCCGGTGACGTCGCCGAAGTGACGATCGAGGGAATCGGCACCCTGCGCAACGAGATCCAGGACGAACCCGCATCGGTCTAGGCCGCCCGGACCGGACAATCAGAGGAGACAGCATGAGATCGAGGTTCATCAAAACCGGTCGCCGCGAGGCGCTGACCGCGCTCGGCGCCCTCGGCGCGGCCAGCCTGCTGGCGCCCGCCAGTCTGCGGGCCCAGACCTTCCCGAGCGGCCCGATCCGCCTGGTGCATGGCTACAACGCCGGCTCGGGGCCCGACATTCTCGCGCGCCAGCTGGCGCCGTTGATGGTCGAGCGGCTCGGCGCCCAGATCGTCGTGGAGGCGCGGCCCGGCGCCGGCGAGCGGCTGGTCGCCTCGCAGGTTGCCCGGGCGCCCGCCGACGGCCAGACCCTGTACATGATCACCGGCGGACAGACGGTCGTCGCGGCAACCGATGCCTCGCTGCAGTACGACGTTCGCAAGGACTTCAGCTACATCGGGATGGTGTCGCAGTACCCGTTCGCCTTCATGGTGTCGGCCGATTCGCCGCTGCGCACGCTGGCCGATCTGCTCGAAGCCGCCCGCCGGAATCCGGGCAAGGTCAGCTACTCGTCGGTCGGCATCGGCACCACGCTGCACATGGCGGTCGAGCTGCTGAGCTCGATGACCGGCGTGTCGATGCATCACATCCCGTACAAGGGCACGGCTGCCTACAACGACCTGATCGGTGGCTCGCTCGACATGTCGGTCGGAACGCTGGCGGGCGCGCAGGGCCTGCTCCGGGATGGCCGGATGAGAGCCCTGTGCGTGACCTCGCCGCAGCGCTGGCCGGGCTGGGAGGAGATCCCGTCGGCGGCCGAAACGGTCCCGGGCTACGACGTTGTCACCTGGGCCGCACTGTGCGCGCCGGGCGGGCTGCCCGAGGCGATCCGCTCGCGCGTGGCCGAGGCGCTGCGCCAGTCGCTCGATGACGCCGAACTGCGGGCCAAGGTAGCCGCCACGGGCAGCGTCGTCTATGCGAACACCTCCGACCAGATGCGCGAGCGGGTCGAACGCGATGTCGAGAAGTGGCAGAAGGTGGCCGCCTTCGCGAACATCAGGCTGGATCGCTGACCGAGGATGGCAACGATGAACGACATGGACAAGCACAGTTTCGAGCAGCGCCACGCTGCCGGCCTGCAGACGCGCCGCGAAGTGATCGGCGAGGTGATGACCGACAAGCGGATGCGCGACGCCGACGACTTCGATCGGCCCCTGCACGAGCTGCTCAACACCTACTGCTTCAACGACGTCTGGAACCGGCCGGGCCTGGCGCGCCCGACCCGCAGTCTGCTGAACATTGCCATGCTGGCGGCGCTGAATCGCTCTCCCGAGTTGCGCGCTCACCTGAATGGGGCGCTGAACAACGGCGTCAGCAAGTCGGAGATCCAGGAAGTGTTGCTGCAGGTTGCCATCTACTGTGGCGTGCCGGCTGCGGTGGAAGGCTTCAGGGTGGCCCGCGAGGTGTTCGCGCAGCGCGCGCAGGACTGAGCCCCGGTGGCCGGCATCCCGTGCGCCGGATGCCGGTTCAGGCCATCCGGCCGATGGTCTTGCGAAAGCGTGCCAGCGAGACGGTGAACAGCACGGCGCCGATCACGGCGAGCGCGGCGAACGATTTCCAGACCACGTCGAAGCCGGCGCCGCGAAACAGGATCGCCTGACCCAGTTCGACGAAATGGGTGGTCGGCGCCACCAGCATGAAGGTCTGGGCCAGCTGCGGCATGCTCTCGAACGGCGTGCTGCCGCCCGAGAGCATCTGCAGCGGCAACAGCACCAGCACCGTCAGCATGCCGAACTGCGGCATGTTGCCGGCCAGCGTGGCGATGAAGATGCCCAGTGAGGTGGTGGCGAACAGCATCAGCGCGGCACCGGCGAAGAACAGGCCCAGCGAGCCGGCCACCGGCACGCCGAGCAGCCAGCGCGCGACGACGTTCAGCGACAGCGCGGCGGCGACCAGCACCACCAGGCCCATCGACCAGACCTTGGACAGCATGATCTCGGCGGGCGTTACCGGCATCACCAGCAGGTGTTCGATGGTGCCGTGCTCGCGCTCGCGGATCAGTGCCGCTCCGGTGAGGATGATCGACAGCATGGCGATCTGGTTGATGATCTGGGTGAGCGCGCCGAACCAGCTTTTCTCCAGCGCCGGGTTGAAGCGGGCGCGCAGCGCCAGCTCAACCGGCGCCACGGTGCTCGCGCGCTGGCGCTGGACGAATTCGTCGATCTCGCCCATCACGATCTGCTGGATGTAGCCGCTGCCAGCGAAGGCCTGGGTCATCCGGGTGGCGTCGGTGTTGAGCTGGATCTCGGCCCGGCGGTCGGCCAGCACGTCGCGCTGGAAGTTGGGCGGGATGAGCAGCGCGAAGGTGTAGATGCCGGCATCCAGGCCGGCGTCGAACTCATCGTGCCCGATCATGATCGGCGGCGTGAAGGCCGGCGGGTAGAAGGCCGAGACGATGCGCTGCGAGAGCTGCGAGTGGTCTTCGTCGACGATGGCGATCGGCGCATTGTTGAGCGTCTCGGGCATCGAGCTGGCCGCCGAGTACACCGAGAAGGTGAACGCGAACACGATCAGCGTCAGCATGATCGGATCGCGCCACAGGCTCCACAGCTCCTTCACGCCGAGCCGGTAGACGTTGCCCGCCTTCCTGGCCCACCCCTGTCTGCCGGAATTGCGTTGCGCCGTCATCTCAGCGCTCCTGTTTCTTCAGCAGCAGGATCGCGGCGCCGGTGATCACCGGTACGGCGAGCAGCAGCGGCCAGAACGAGGCGGCCAGGTCGGAGAAGCCGAGCGCCTTGCTGAACACGCCGCGGCTGATGGTGAACATGTGGCTGGCCGGATAGATCTCGCCGATCACCCGGCCGCTGCCGGTCAGGGACGAAACCGGATCGATCAGGCCGCCATAGGTGGCGGCCGGAATCATGGTGCCGATCATCGCGAAGAAGATCGCGGCGATCTGGCTGCGGGTCACCGCCGAGACCAGCAAGCCCATGCCGGTGGCGATCACGCAGAACAGCAGCGCGGCGGCGGCCAGAGTCGGGAAGCTGCCGGTGATCGGCACATCGAACAGGGTCACGGCCAGCAGCGTCATCAGCGCGAAGTTCAGCATCGCCAGCGCGACGTAGGGCAGCTGCTTGCCGAGCAGGAACTCGCTGCGTGTCACCGGCGTCACGTAGAGGTTGATGATCGAACCCATTTCCTTTTCGCGCACCACCGCCAGCGCGGTCAGCATGGCCGGCAGCATCAGCAGCAGCAGCGGGATCACCGCCGGCACCATCGCTGGCAGGCTCTCGACGTCGGGGTTGTAGCGGAAGCGATTCTCCACCGAGACTTCGCCGCCGGCCGCATCGCCCAGCCTGAGACGCGTCTGTTCGGCGAGCCAGTGGTGGTAGACGCCCTGCAGATAGCCCTGGACGGTTTCGGCGCGCATCGGCATCGCGCCGTCGTACCAGGCGCCGATGGCCACCGGCTGGCCGCGCGCCACATCGCGCGCGAAGCCCGGCGGAATCTCGATGGCCAGCGTCAGCTCGCCGCTGACCATGCGCCGATCGAGGTCGTCGTAGTCGGTGATCGGCGGTT
>JBAYOD010000244.1:0-4466 GCA_041678445.1 Burkholderiaceae bacterium | reverse complement strand
TCGGCGGCGAGTTCCGCTACCTGCAGCCTCGCTACGCGGGCGAGATCGATTTCGAGCTGAATCCGAACGACCAGGTGACCGGGGATTCGCGCCATTACTACGATTTCCGGCACCGCTTCCACGACTATGGCGGCTGGAGCGGGGGCTGGCAGATCCGCGGGGTGTCCGACGATGAGTATTTCGTCGACTACTCGCGTTCGATCCTGACTGCGGCCGACCGCATCCTGCCGCAGCGCTTTTTCGCGACCCGCACGGTGGGGCGCGACTGGTCGCTGCTGGTCGACGTGCAGAAGTGGCAGCCGGTGCTCGACGCCCGCCCCGGTCCGTACGAGCGCCTGCCCCAGGTCCAGCTCAGACATGCCCGGCGCGGGATCGGCGGCTTCGACGTCGATACGGCGATCGACGTCACCCAGTTCTCGGCGCCGGTGGACAGCTGGCCGCAGGGCGTGAGGATGTATGCGAGCACGCAGCTCAGTTGGCCCATCGTGCGCCCGGGCTGGTCGATCGTGCCCAAGCTGTCGCTGCACGCCAGTGCCTACGAACTCAGCCGCAACGCCGGACACGACACCTCGCTGACCCGCTTCGTGCCGACCTTCTCGATCGATGCCGGCCTGGTCTTCGAGCGGGCCACCAGCTTCCGTGGTCAGCCGCTCACGCAGACGCTGGAACCGCGCCTGTTCTATGCCCGCACGCCGTATCGTGACCAGTCGGCTTTCCCGGTGTTCGATTCGGCGACCACCGACTTCAGCTTCGCCCAGCTCTTCTCCGAGAACACCTTCGTCGGCCACGACCGGATCGCCGACGTCAACCAGCTGACGGCGGCAGCGGTCTCGCGGCTGATCGAACCCGAGACCGGGGCCGAGCGGCTGCGTTTCGCGGTCGGGCAGCGGATCTACTTCTCGGACCAGCGGGTCACGCTGCCCGGCGTGGAGCCGCTCGGCGACGGCCGTTCCGACATCCTGCTGGCTGCCGGCGGACGCCTGGCTGCCGGCATGAGCTTCGATGCCGGCCTGCAGTACAGCCTGGAGAGCGCCCGCCTGCCGCGGTTGAGCGCCGTCTGGCGCTGGCTGCCGCGCGAGGGCCAGGTGCTCAACGTGGGGGCTCGCTACCGGCGCGAGGAGGTCGGCCAGCTCGATGCTTCCTGGCGCTGGCCGCTGGGCGGGCGCTGGATGTCGATGGGGCGGCTGAACTATTCCTTCCTCGATCGCGGCCGCGACCCGCTGAGCGGCATCCCGAACGAACGGGGGCTGGTCGAGAGCATCCTGGGCCTGGAATACGATGCCTGCTGCTGGATCTCGCGCTTCGTCGTCCAGCGCTACGTGACGGGCGTGGACACGACCACCACGGCGCTCTTCTTCCAGCTCGAGCTCAAGGGACTGGGCCGGATCGGCTCCGATCCGTTCGATATACTGCGCCGGAACATTCCCGGCTTCAATGTGCCTGATGTCCGGCCGGGCCCGACATCGCGCTACTTCGGATACGAATGAACGATCGACAGACTCCGACGCGTGCCGGCCTGGCCATCTGCCGGGCCCTGGTCGCGGTCCTGGCCACAGCCCTGCTGATGCCGCAGGCGGCTGCCCAGCTGCGCATGCCGGGTGGCGGTGACAGCGGGCTGCGCCTGCCCGGCGCCAGTCAGCAGCAGGATGCCGGCACCGGACCGGCTGCCGGCACCGGGTCGGGAGCCGGCCAGTGGGGCGCCGATCGTGCCGGGCCGCAGGCGCGTACGCCGGCACCGGGCGTGATCCGGGAACTCGACCGGGTGGTCGCGGTCGTCAACAACGACGTCATCACGCTGCGTGAACTCGAGCGGCGGGCCGATCTGGCCGCGGTGCAGATCCGTCGTCGGGCCGCCGAAGTGCCGCCGCGCGACGTCCTGCAGCGTCAGTTGCTCGAGCAGATGATCATCGATCGTGCCCAGCAGCAACTGGCCCGCGAGCACGGGATCCGCGTCGATGATGCGATGCTGGATCGGGCGGTCGCCAGCATTGCCCAGGAAAACCGGCTCACGCTGGCCGAGCTGCGCCAGCGCGTCGAGCAGGACGGCCAGAGCTTTGCCAGTTTCCGCGATGACATCCGCGGCGAGATCCTGCGCACCCGGATCCGCGAGCGTGAGGTCGACGCCAAGGTCCAGATCAGTGAGGCCGACATCGACGCCTTCCTGGCGGCGCAGGGCGCGCAGGCCGATACGGCAACCGAGTATCAGGTCGCCCATATCCTGCTGCGAGTTCCCGAGAGCGCGAGTACCGAGCAGATCGAGCGCCAGCGCGTGCGCGGCGAGGAGCTGCTGCGCCAGCTCGACGACGGCGAGAGCTTCGCGCGGCTTGCCGCCGCCTTTTCCGACGCCCCCGACGCCCTCGACGGCGGGGCGCTGGGCTGGCGCACCGCCGAGCGCCTGCCCGAGCTGTTCCTGAAGGCGCTCGAGCCGCTGGCAGCGGGCCAGCGCTCGGAGCTGCTGCGCAGCCCGGCCGGGTTTCACATCCTGCGGCTGATCGATCGCCGCGCGGGCAGCCGTGCCCAGCTCCAGGGCGAGCCGGTCACCCAGACCCACGCCCGCCACATCCTGATCCGGCCTTCCGAGATGGTCAGCGAAGACGAGGCTTTCCGGCGCCTGCGCGAGATTCGCGAGCGCATCGAGGCCGGTACGGCCGATTTCGCCGAAATGGCCCGCCAGTATTCGGCCGACGGCAGCGCCGGGCGCGGCGGCGATCTCGGCTGGGTCTATCCGGGCGATACCGTACCCGAGTTCGAGCGGGCGATGAACGGGCTGCCACCGGGCGCGGTCAGCGAGCCGGTGCGCACGCCGTTCGGCGTGCACCTGATCGAGGTCATCGCCCGGCGCACCGACGAGGCGTCGCCCGAGCGGCTGCGCCAGCGCGCTCGCGAGGTGCTGCGTGCCCAGCGCATCGACGAGCGCTACGAGGACTGGGTGCGCCAACTGCGCGACAGCACCTATGTCGAGTACAAGCTCGACGGCAACTGAATTGGCCGCAGCCGGACGCAGTGGACACCGGGCGCGCAAGCGTTTCGGCCAGCACTTCCTGGTCGACGCCGGGGTCGTGCATGCAATCGTCGAGGCGATCGCGCCGCGCGCCGGACAACTGATCGTCGAGATCGGTCCGGGCCGGGCGGCGCTGACCGACGCCCTGCTCGAGCGCATCGACAGTCTGCAGGCGATCGAGATCGACCGTGACCTGGCCGCCCGGCTGCGCCGGCACTACCCGGCGTCGCAGTTGCGGCTGCATGAGGCCGATGCGCTGGACTTCGATTTCGCCAAGGCGCGCGATGGCGCGGCACCGACGGCCGGGAATCCGAAGCGACTACGCGTCGTCGGAAACCTGCCGTACAACGTGTCGAGCCCGCTGCTGGTGCGGCTGCTCGACTTCCGGGCGCTGATCGATGATCAGCACTTCATGCTGCAGAAGGAGGTCGTCGACCGGATCGTCGCCGCACCCGGCAGCAGCGACTACGGCAGGCTGTCGGTGCTGATGCAGGCCCATCTGTATTGCGACAGCCTGTTCGAGGTGCCGCCCACGGCCTTCGATCCGCCGCCCCGCGTCGACTCCGCAGTCGTCCGGATGATCGTGCGCCGCGACCGCGAGACCGAAGACCCCGGGCCGCTGCAGCAATTGCTTGCGGTGGCCTTCGGCCAGCGCCGCAAGATGCTGCGCGGGACGCTGCTGCCGTGGCTGGCCGAGCGCGGCGTCGATGCCGAAGAACTGGTGCCGACTGCCCGGGCCGAGGACATCGACGTCGAAACCTGGCGGAGGCTGGCCGCCCGGCTGGTCGCCGCGGGCGGCTGATGCAGTGCGGACCGAGTGGACAGCGCGCGCAGGCCTGGGTGAACAGGCAGGACAATGCGACAGACCGGACAATGTGACGAGGTGAAGCGAAATGGGGACACCGGTTCGCACCGCGCAGGATGACCGCAAGGGTCGATCCGGGGCATTCGACCTGCGCCCGATCGGCGCCGCGTTCATCGGCGTGCTGATCGTGCTGGCGCTGGCGGCGAGCCTGCCGTCCGACGCCGTCTTCGAAGGGATCTTCCGCGAGCACGGGCCGGTCGAGTGGTTCAGCGCACTGGCGTGGGTGGTCGCGGCTGCGCTGTTCGGCTGGTTCGCGATCGCACGCAAAGAGGGCCTCGTGGCCTGGCTCGCCGTGCCGCTGTGCCTGGCGGCGGCCATGCGCGAGGCCGACCTGCACAAGGCCTTCGGCGATCACAGCGCGCTGAAGCTGAGTTTCTACTTGAGCGACGGCTTTGCCCTGTGGCAGAAGCTGGTCGCGGCAGCGTTCGTGCTGGCGACCGCCGTGGCCCTGGTCACGCTGTCGCTGCTGATGCTGCGCAGCCTGCTGCGGCGGGGCGTGTGGCGCCAGTCGATGCAGTTGTTGCTCGCCGCCGTGGCGATCCTGGTCGTCTCCAAGGTATTCGACCGCGCCCCGGCGATCCTGCTCGAAGATTTCGGCGT
>JBAYOD010000243.1:0-4489 GCA_041678445.1 Burkholderiaceae bacterium | reverse complement strand
GTCTCCCGCCTGGACGTCACCGCCGTTTCCCCCCTGGCTGGCTGCCCCGGAAAACGTGCTGCCGAACGGCAGGATGCCGTAGCGGCCCTCGCGCCGCTCGAGCTCTCGCCCGAGCATGCGCGCAAATTCGATGACCGACCGATCGCCGATGCCGTCGTCCGACTGCTCGAACTCGACATGGCTCGACAGCGCGTAGCGGCTGCCCATCCAGGTCGAAGTCAGCAGCGAACCGGTCGGAACCTGCGGCTCCTGGATCCATCCGAACTGTTCACCGGCGGCATCGAGCGCGCGCCGCACCGGCTCACCGGCGGGCATCGCCGCCAGGGTCAGCACGATGGCCGCGCTTGCGCTCGCGGCGGTGATCAATCCGATGAATCCATTCATTCGCAGGCCTCGCATGCTCCCAAGCGACAAGCATGCCAGCTGTGGAAAGTCGTTTCGAAACAATGACCTGGTTCGGCCGACCGGAATGCAATGCAAGCGGGTGTCAATTCCGCCGACATTGTGGCTGATGTGTTGCCGCCACACCCGGCGTACTTTCCCGTACGAACTGCAGTGCTATAATTTTCGGCTTCGTGGGGCGGTAGCTCAGCTGGGAGAGCGTCGCGTTCGCAATGCGAAGGTCGGGAGTTCGATCCTCCTCCGCTCCACCACCGATCCGGAAAGCCAGGCCCTCATGTCAAGACGGCCTGGCTTTCTTTTTGCCCGCAGCGGGCGTTGACAGAAGGACTCTTAAAGAACTAAATTTGGTCCCGGTCAACCACGGCAGCACGGCCATGCGCTATTCATCCCAAGTCAAGCCCATCAGCTACCTCAAGGCCAACGCCGCCGAGGTGCTCACCCGGCTTTCCGAACAGCGCGAACCCCTGGTCATCACGCAGAACGGGGAAGCCAAGGCCGTGTTGCAGGATGTGGCGTCCTTCGAGGAAACGCAGGAGACGCTGGCACTGCTCAAGGTCCTGGCGCTCGGCCAGCAGGACGTCGAAGAAGGCCGGGTCAAGCCGGTCGCCGATGTCGTGGCACGCCTGCGCGCGAAGCAAGCCACGGCCTGATGGCCGGCAAGCCCAGGCGTTATGAGGTCCTGCTCACCCGCGGTGCCGAGCAGGACCTGGAGTCGATCCATGACTACATCGCCGAGTTCGACAGTTTGGCCAACGCGAACCACGTACTTGATCGCTTGATGGAAGTCGTGGACAGGCTGGCCCGGTTCCCCGAGCGCGGCAGCTACCCCAGGGAGCTCGTGGCCCTGGGCATCAAGGAGTACCGCCAGACCGGGTTCAAGCCCTACCGGGTGATCTATCGCGTCATCGGAAGCCGGGTCGTGATCTACCTGATCGTCGATGGCCACCGTGACATGCAGTCCGTGCTGGCGCGCAGGCTTCTGGGCGCTTGACCCGCAGCAGGCCGCGCGTCCCCTACATCGCCTTGAACCGATGCGCATACAGTCGGCTGACCGCGAGCCACTCCGGGCAGCCGCGCAAGGCGAGGCGCAGCCGGCCCGCCTCGTCGCGCTGCACGGTGTCGATGGCATCGGCCCGCACCAGTATCGCGCGGTGGATCTGCCAGAACTGCCCGGCATCGAGCTGCGGCAGCAAGTCCTTGAGCGGTGTGCGCAGCAGGTGGTCCCCGTCCGCGGTGACCACGCGCACGTACTTGTCGGCGGCCTGCAGGTAGAGCACGTCATCGATCGGCACCATGCGGATCGAGGCGCCGCCCGAGCCGGGCACGCTCACGGGCAGTTGCCGCAAGGGCGCACCAGTCGCGGCTGCGGCCGGCTGCAGGGCGGCCAGCAGGCGATGCAGTTGTTCGGCTGTCGCCTGCAGCGTGGTATCGCCGGCCGGAGTCGAGCCGCCCTCGTCGTTCCCGGACTTTCGGCTCGCGCCGCGCGCGAGGGAGGCGCGCAATCTCCGCACGGTCTTCGCGAGCCGCTCGGGCCGCAGCGGCTTGAGCACGTAGTCGAGCGCCTGGGCTTCGAAGGCCCGCACCGCGTACTGGTCGTAGGCGGTGACGAAGACCAGCGCCGGGAAGGGCGCGTCGCGCTCGTCCCAGCGCTCGGCGAGTTCGGCTGCTGCGTCGAGCCCATCCATTACCGGCATGCGGATGTCGAGAAACAGCACATCGGGGCGTAGCGCCAGGGCCTGCTCGACCGCGCTGGCGCCGTCGCCCACGGTGGCGGCCACCCGCAGCCCGGGCCAGGCGCGGGCCAGCTCTGCCTGCAGCGCGGCAGCCAGCAGGGGCTCGTCCTCGGCGATCAGGGCGGTGGGCATGGTGGTCATGAAGACGCTGGCCGGACGATGCGCAGGGTAGTCATGGGGCAAGTGGCAGGACAATGCGCACCGTGGTGCCGGCGCCTGGCCGAGACTGTATTTCGACCCGGCCGCGATCGCCATAGGCCGACGCGACACGCTCGATCACTTGTGCCTGCCCGAAGCGTCCCTGCGGCAGCGGCGCGCCGGTATCGAAACCGGTGCCGGTATCGCTCACCGTCAGCAGCAGGCGATCGCCTTCACGCGTCGCCGAGATCTCGATGCGGCCGCCGTCGCGCTGTGGCTCCAGCCCGTGCCTGATGGCGTTCTCGACCAGCGGCTGCAGGATCAGCGGTGGCACGGACTCCCGGCCGAGCTCGTCCGGCAGGTCCAGCTTGAACGCCAGCCGGGGGCCCATGCGGATCGCCATCAGCGCGAGGTAGTCGTGCAGGCGGTCAAACTCTGCCGCGAGCGGATGCGAGGTGGCGCGCAAGGCCTCGAGGGTGGAGCGCAGGAAGTCGTCGAGCCGGTCGAGCATCTGCTGGGCGGCAGCGGGATCGACACCGATCAGGGCGCGCAGGTTGGCCAGGGTGTTGAACAGCATGTGCGGTTCGAGCTGGCTTTGCAGGAGCATCAGGCGTGCCTGGCTGGCATCGCGTTCGGCGGCGGCGATCTCGGCCTGCAGGCCGGCCTGGCGGCTGCGCGCATGGAAGTAGAAGCTGGCGACGACACCGGCGGCGATGGTGACGAGCAGCGCCAGTGTGAGGTCGCGTTGCGGCGTGTGGGTCGGGTCGCCCAGCAGCCACGGGGCGAGGCGCGTACCGCCGAGAAAGCCCACCGCGATGCCGGCGGCGGTCAGCACCAGTCCGCGCCAGCCTCGGGGCCAGCCGTGGCTGCCGGATTCGGCGCTGCGATGGCAGTGTTCGGGCGGCACCAGCAGGCGGCCGAACTCGATGGTGAGCCAGGTCAGCATACCGATGGATACCGAATACACCAGCTGGTGCGCATAGCCGTCCTCCGGCCAGACCATGGTGGTGAATACCGCGATCACGCAGCAGAAGGCGAGTACCTGCAGTCCATGCAGCAGGACCGGGAGCCAGTCGATCCGGATGCGGCGTGGCTTCATCGTTCGGGCCGGGGCCATCGAGGTCCAAGTATGGCTGCTCAGCTTCGGCGGTGGATCAGGCCCAGCCCAGCCAGGTGCTCCACACGAGGCCGCCCAGCAGGCGGTCGGGCAGCAGGGCGAAGGCGCCGGCGGTCACGCACGCGCCGAAGTACAGGCCCAGCATCGTCAGGCGGTGGCCGCGGATCTGGCCGCGCCGCAGGAAGGCGAACGCCAGCCAGAGCATGAGCAGGGTGAACGGCACCAGCAGGTGGAGCGGACTGAAGCCGGCGAGCCTGGGCAGGTCGTCGGAGCCATGGATGAAGACGGCGCTGGCGGCGGCGATGATCATGCAGGCGATCCAGGCATAGCCGGCCCGGCGGTGCCAGCGAGGGCGCTGTCTTGCGCCCAGGCGTGTCCACAGGGCGAACGGGCCAAGAACGAGGGCAGCGAGGGCGAAGCCGGCGTGAACGGCGATCAGTGGTGTCATGGACGCCTCCGGGACGGAGCGAATCGATGCGGTGAGGCAATGCTCCGCGTCCGGGCGGCCGTATTCGAGCGCGGTGCGACGGAACGGCACCGGGGCTCGTGGAATGCGCTTTGCGGGAGTGGAAGGCGTGCCGGTCTGCAGGGTCGTGCCCTTCATGACCGGCCGCGCCGGGGTAACGCGCGTTCAGCGCTCCAGCACGTACTGCCCCGGCGCCGCTTCGATGGTCGGGTACTTCGTCGCGCCGATGCGCGGCGGCTTCACCTTGTTGCCGGAGCGCTCGGCAAGCCACTGCTGCCATGCCGGCCACCAGGAGCCGGCATGGGTGGGCGCGGCTTCGAGCCAGTGGTCGGGCGCGATGTAGGCGCCGTCGGCTTCGCGGCGCAGGATCTGGTAGCGTCGCCTCGAATCGGGCTTCGGCGGGTTGACGATGCCGGCGTTGTGTCCGCCGCTGGTCAGTGTGAAGGTGATCTCCGCCGGAGAAAGATAATGGAGCTTGTGCACCGAGCGCCAGGGCGCGACGTGGTCGGTGGTGGTGCCGACCATGAAGACCGGCAGGCGCAGGTTGCCCAGTGACACCGGTCGCCCGTCGACCGGGTAGCGGCCTTCGCTGAGGTCATCGTTGAGCAGCAGCCGGCGCAGGTACTGCGAATG
>JBAYOD010000242.1:0-4493 GCA_041678445.1 Burkholderiaceae bacterium | reverse complement strand
GTCATCCTGCTGATCGGCGTCGTCGACGCCGTGTTCGCGGTCGATTCGATTCCGGCGATCTTCGCGATCACCCTCGACCCGTTCATCGTGCTGACCTCGAACGTGTTCGCGGTGCTCGGGCTGCGCGCGATGTACTTCCTGCTGGCCGGGGTGCACGAGCGCTTCCACCTGCTGTCCTACGGGCTGGCGCTCGTGCTGGTCTTCATCGGTACGAAGATGCTGCTGATCGACGTCTACAAGATTCCGGTCGCCTGGTCGCTCGGGGTCACCATCACCGTGCTGGCGGTGACGATGCTGCTGTCGCTGCGGATTCCGGCGCAGCCGGGCCAGGCGGGCAGCGCCTATCCGTTCGGTGCGAAGAAGCGCGAGGCGCCGCCGCCGGGCCCGTCCGGCGGGTCCTGATCGCGCGGCGCGCCCTCCAGCCCGGCCAGCAGCGCGCGGTTGCCGCCCGGAATGATCATCTGGAAGCGATTGTCGACGTAGCTGTAGTCGAAGTAGCCCATCCGCGCCAGTGGCTGGATCTTCAGCACGTCGACCAGGCCCTGTGCGTCGATCACGGCGTCGTCGATGTGGATCGCGACGACCCGCCCGAACACGACATCGGCGCTGCCCATCGGCGGGGTGCCCGGAAAGCGCAAGGTGTTCAGGTAGACGCATTCGAAGTGGATCGGCGAAGCGGCCACCCGGGCCGGGCGCACCCGGCGCGAGGGCAGCTTGGCCAGGCCGGCGCGCTCGAACTCATCGACCTCGGGCGGCAGTTCCTCGGCGCTGATGTTGACGGCCTCGCGCAGCGCGTAGGTCGCCAGGTTCCAGACGAACTCGCCACTTTGCTCGACGTTGCGCACCGTATCCTTGCGCCCGCCCAGCGTGTCCTGGTTGGCGGCGAACATCACGATCGGCGGATCGAAGGTGACGTTCTGGAACTGGCTGAACGGCGCGAGATTGTCGCGCCCCCGGGCATCGACCGTCGAGATCCAGCCGATCGGTCGTGGCACCACGCAAGACTTGAACGGGTCGTGCGGCAGCCCATGCGGCGTCGCGCCGGGTTCGTAGTACATGAATCCCCTCCTTCAGTCTGGTCGTGGTCCGGTCGAACTCGCCTGCCGGGCCGATCCGGATGGCCCGGCCCGCTCACCCGCCAGCCACACGGCAGCCACGGCCCGGTCGTCGCCCAGCGTCATCAGGGCGAACAGGCGCTCGGCGAGGTCGTCGGCCTGCGCGCAGCGGCGGGCGAGCAAGGGGGTGGCAGCCGGATCGATGGCGATGAAATCGGCCTCGCAGCCCGCCGTGAAGCTGCCGATCCGGTCATCCAGGGCCAGCACCCGGGCTGCGCCGCGGGTAGCCAGCCAGAACGCGCGGGGGGCGCTGAGCGCCTGGCCCTGCAGCCGCAGCACGTCGTGCGCGGCCGCCAGGGTGCGCAGCATCGAGAAGCTGGTGCCGCCACCAACGTCGGTGGCCGGTGTATAGCGCAACCCGCAGCGATCCGCGGCAGCGGCATCGAACAGACCGCTGCCCAGAAACAGGTTGGAGCTGGGACAGAAGGCGATCGCCGCCCCGCAGTCGGCGAGCCGGAGACGGTCGGTGTCGTCGAGGTGGATGCCGTGCCCCCACAGCGTCCGGGGACGCAGCAGGCCGAAGCCGTCATAGATATCGGTGTAGCTGCGCGCCTGCGGAAACAGCTCGGCGATCCAACGCAGTTCATCACGGTTCTCCGCCAGGTGCGACTGCAGCCAGATGTCCGGGCACTCATCGAGCAGGCGGGCACAACTGGTCAGTTGCGCCGGTGTCGACGTGGCGGCAAAGCGCGGTGTCACTGCATAGCCGAGCCGGCCGGAACCATGCCAGCGCCGGATCAGCGTCCGGCTGTCGGCCTCGCCGGACGCCGCCGTATCACACAGCCCGGCCGGGGCATTGCGATCCATCAGGACCTTGCCGGCGATCAGCCGCATGCCGCGCGCCCGGGCGGCCGACATCAGCGCGTCGACCGACGCGACATGAACGGTGCACCAGACCATGGCGGTCGTCGTGCCGTTGCGCAACAACTCGTCCAGGAATGCCCCGGCCACCTCGGCGGCGTGCACCGGATCGGCAAAGCGGCGCTCATGCGGATAGGTGTGGCGCTCGAGCCAGTCGAGCAGGCCGGCAGCCGGTGACGCGATGACATCGGTCTGCGGGTAGTGGATGTGGACGTCGATCAGCCCCGGCATCAGGAGATGGCCGCGCCAGTCCTCGATGGGCAGGTCGGCAGGCAGGCCGGGGCGCAGCGCCGCGAAGGGTCCGGCCGCGTCGACACGACCGTCCCGGACGATCAGCAGACCGTCCGGAACATGCCGGCAGACGGGCTCGCCTGCCCCGGCCGGACCGTCGGCGAAATCGACCAGCTCGCCCCGGAAAGCCCGGATCGCCATCCGGTCGGCTCAGCGCCTGGGCAGCCGGCTCGCCACCCCCTCGACGTAGTAGTCCATCCGGCCCAGGGTGTCGTCGTCCATCGGCCCGCTGTCGTGACGGGACTTGCCGTCCTGGTCGATGACCGGCCCCTCGAACGGATGGACGCTGCCGGCGATGATGCCGGCGGCCAGTTCATCGACACGCGCGCGCACTTCCGCGGGCACGACCGGGTTGATCGGCGCGATCCGGATCACGCCGTCCTTCATGCCGCCCCAGAGCCGCGGCGGTGTCCAGTTGCCGGCCATGACCGCCTCGACCGTGTGTCGGTAGAACGCGCCCCAATGGTGGGTGGTCGCGCTGAGCTGGGCGTTCGGGCCGTATTTCGACATGTCGGAGTGGTAGCCGAAAGCCCACTTGCCGCGCTCCTCGGCAGCCTGCACGACGGCGGTCGAATCGGTGTGGTGGGTCACGATGTCGGCGTTCTGCGACATCAGCGTGTTGGCCGCTTCGCGCTCCCGGCCCGGGTCGTACCACGAGTTCACCCAGATCACGCGGACTTCGATCTTCGGATTGACGCTGCGCGCACCGCGCGTGAACGCATTGATTCCCTGCAGCACCTCCGGAATCGGAAAGGCTCCGACATAGCCGAGAACGCCGGTCTTGCTCATGCTGCCGGCGATCACGCCGTTCAGGTAGCGGCCCTCGTAGAAGCGACCGTTGTAGACGCCCAGGTTGCGGCTGGTCTTGTAGCCGGTGGCATGCAGGAAGGCCGTTCCGGGGAAGCTGCGCGCCACCCGTTCGACATAATTCATGTAGCCGAAGCTGGTGGCGAAGACGATCCGGGCGCCGCTTTGCGCCATCTCGCGAATCACCCGCTCGGCATCCGGCCCTTCGGGCACACTCTCGACGAAGCGGGTCGCAATCCGGTCGCCGAAGCTCGCGACCAGCTCGCGCCGCCCCGATTCGTGCTGGAAAGTCCAGCCGGCGTCGCCGATCGGGCTCACGTAGACGAAGCCGATGCTCAGCGGTGCCTCGGCCTGTGCGCGTGCCCAGGTCGGCACGGCAGCCGCTGCGGTCGTGGCCGCCATCAGTTTGAGCGAGGTCCTGCGTCGGTTCATATCCTGTTCCTTTTTCTTGCCATCGTTCATCAGCGCTCCGCATGCCAGGGCTGGCCAAGCGACGCCGGCGCATCGAGCCGCAACGCCTGCCGGTTGCGCGAGATTGCCACGAGGACCCCGATCGTGGCCAGATAGGGCAGCGCACCGAGGAACTGCGCCGGCAGCTCGACACGCAGCCCCGACCCCTGGACAAACAACTGCGCGACCATGACGCCGCCGAACAGATAGGCGCCCAGCGCCGCCCGCAGCGGCCGCCAGGTAGCGAACACGACCAGCGCCAGCGCAATCCAGCCCTTGCCCGCGACCATGCCTTCGGCCCACAGCGGGGTGTGGAAGATCGACAGGAAGGCGCCCGCCAAGCCGGCCATCGCCCCGCCGAACAGGGTCGCCAGCCAGCGGATCCGCAGTACCGGATGGCCGATCGCATGCGCCGCCGCCGGCGATTCGCCGACCGCCCGCAGGGCCAGGCCAGTGCGGCTGCGCGTGAGGAACCAGACGACGGCCGCCAGCAATCCCCATGACAGGTAGACCAGCCACTGGTGGGCGAACAGCGCCGGACCGAGCACCGGCAGGTCGGCCAGCAGCGGCACCCGCCAGACCGGCACGGCCGACAGCGATTCGGCCTCCCAGGCCTTGCCGGCGAAGGCCGCCAGTCCGACGCCGAAGATCGCCAGCGCCAGGCCCGAGGCCACCTGATTGGCCAGCAGCGTCAGGACCAGCAGCGCGAAGATCGCGGCCATCGCGGCGCCGCCGACGAAGCCGGCCGCGACCCCGGCCGCCGCACTGCCGGTCGTGTGTGCAGCGGCGAAGCCGACCATCGCGCCGACCGCCATCATGCCTTCGACGCCGAGATTGAGCACACCGGCCCGCTCGGTGATCAGCTCGCCAAGCGCCGCGATCAGCAGCGGCGTGCCCGCCACGACGGTGGCGTACAGGATGGCAGCGAGCAGCCCGTCGGCCATGGCTTCAGGCGCGCAGCCGCAGCCG
>JBAYOD010000241.1:0-4507 GCA_041678445.1 Burkholderiaceae bacterium | reverse complement strand
CAGTGTCTGCTCCGACTTCGAGGCTGAACTGGTGGCGTTCGACGGCGAGGACGATCATGTTCACTTGCTGGTGAACGATCCAGGCATCCGCAAGAAGCTATGGAGCGGCGCATGGTGGTCGCCCTCCTGTTTCGCCGGTAGCTGCGGCGGCGCACCTATCCAGATCGTCGGCCAAACATCGAGCAGCAGCAAACGCCACATTGAATCGCCCCAAAGGACGCCTACGGCGTCCGCGCTATCCTTCCCCGCCCTGAAGGACGGGGCTTATCGCGCACCGGTCAAAAGCCATGCTTTTCCTTGCTCAAGCCGCCCCAGGTAACGATTCAGTTGGTCCTTGGTTGTGCGTTCAGGAAACAGACACACCATATTAATACCGAGCGCCGCCTGCAATCAGTCGAGCGGGTCGTACCGGATCTCGATCACCTCGAGTTCGTCGACGCCCGCCGGCGTGCGCAGCTTGACCACGTCGCCCTCGCGCGCCCGGGTCAGCGCCCGGGCAACCGGCGAGATCCAGCTGACCCGTCGCCGTGCCGGATCGACCTCGTCGATCCCGACGATGCTCACGCTCTCCTCGCTGTCGGCCGCGCCCGGTGCGCTGCCAGCCGGACGGCGCAGATAGCTCACGGTTGCGCCGAAGAAGACCTGCTCGAGACCTTGCTGCAAGCCCGGATCGACCACCTCGGCCCGATCCAGCCGCCGGGTCAGGAAGCGAATGCGCCGGTCGATCTCGCGCAGCCGCTTCTTGCCGTACAGATAGTCACCGTTCTCCGAGCGGTCACCGTTCGACGCCGCCCACGACACCACCTGGACCACCGCGGGGCGCTCCACATCGAGCAGTTGCAGCAGTTCCTCCTTCATCCGGGCATGGCCAGCCGGCGTCATGTAGTTGCGCCCGCCCGGCGGCAAAGGGGTCGTGTCCTCGAGATCCGGATCGTCGTCGACGTCCGCGTCTTCCTTCGTGAATGCCTTGCTCATCCCTTGTCCGCCATCAACAACCCGAGAAAACCGGGGCATCTCACCCCGGGGGTCTTACCCGGGGGTCTCACTCGGCGACCACCGTGCCGCCGCCGTGAAACTTTACCTTGGCAAGCAGCGCCCCGGGCAGCAGGATCAGCCTGATGCCTCCGGACCGATCGATGAACGACCGCCGCACGCTCCACCGCTATCTGACCCTGGTCCGCCACGCGGAAGACCTGCTGCGCGAACCGCCACACGGGCCTGCTCTGGCCGGCGCTGCGGCCAGCGATGCGCTGCCTCTCGACGGTACAGCCACCGACATCGCAACCGCCGAAGCGGTCGCCACGCTCGAAGCGCTGCTCGATGAACTCGACCCGGTGATCCGGGAAATGCCGGCGGCAAACCAGCAGCCGCGCGCCCAGGACATCGCCGAAATCGTCGCCGGCTGGGTGTACTGAGCACCCGCCCACCGGCCTGGGGGGCCTGGCCGCCCGGCCCGAACCCCCGTCACTAACTGCCGGCGATCGCCATTTCCGCGATCAGCACCGAACCGGCGCGCTTGCTGCCCCGCACGATCTCGTCGGCACCCACCGCGCGGATGTCGCTGAACATCTGCCGCAGATTGCCGGCAATCGTGATCTCTTCGACCGGATAGGCGATCTTCCCGTTCTCGACCCAGAAACCCGCGGCGCCACGCGAATAGTCGCCGGTCACGTAGTTGACGCCCTGCCCCATCAGATCGGTGACGAACAGGCCCGTGCCGAGCCGTGCGAGCATTGCTTCGAGCGAATCGCCGCGCCGCGTTCGACGGCTTGCCAGCCGCAGGTTGTGCGAACCGCCGGCATTGCCGGTGGTCTGCATGCCGAGCTTGCGCGCCGAGTAAGTCGACAGGAAGTAGCCCTGCAGCACACCCGCCTCGACGACCTTGCGGCGTTGGGTGACCACCCCCTCGCCGTCGAACGGCGAACTGCCGGCTTCCCCGGGCAGCATCGGGTCCTCGATGACGTCGATGTCTTCCGGGAACAAGGTCTGGCCCAATGAATCGACGAGAAAACTGGTCTTGCGATACAGGGCGCCGCCGCTGGTGGCCTGCACCAGATGCCCCAGCAGCCCGCAGGCCAGCGGGGCTTCGAACAGCACCGGCACACGTTGCGTGCTCAGCCGCCGCGCACCCAGCCGCGACAGGGCCCGCTCGGCCGCATACCGCCCGATCGCCTGCGGATCGGCAAGCCGGCGCGGGTTGCAATTCGACGAATACCAGTCGTCGCGCTGCATGTCGCGGCCGCGCCGGGCGATCGGTGCCACACCGATCGAGTGCCGGCTGTAACGGTAGCCGCCTTCGAAACCCAGCGAATTTGCGGTCACGAAGTGCCCGTGCCGGACATTGACCGAGGCGCCTTCCGAATTACGGATCATCGGGCTGGTGTCGAAGGCGGCCGCCTCGGCGGTGCAGGCCAGTTCGACGGCACGATCGACCGGGATCGACCAGGCATGGAAGACTTTCGGATCCTGCCAGTCGCGGGCCAGCACCTCGGGATCGGGCAAGCCGGCAAACGGATCCTCGGCCGTGTAGCGGGCGATGTCGCAGGCGGCGGCCACGGTTTCCGCAACCGAAGCCTCCGAGAAATCGCTGGTGCTGGCATGCCCGCGCCGGGTGCCGAAGTAGACGGTGATTCCCAGCCCCTTGTCGCGGGTCTGCTCGATCGTCTCGATCCGGCCCTTGCGGACGTTCACCGCCAGGCCGCTGCTCTCGGAAACCTCGGCCGACGCCGCCGATGCTCCGCCATTGTGGGCGCGCTCGAGCGCCATGGCAGCCAGTTCGCTGAGGCGGGACGGATTGTGTTCGAACATCGCTGGCGAATCCCTGAGACCACTTGGGCCGTTGACAGCCGGTTATCATAGCAGCGCCCATGCCCGCACCGAGACGACACCACCGCGACACTTCCGGCGATCCAGCCCCGCCCACCGGGGCCATCGACGCAGCCGAACGTCCGAGCAAGACCCGACGCAAGCGCGACGCCCATGCCTTGCAGGCACTCGGCGAGCGCCTGACCACGCTGCGCGACGACGTGCTGGTGCGCCTGCCAGTCGGCGAAACCCTGATCGACGCCGTACGCACTGCCCGCGACCTGCGCAGCCACGAAGCACGCCGCCGCCAGCTCCAGTTGATCGGCAAGCTGATGCGCGAAGCCGACGGCGAAGCCATCCGTGCCGCGCTCGACGATGAAGGCCACGAACATCGGGCCGCGGTCGCCATCCAGCATGCCGCGGAGCGCTGGCGCGAGCGGATGCTGGCCGACGAACGCGTGCTGGCAAACTGGTACGCCGAGTTTCCGGACACTCGCGCCGCCATCGAAACCCTGGTCGCCGCCGTGCGTGCCGAACAGGCTGCCGGTGTACCCGGCCGTTCCTTCCGCCAGCTGTACCGCAAACTGCACGCGACCCTTACCGCCGCCGCCGACGGCGCTGCGAACCAGTTCGACGCCGGCGAAGCCGACCGAGGCAGCCCACCCGACAGGAGTCTGCGATGAGCAGCGCACTGCGCATCGGTCTGGTCTCGGTCAGCGACCGGGCCTCGCAAGGGGTCTATCGCGACGAGGGCATTCCGGCCCTGCAGGACTGGCTGGGCATGGCACTCGCCTCGCCCTGGCAGGCCGTCGTGCGGCTGATCCCCGACGACCGGTCGGTCATCGAGCAGACGCTGATCGAGCTGGTCGACGACGAAGGCTGCCAACTGGTCCTGACCACCGGCGGCACGGGCCCGGCACGACGCGACCTGACACCCGACGCAACGCTCGCCGTCGGCGAGCGCGAAATGCCGGGCTTTGGCGAACAGATGCGTCAGATCAGCCTGAACTTCGTCCCCACCGCGATCCTGTCACGCCAGGTGGCGGTCATTCGCGGCTCGGCGCTGATCATCAACCTGCCCGGCCAGCCGAAAGCGATCCGCGAAACCCTGGAAGGACTCAGGGACGATGACGGCCGCCAGCAGGTGCCGGGGATTTTCGCGGCCGTGCCCTACTGCCTGGACCTGATCGGCGCCCCGTACATCGAGACTCACGAAGCCGTCTGCAAGGCCTTCCGGCCCAAATCGGCCCGCCGGCCGGTTGAGCGCCGCCGCCATCCTCTCTCACCTTGAGCGAACCGGCGGCCACTGTTGTGAGCCGTGCTTCAGTCGAAGGATCTCGACGCGCTGAGCGCCTTTGAGGCGGTAGACGATGATGAAAGGCGTGCCACGAACGACCAACTCGCGGGTTCCCTTGACCCGCCCCGGTCGGCCCATTTTCGGGTACTGCACGAGCATGTCGACCTGGCGCTCGATTTCTTCGTCCTGGTTGGCTGCCGCCTGCGGGCTGTCCCGGGCAATGTAATCGAGTTGCTCGAAGCGATCTCGATTTGCCGACGGCAACCAAACGACGATCAACGACCGCCCCGGCTAACTCGCCGCGCGCTTGCGCCAAGCTGCCCGGCGCTTGGCGCTTTCGATCTTGACGGTCTCGTTCGAAATCCACTGCGTTGCCGGGTCGTTGGCTTCGTCGAGCGCCTGTGT
>JBAYOD010000240.1:0-4516 GCA_041678445.1 Burkholderiaceae bacterium | reverse complement strand
GCCTGGCTGGCGCCTTGTGCGCAGCCGAGGCGCACAGGGTTCCTGGCTGTCGCGCGCAGCGCGACTCCACCCTCATTCTCGCGGCGTCCTGTCTGAGCGCAGCGAGCGACGCGCAAGCGGCGGGAGCGCAGCGAGTCACGCCGCGCAGCCAGGAACCCGAGCACCGAGGGCAGCCCCGCACAGCGGGGCCAGGCACCCGGCGCCGGCCAGGCCAAGCCCCCCGCACCTTGGCTGCCCCAGGCGCTCGAACGCGAAGCCGCAGTGAATCACGGCGCCTGGCCGCGCCACGGAAGCCGGTCCGGATTGTGCTATACAGCGGCATGGGGCTCGAAGGCAAACGTATCCTGCTCGGCGTCACGGGCGGCGTGGCGGCATTCAAGGCCGCCTACCTGGCGCGCGAGCTGCAGCGGCGCGGCGCCACGGTGCAGCCCGTGCTCACTGAGGCGGCCACCCACTTCGTCGGCGTCGCCACCTTCCAGGCGCTGACCGGGCAGCCAGTCTTCACCGACCAGTGGGACCAGCGGATCGACAACGGCATGCCGCACATCGAGCTGTCGCGCCAGGCCGACGCCATCCTGATCGCGCCGGCCAGCGCCGACTTCCTCGCCAAGCTGGCCAATGGCCTGTGCGACGACCTGCTGGCCACGCTGTGCCTGGCACGCAACTGCCCGCTGGTGGTCGCGCCGGCAATGAACCTGCAGATGTGGATGCATCCGGCCACCCGGCGCAATGTCGCCCGGCTGCGCGACGACGGCGTCACCGTCTTCGGCCCGGGCTCGGGCGACCAGGCCTGCGGCGAAACCGGCGACGGACGCATGCTCGAGGCGGAGGAACTGGCCGAGCGGATGCAGGCCTTCTTCGTGCCGAAGCGTCTTGCCGGGCGCCGCGTGCTGCTCACCGCCGGCCCGACCTTCGAACCGATCGACCCGGTGCGCGGCATCACCAACCTGTCCTCGGGGCGGATGGGCTTCGCGCTCGCCCGGGCCTGCCGGCAGGCAGGCGCAGAAGTCGTGGTCGTCGCCGGCCCCAGCGCACAGCCGACCCCGCTCGACGCGGTACGGATCGACGTCACCACGGCCGAGCAGATGGCACGCGCCGTTGGCGCCGCGCTCGACGCGAGCCGCTTCGACGTCTTCATCGCGGTCGCCGCGGTCGCCGACTGGCGGGTCGTCAACTACAGTGACAGCAAGCTGAAGAAGACCGACGATGGCAGGCCGCCGGCACTGGAGTTCACTCAGAACCCGGACATCCTGGCCACCGTCGCGCGCCGCCCCGACGCGCCCTACTGCGTGGGTTTCGCCGCCGAGAGCGAAGACCTCGAAGCCAATGGCGCGGCCAAGCGTGAGCGCAAGGGCGTGCCGCTGCTGGTGGGCAACATCGGCCACGAAACCTTCGGGCGCGACGAAAACGAACTGCTGCTGATCGACGCCCGGAGCACCCGCCGGCTGCCGCGCGCCAGCAAGGACAGCCTGGCCGCCGAACTGGTCGCCGAGATCGCCGCGCGGCTGGACGCCCCCGGCTGAACCGCCCGGCCGAGGCATGGCGACGCATTGCCGTATCATCTGGCGTTTTCTCCGCCCCGGCCTCTCCGCCCCGACCGGGGTTTCTGCACCCCGACCCCGACTCAGGCAGGCACGATGCGACTGGACGTCAAGATTCTCGACCCGCGGCTCAACGGACAACTGCCCCACTATGCAACCGCCGGCAGCGCCGGCCTCGACCTGCGCGCCTGTCTCGACGAAGCCCTGACGCTGGCGCCCGGTGACGCTTCGCTGATCCCGACCGGACTGGCCATCCACCTGGGCCACCCGGGCTATGCGGCCGTTGTCCTGCCGCGCTCGGGGCTCGCCACCCGGCACGGCATCGTGCTCGGCAACCTGGTCGGCCTGATCGACTCCGACTACCAGGGTCCGCTGATGGTGTCATGCTGGAACCGCGGCCAGCAGCCGTTCACGATCGCGCCGATGGACCGCATCGCCCAGATGGTCGTCGTGCCCGTGGTCCAGGTCGAACTGAACGTGGTCGACGACTTCGTGGCCAGCGCCCGCGGCGGCGGCGGTTTCGGCAGCACCGGCACGCTCTGAGCCGGCAACGCGCAACCGGCTCGGCGACCCGACCGCGGCACGCGACCCCGATGACCCGCCCCCCGGTGAAGCGCCTGCTGATCGTCTGGTGGTCGATGACCGGCGCGACCCGCCAGCTTGCCGAGGCGGCCGCGGCGGGTGCCCGCGAGGCATTGGACGAGGCCGGCGAAAGCGCGGCGGTCGAAGTGATCCTCCGGCGTGCCGACCAGGCCGGCCCCGACGACGTGCTCGGCGCTGCGGCGCTGCTTGTCGCGACCCCGGAGAACCTTGCGTCGATGGCCGGGATGATGAAGGACTTCTTCGACCGCTGCTGGTATCCGGTGCTCGACCGGATCAACGGCCGGCCCTTTGCCGCGATCGTCTGCGCCGGTTCCGACGGTCAGGGCAGCCTGCGACAGCTGGCCCGCTTCTCGGCGGGCTGGCGGCTGCGCGAAGTGGCCGATCCGCTGCTGGTGATCACCGGCGCCCAGACGCCCGAGGCGATCCTGGCGCCGAAGACGGTCGACACCGCCGAACGCGCACGGGCAGCCGAGCTCGGGGCAACGCTGGCCGCCGGGCTTGCGCTGGGACTCTGGTAGCGGATCGCGGGTCCGGGTCGCCGGGTCGCCTGACCGCCTGTGCTCGACCCGATTCGGCTCAGCCCGCCCGCGCTTCGCTGACCATCGCTTCGAGCCGGCGCACGTCGACCACGAACACGCGGATCCCCTCGCCGAGTTTTTCCGACGCCATCGCGTCTTCGTTGAGTTCGAAGCGGAAGCGCTGCTCGTCGAAGTGTTCGCGCGCGATCGGCTGCTGCGCCGCCGCGGCCGGATCGAGCCGGCGTTCGATCGGCTGCTGCGAGGCCCGCAACGCTTCAAGCAGTTCGGGGCTGATCGTCAGCAGATCGCAGCCGGCCAGCGCCAGCACCTGAGCGGTCGAGCGAAAACTCGCCCCCATGACCTCGGTGGGGTAGCCGAACTTCTTGAAGTAGGCATAAATGCGGCGTACCGACAGCACGCCCGGATCGTCTTCGGCGGCGAAGTCGACGCCGTCGCGCTTGCGGTACCAGTCGAGGATCCGGCCGACGAAGGGCGAGATCAGCGTCACACCCGCCTCGGCACAGGCCACCGCCTGGACGAAGGAGAACAGCAGGGTCAGGTTGCAGTGGATCCCCTCGCGCTCGAGCCGCTCGGCTGCGCGGATGCCTTCCCAGGTCGAGGCGATCTTGATCAGCACCCGGTCGCGCCCGACTCCCGCCGCTTCGTAATGGTTGATCAGCGTGCGCGCCTTGGCCACCGTCGCATCGGTATCGAAGGACAGCCGCGCGTCGACCTCGGTGGACACGCGGCCGGGCACGATGGCCAGGATCTCGCAGCCGAAGCGCACGAGCAGGCGATCGCACAGCGCCGAGACCGGCTCGCCGCGGTGGGCAGCCACCGTCTCGTCGACCAGGGCGCGGTATTCGGGCTTGGCCAGCGCCTTGACGATCAGCGAGGGGTTCGTCGTTGCATCGCGCGGCGCGTAGGCGCGCATTGCATTGAAGTCACCGGTGTCGGCGACCACCGTAGTCCATTGCCTGAGTCTTTCGAGCGTGTTCACGTCAGTTGCGCGGTCCGGTGCGCAAGGCGGCGAGCGCCATGGCACCGAGAATGAGGAAGAGTGCCGCACTCCAGGCCGCGAACGGCAGCCCGAGCAGCGGCGCGTTGGCTTCGGCGCACGAGGCCCGGGCCTCGAACAGCCAGGGCAGGTACCAGTCGAGCCCGGAGCGTATCAGGAAGCGGTCGGCGAAGGTGTAGACGCAGGACTCGGCCGGTGCCGCGACGAGCGGATGGTGCAGCGCCGCCCAGACGCCGCCGGCCGCCAGCAGCACGGTCAGCGCCACGGCAGCCAGATGGGCCGGCCGCACCCGCTGCAGGGCGCGCGCCAGCAGCGCCGCCAGGGCGACCGCAATGAACAGCACGCGCTGGAAGCTGCACCAGGCGCAGGGCTGCATGTCGAAGCCGTATTGCAGCACGACAGCCAGGGCCACTGCGGCCAATGCGAATGCCGCGATCAGCGCAAGCAACGTGCCTGGCGAACGCGGCATCCGGAGGCCGGACCGGGTGACCGGACTCAAGTCGACTCGCCGTGGGTCATGTGAGCATGTCACTCCAGATGTTGCGAGCCCACGAGTTGGCGTAATCGCCTTCGAGCATGGTCGCCTCGGCCGACAGGCCGCCCGACCCCTGCACCGGCTCGATGGTCTTCTTCTCGGGCGACCAGCGATGCACGGACGCGACGTGGACGACCCGCTTGTCGTCGACGAAGCTGTAGCAGGTGTTGGCCATCATCTGCGGCTCGGGCGTGCGCCCGCTGAGGATCTCGACGATCGCCGCTGCTGCCGCCTTGCCGTGCTGGTTGGCCATGTGACCCGACTTCGGCATCGCGGGCGCCGACAGCGTCGCATCACCGAG
>JBAYOD010000239.1:0-4546 GCA_041678445.1 Burkholderiaceae bacterium | reverse complement strand
CGGCCGAGAAGGCCGGGCTGCAGGCCGGCGACGTGGTGCTGGGCGTGGACGGCAAGCGCATCGGCGATTCGGCCGATCTGCCGCGCGTGATCGGCGAGAAGCGCCCGGGCACGCGCATCCGCATGGAAGTGTGGCGCGACGGCCGCAGCCGTGACGTCGTGGCCACGCTGGACGAACTGACCGCGGACAACGTCGCGAGCGCGCCGACGCCGAGCCAGGTCGAAAGCGTGAATGCCGGCATCGGCCTGACGGCGCGCCCCCTGACGTCTCAGGAGGCCGCCCAGTTGCGCCTGCGCGGCGGACTGGTGGTGGAAGGGGTCGATGGTCCGGCGGCCCGTGCCGGCCTGCAGCGCGGCGACATCATCCTTGCGCTCAACAACCAGGCGGTGACCAGCGTCGCGCAGTTCCGCAGCCTGGTCGAAGCCTCCGGCAAGCGCTTCGCGCTGCTGATCCAGCGCGGCGAATCGCGCATCTTCGTGCCGCTGCGGCTGGAGTAAGCCGCAAATCCGGGCCGGCCGGCCGCGAACGGTGCCGGCCGGCCCCCGTCTCAGACGCGGAAGCGCGCCACCGATTCCTGCATGCGGCGGGCGAGTTGTTCGAGTTCGCGCGCCGCATTGACCGTCTGCTCGATGGCGACGTTGTTCTCGCGTGCCATGCCGGCGATGTCGTCGATGCTCGCGGTCACCGACTCGCTGGAACGGCGCTGCTCGGCGGTCGCGGCCGCGATGCGGTCCAGACCCTCGCCCACCTCGGCCACCAGCGCATTGGCCGTCACCAGCACACGGGCCACGTCGTCGGCGACGCGGCGGCTCGACTCGAGGTGCTCCAGGCCACTGTTGATCGCACCCTGCACCGAATCCGAGCGCTGGCCGATCTCGCGCGTGATCTCGTCGATCTCGCCCGCCGAGCGGGCGGACTTCTCCGCCAGCTTGCGCACCTCGTCCGCCACCACCGCAAAGCCGCGGCCCTGCTCGCCGGCACGCGCGGCCTCGATCGCCGCATTGAGCGCCAGCAGGTTGGTCTGCTCGGCGATCTCGCGCACCTCGCTCGTCATGCGCGTGATGGCGGCGGTGGACTGGACGAAGTCGCCGACCGTGCCCGCCATCTGGCGCACCGCGGCCTCGACCTGGCCGACGCCCTCGACCAGCCGCTGCAGGCTCTCCTGGCCTTCGCGCGAACGCTGCAGGCTCTCGTGCGAACGCTCGCGCACCGAGGCCGTGCTGTCGGCGATGTGCGTAACGTTCTCCATCATCGTTTCGACGGCCGCCGCCGCCGTCACCGAACTGTCGTTCTGGCGGTGTGAGCGGATCGCCAGGTCCGCGGCGCCACTCGCCAGGTTCTGCGCCGCCACGGTCACTTCGCCGGCCGCATCGCCGACCTGGCGCACCAGCGTGGCGATCGTACCCATCATGTTGTTGAAGGAACCCGCCGTGCGGCCGATCTCATCCTCGCCCCGGCGCTCGAGCCGGCGGGTGAGATCACCTTCACCCTTGGCGATCTCGGACAGGCTGCCTGCGAGGGAGGAGAGCGGCCGGCTCACGAAACGGCGGATGAACAGGAACACGAAGCCCAGCAGGGGCAGGGACACGAGGAAGGCGAACAGCAGGCTCTTGTTGCGGAACTCGGCCACCGCGGCCTCGGCCTTGTCGAGCGAGATGCGCATGCTGACGAGCCCCAGCGGGGTCCCCTCGGCGACCTGGTGGCAGGCGATGCAGTCCTTGCCGAGCCAGTTCTTCGACGCCAGCGAGGGCATCACGACGCGCAGGTAGTCGCCGTGCTCGGCGCTGTGCTCGAGCACCATCATCGATTTACCGTCAGCCATGGCCTGGCGTTCGGCCTCATCCATGACCACCTCGCCCGCATTGCCGGGCCCGAAGATCGTGCTCACCGCTTCGCCGCGGATCACCTTGAGGTCGTGCACGACCGACAGTTCCTTGATCTGGTCGAGGAAGACATCGCGCTGGCCGACCGTGCCGGTGATCATCATGCCGGTCAGGCCGGCCATGGTCATCTCGTTGACCGTACCGGCGAAGTCCTTGGCCTGCGCAATCGCCATGTCACGACTCGCCTTGGTTTCCCAGGCGATCATTCCCCCCCAGGCAAGCACCAGCATGAGCCAGATGGCTGCGGTGAGCCGGACCCAGATTGGCGTATCAGCCATGCGGCGCATCATCGGTCTCCTGATTCCCAATATGAACTTGAATTTCGCCAAGATGACGCCAGTGTAGGCCAACGCTGCCCTTCGCCGTCGCCGGAATAGCGACGGATACCCCGCCCAGATCGGGCGACGGCGGGCAATCCGATGACCAATGACTGAACGGAGAGCGAACCGGTACACTGTCGGCGCTGTCACAGACCGGTCCGGAAACCTGAACCCGGACCTTCGATCCATCGTAATCACGAGGCAATACATGAAGAAGTCCATCGCCCGCGCCACCCTCGGCGTGCTCGCACTGTCCCTGACGACCCTGGCCTCCGCACAGGTCAAGCCCGAAGACCAGATCCGCTATCGCCAGGCTGGCTACTCGTTCATGAGCTGGAACATGAGCAAGATCAAGACCAACCTGGAAGGCAGCTACAACAAGGATCAGGTCATCGCCGCCGCCAATGCCATCGCCGGCATCGCCAACTCCGGCATGGGCGCCCTGTATGGCCCGGGCACCGACAAGGCGATCGGCAACGTCAAGACCCGTGTGAAGCCCGAGTTCTTCACCGACGGTGACAACGTCGGCAAGATCGCGCGTGACTTCAACGCCGCCGCAAACGAACTGGCCAAGGTCGCCGCCAGCGGTGACGCCGCCGCCGTGAAGACCGCCTTCGGCGAAGTCGGCAAGAACTGCAAGGCCTGTCACGACAAGTACCGCCTGGAAGACTGAGACGGGTCTGCTACCCGGACAGGCGCCCCGATGAGGCGCTAAAAAAGTCGGCGATCCACTCAGGCGGATCGCCGATGACGGGAACGGCGGCATCCTGCCTCTCGCTGCAGGGCCCCGACGATGACCGGTGTGCGGAGGAGACCACGACCCGGTATCGAGACTTCATTCTGCACACGGACGCGCCCCGGGCATGCAATAAACCGGCAACAGGGCGCCACGGCAGGCCGGTCACGCCACGCTTTCGACATCGCGACACAAGTACTGCCGATTCTTGCTACGGCTCGCGAATGCGCGTCTTCAGAATTCCTCACGGAATCCCCCACATCCTGGACTGGAGACGTCATGCGCCTGAAACTGCTGCTTCCCCTGCTGCTCACGCCGGTCGTGGCGCAGGCACAAACCTGCGAGACCACCGTCGGCAGCGCTGACACCATGACCTTCGACGTACGCAGCATCACCGTGCCGTCGAGCTGCGAGACCTTCACCGTTCATTTCCAGCACCGCGGCCGCATGCCCAAGACCGGCATGGGCCACAACTGGGTGCTGGCCCGCAGTGCCGACGTCGAGAGCATCGCCAAGGCCGGGGTGGCGGCTGGCGCGGAGAACAGCTTCATCGCGAAGGGTGACGCGCGCGTGATCGCCGCCACGCCCTTGCTCGGCGGCGGCGAGAGCGCTTCGGTCAGCTTTCAGGTGAGCGCGCTCGGCAAGGACGAGAAATACACCTACTTCTGCTCCTTCCCCGGCCACTGGTCGATGATGCGCGGCAGCCTGAAGCTGGAAGGCTGAACCTTCAGGCACGCGGGATGCGCGGCCGGGCCGCGATCCGGACACGCATCCCGAGGCCTGCCGACGGGTTGGCATCCATGCATGCGCCGCAGCGCATGCACTCGCCCGACCTCACCGCCTCTGCCTGCCCCGAGACGATCGGTGCCAGCACCTGCGGCTCGGGGCAGGCCCTCACCGACGCACTCCGTTCGCCCATCCCGGATGCACTGACCTGCAGCCGTCCGAACCGTCCGAGCAGGGCATAGAACGCCCCCACGGGGCAGAGATGCCCGCACCAGCCACGCCGGCTGTACAGCAGGTCGAACAGGAAGAGCACCACCAGCAGCCAGCTGCCGCTGCTGACACCGAACATCAGTTCGCGCTGCAGCAGGGTGATGGGATTCACGATCTCCCAGGCCAGAGTCGATCCAGCCGCCGAGGCGCACAGTGCGGCGCCCAGGACGCCATAGCGGACATGTCGCGATACCGGGACATGGCGCCGAACGCCGAGGCGGGTGCGCAGCCAATGGGCCAGGTCGGTGAGCAGGTTGATCGGGCAGATCCAGGCGCAGTAGAGGCGGCCGCCCAACGCCGCGTACGCCACTGCGACCACCAGCGCGCCGATGAGCGCGGCCGCCCCCAGGGCCTGGCCCGCTAGCAGCGCCTGGAGGGCGACGAAAGGGTCGGTGAGCTGGAGCTGTCCGAACCAGGTGCTCGACGCCAGATTGCCGGTCACCACCCGGCCCAGCCCGGGCAGTTCGTACATGAAGGCGGCGAGCACGGCGAGCTGCACGCTACGCCTTGCCAGCAGCCATTATGGGAAGCGGCGCCGCATCGCTTTCATCCGCGGGCCCCGCCACGCCCGGCCGCATTGGCGCCCGAACGGCCGATGCCCAGCGCCCGGG
>JBAYOD010000238.1:0-4574 GCA_041678445.1 Burkholderiaceae bacterium | reverse complement strand
GAACGTTTCAGCAGCCACTTCGGCTGCGACGTCATCGACGGCATCGGCTCGACCGAGATGCTGCACATCTTCCTGTCGAACCGCCCCGACGACGTTCGCTACGGCACCACCGGCAAGCCGGTACCCGGCTACGAGATCGAGCTGCGCGACGAGACCGGTCACGTCCTCGAAGGGCCCGACCGGGTCGGCGACCTGTACATCTCGGGGCCGTCGTCGGCCCTGCTGTACTGGACCAACCGCAGCCAGAGCGCCGAGACCTTTCGCGGTGCCTGGACCAAGAGCGGCGACAAGTACTTTCGCGACCCTGACGGCTACTACGTCTACGCCGGACGCACCGACGACATGCTGAAGGTCAGTGGCCAGTACGTCTCGCCGTTCGAAGTCGAATCGACCCTGGTCCAGCACGAGGCCGTCCTCGAGGCCGCCGTGATCGGAGTCGAGGACACGCACGGCCTGGTCCGCACCAAGGCCTTCGTTGTCCTCAAGGACGCCGCCCGTGCTGCAGCCGGCCTCGACGACGAACTCAAGCGCTTCATCAAGGACCGGCTCGCTCCGCACAAGTATCCGCGCCAGATCGAATTCGTCGACGAGCTGCCCAAGACGGCCACCGGCAAGATCCAGCGTTTCCGCCTGCGCGAGCGCGAAAGGCTGCGGGCGTGACCCGGACCGTCCGGATCCGCTCCGGCGACCGGCTGCTCGACATCGAGTACGCCTGGGTCGGTGCGCCCGAAAGCACCGGTCCCGTCGTCGTCTTCCTTCACGAAGGCCTGGGCTCGGTCGCGATGTGGCGCGACTTCCCGGCCCGGCTGTGCGAGGCCCTGGGCCTGCGCGGTCTGGTCTGGTCGCGGGCCGGCTATGGCCGCTCCACGCCCCGCCCGCCCGATCTGCACTGGGCGCCCGACTTCATGCACCACCAGGCGCATGAAGACCTGCCGGCGCTGCTCGAAGCCCTCGATCTGCGGCCAGCCGGATCCGGATACCTGCTGCTGGGCCACAGCGACGGCGGCTCGATCGCGCTGATCCATGCCGCCAGCTTTCCAGGACGGTGCGCCGGTGTGATCGTGCTCGCCCCCCACCTGTTCGTCGAAGCGCTGTCGATACGCAGCATCGCCGCCGCCCGCCAGGCCTACCTGGACACCGACCTGCGCGAGCGGCTCGCCCGCTACCACGACGATCCCGACTCGGCCTTCTGGGGCTGGAACGACGCCTGGCTGTCGCCAGCCTTCCGGAGCTGGAACATCGAGGCACTGCTGCCGGCGATCGACTGTCCGGTACTGGCCATCCAGGGTCACGACGACGTCTACGGAACCATGGCCCAGATCGACCGGATCGCCGACGCTCTGCCCGCCACCCGGTTGCTGAAGCTCGCCGATTGCGGCCACTCGCCCCACCGCGACCAGCCCGCAGCCGTCATCACTGCCTGTCGGCAATTCATTGCAGGCATCATTGCACCCCGGGCCGCCGGCCCATCCGTCGTCAATCCAGGACAGGAGACACCCCGATGAGAATCCGCCACGGCCTTGCCACGCTGGCCTGTACCCCGCTGCTGCTCGCCGCGCCGGCGCTCGCCCAGGGCGACGCCCTGAAGGTCGGCCTGATGCTGCCCTTCACCGGCACCTATGCCGCGCTCGGCACGGCCATCGAGAACGGCTTCAAGCTGTACATCGACGAGCAGGGCGGCAAGCTCGGCGGCCGCGACATCCAGTACGTGAAGGTGGACGACGAATCCGACCCGTCCAAGGCCACCGACAACGTCAACCGGCTGATCAAGCGCGACAACGTCGACGTGCTGATCGGCACCGTGCACTCGGGCGTGGCCATGGCGATGGCCCGGGCCGCGCGCCAGAGCAACACGCTGATGATCGTGCCCAATGCCGGCGCCGACGCCGTCACCGGCCCGCTGTGCGCGCCCAATGTCTTCCGCAGCTCGTTCTCGAACTGGCAGCCGGCCTATGCGATGGGTGAAGTCGCGGCCAGGAACGGACACAAGAACGCGATCACGATCACCTGGAAGTACGCCGCCGGCGAGGAATCGGTCAATGGCTTCAAGGAAGCCTTCGAGAAGAACGGCGGCAAGGTGGTACGCGAACTCTTCGTCCCCTTCCCCAACGTCGAGTTCCAGGCGCTGCTGACCGAGATCGCCGCCGCCAGGCCCGATGCCGTCTACACTTTCTTCGCCGGGGGCGGCGCGGTGAAGTTCGTCAGGGACTACGCCGCGGCCGGCCTGAAGGACTCGATCCCGCTGTACGGCGCCGGCTTCCTCACCGACGGTACGCTGGAGGCGCAAGGCGAGGCAGCCCAGGGCCTGACGACCACGCTGCATTACGCCGACGGCCTGGACACGGCCCGCGACAACGCCTTCCGCAGCGCCTACGCGAAAGCCTTCGGGATGCAGCCCGACGTCTACGCAGTCCAGGGCTATGACGCCGCCCAGATGCTGGCCGTCGGCCTGCAAGCCGTTGCCGGCGACGTGACGAAGAAAGGCGAGATCGCCGCCGCGATCCGGTCGGCAACGATCGACAGCCCGCGCGGAGCATTCACCGTCTCGCGGGCCCACAATCCGGTGCAGGACATCTATCTGCGCAAGGTCGAGGGCACCGGGAACAAGGTGGCCGGCGTCGCGATCAAGGCCCTGGCCGATCCGGCGCGCGGCTGCAAGATGTAAGCCATCGAGCGGGACTGCCGGGCATGACGCTCGCGAGCTTTCTGATCCAGTGCCTGAACGCCGTCCAGTACGGGCTGCTGCTGTTCCTCGTTGCCTCGGGTCTCACGCTGATCTTCGGGATCATGGGCGTGATCAACCTGGCACACGGCAGCTTCTACATGATCGGCGCCTACATGGCCTACGCGCTGGCGCCGGTCGTCGAGCAGCAGCTGGGCGGCGGCTTCTTCACCACGCTGGTCATCGGAATCGCCCTGTCGGTCGTGCTCGGCTACCTGCTCGAATGGCTGTTCTTCAGCTACCTGTACGAACGCGAACACCTGCAGCAGGTCCTGATGACCTACGGCCTGATCCTGGTCTTCGAGGAACTGCGCAGCCTGATCGTCGGCAACGACGTGCACGGGGTCGCCGCCCCCGACTGGCTGAGCGGCAGCATCGCGCTGGGCAGCCTGATGACCTATCCGGTCTACCGGCTGTTCATCTCGGCGGTCTGCATCGTCGTCGCGCTGGCGATGTGGGCCGTGCTCGCGCGCAGCCGGCTCGGCATGCGGATCCGGGCCGGCGCGAGCAACCGCGAGATGGTGCGGGCCATGGGCGTCGACATCCGGCTGCTGTACCGGATCGTGTTCGCGATCGGGGTTGCGCTCGCGGCGCTGGCCGGCATGATCGCGGCGCCGATCAGTTCGGTTTACCCGAATATGGGCGGCCAGGTCCTGATCATCTGCTTCGTGGTCGTCGTCATCGGCGGCATCGGCTCGATCAAGGGCGCCCTGGTGGCAGCCCTGCTGGTCGGCTTCGTCGACACCTTCGGTAAAGTGCTGTTCCCGTCGATTGCCGGCCTTTCGGTCTACCTGCTGATGGCCGCGATGCTGCTGTGGAAGCCCGAAGGCCTGTTTCGCGCTGGCTGAAGCACGGCTTTACCGACCTGGACACGATGAACGCATGACCGACCCGGAGACGATGTGAGTGTTTCCAGCCCCGCGGCGTCCCCTGTGCACGGCATGTCGCACGGAACGGCCGGCGCCGCGCGCGCGCTGCCGGTGATCCTGGCCTTCGCCGCCCTGGCGGCCTTCCCGCATTTCGCCGGCGCCTACGAAACCGGGCTCGCCATGAAGATCATGATCCTGGCGATCTTCGCGCTGAGCCTCGAACTGCTGGTCGGCCAGACCGGCCTGGTCTGCTTCGGCCACGCCGCCTTCTTCGGCATCGGCGCCTTCACCGTCACCCTGCTGACCCCGATGAGCGGGCCGATCCCGCTGTGGCTGGCCCTGCCGGCCTCGGTTGGCGCCGCCGCCCTGTATGCGCTGCCGGTCGGCGCGCTGTCGCTGCGCACCCGCGGGATCTACTTCATCATGATCACCCTGGCCTTCACGCAGATGGCCTATTTCGCCTTTCACGACACGCCGCTGGGCGGCGGCAGCGACGGCATCTATCTCGACTTCCGTCCCGAGGCCGCGATCGGCAGCTGGCAGCCCTTCGACCTCGGCAACGACCGCACGCTCTACTACGCCGTGCTGGTCACACTGGTCGCCGTGTTCGGGGCGTTGGCGGTGATGCTGCGCAGCCGCTTCGGCCGGGCGCTGGCCGGAATCCGCGTCAACGAGCAGCGCATGCGCGCCGCCGGCTTTCCGACCTACGGCTACAAGCTCGGCGCCTTCGTGCTCTCGGGCGCCATCGCCGGCCTGGCCGGTTTCCTGTTCGCGCTCAAGGACGGCTATGTCAATCCGGAAATGCTGAGCTGGCATCACAGCGGCGCCGTCCTGCTGATGATCATCCTCGGCGGAATCGGCCATCTGCGCGGCGCGATGCTCGGTGCGCTGGTCTTCACGCTGCTGCAGGAGGTCTACCAGTCCGACGCCCTGCTCGGCGACTTCGCCCGCCACTGGCAGTTGCCGCTGGGCCTGACCATCAT
>JBAYOD010000237.1:0-4574 GCA_041678445.1 Burkholderiaceae bacterium | reverse complement strand
TCGGCCACGGTCCGGATCAGTGCATCCTTCGTGAACGGCTTGGTCAGGTATTGCTCCGAACCCACCATCCGACCTCGGGCCTTGTCGAACAGCCCGTCGCGGCTCGACAACATCACCACCGGAATGTCCCGATAGCGCGGGCTCTTCTTGATCAGCGCACAGGTCTGGTAACCATCGAGGCGCGGCATCAGGATGTCGCAGAAGATCAGGTCCGGCTCGTGATCGGCGATCTTGGACAATGCATCGAAGCCGTCCTCGGCCAGCAGCACCTCGCAGCCGGACTGCTTCAGGAAGATCTCGGCACTGCGGCGGATCGTGTTGCTGTCATCGATGACGAGCACTTTCAGGCCCGCCAGGTTCCCGATCTGGCTCATGGTCAAATCTCCACCATCTCGAAGTCTTCCTTGCGGGCGCCGCACTCGGGGCAGGCCCAGTTCATCGGGATGTCCTCCCAGCGGGTGCCCGGCGCAATCCCTTCATCGGGCAGGCCATCGGCCTCGCTGTAGATCCATCCGCAGATCAGGCACATGAAATTCCTGTGCCCGTCACCCTGGGCGCTGCCCATCACCAACCTCCGGAAAGTCGGCCATCCCCGAGCATGGTCGTCCGAAAGCACCGACCCGCTATGCTTCGAAACGATCTTAACCCCCAACCATGCCGCCACACCGGCCGCCACCGACCAGTGGTGACGAGGCTGCGATGAACGCAAGGAGTCCGTCTGATGTCTGCCGACAACAGGGCCGTATCCGCCCGAACCCCGTTGCGCGGCCTGTATGCCGTCACCCCCGACAGCGATGACGACACCTGGCTGATGGCGGCCGTGGGCGCCGCAATCGACGGCGGCGCGCAAGCCATCCAGTATCGCAACAAAAGCGCCGACGCGGCGCAGCGCCAGCGGCAGGCCCGACAGCTGGCCGGGTTGTGCCGGGCGCGCGGCGTGCCGCTGATCGTCAACGATTCGGTCGGCGCCGCGCTGGCCGCCGGGGCCGCCGGCGTGCACCTGGGACGCGACGACGGCGATCCGTTCGCGGCACGCGCGCGGCTCGGCCCGCACGCCCTCATCGGCGTGTCATGCTACGACAGCTTCGAGCGCGCCGAACGCTACGCCGGCGCCGCCGACCATCTTGCCTTCGGTAGTCTGTTCGGCTCGCGCATCAAGCCCGGCGCAGTGCGTGCCCCGCTCGAACTGCTGACACGCGCGAAGGCACGCGGCTGGAACGTCGTCGGCATTGGTGGCGTCGATGCCACCAATGCCGGGCAGGCCATCACCGCCGGCGCCGATGCCCTGGCGGTGATCAGCGCAGTCTTCGGCCAGCCCGGCCGGGCCGTGGCCGACATCGCCCGCGACGCCCGGGCGCTGTCCGGGGCGATCGCGCAGGCTGCCGGGCCGGGGTGACTATCGGAATGTACCTATTTGATTCCGACTCCCCTGATGTTAGATTGACTTTGCCTTACCAGAGTGTCAGGACGCCTCCGGTCGACAGCGCTCCTGCAGACGCGTAGGGAAAACCAGTTTCCAGAGACAGGCGGGCTGCCGGACCTTCGCAGGGAGATCCGGGCGGCCCGCTTGCTCGAAACGCATGCGTCAATGCCGGCCCTGCCGGCTTTCCATGGAGCAGACGGGCAGCAATGAAATTCCTGACGTTCAAGCATCAAACGGAGCCCCACCTGGGGGTCCTGCTCGACAATGAACGAATCCTCGATCTCACCCGCGCGTGGTCGCAGCAGGCTCACCGCCTGAGCGACACCGCCGCACCGACCAGTGTCGGCGCACTGATCCGGCTCGGCGACGATGCCATCGCAGTCGTGGCCGCGCTCGTCGACGCAGCGCGCAGCGCCCAGGGCAGCCCGGTCACGGCGCTGGCCACGGCCGAACTGCTCCCGCCGGTCATCCGCCCCGGCAAGAACGTCTTCTGCGTGGGTCGAAACTACCGCGAACACATCATCGAAGGCAACCTGGCCCGGGGCCGGGATCCGCACGACTTCCCCAAGGCCATCGAGTTCTTCAGCAAGCCGCCGACCACGGTGGTCGGCCACGGCGCGTCGGTGAAGCGCCATGCCGGCATCACCGCGATGCTCGACTATGAAGTGGAGCTCGGCATCGTCATCGGCAAGCGCGGCGCCGACATCCGACGCGAGGATGCGCTGGATCACGTCTTCGGATACACGATCGTCAACGACATCACGGCCCGCGACCTGCAGGCCCTGCACGGCCAGTGGTTCAAGGGCAAGGGCCTGGACACGACCTGCCCCATCGGTCCCGTCGTTGCACACCGCTCGGTGATCGCCAATCCCAATGCACTCGAACTGACCCTGTTCGTCAACGACGAACTCCGCCAGAAGGCGAACACCAGCGACATGCTGTTCGACGTCTCGCAGGTGATCGAGCAGCTCTCGAAAGGCCTCACCCTGGAGCCGGGCGACATCATCGCCACCGGCACGCCGTCGGGAGTGGGCTTTGCGATGACCCCGCCACGCTCGCTCGCAGTGGGCGACCGCGTACGCGCCGGCATCGAAGGCATCGGCGAACTGGTCAACACCATCGTCGACTGACCGGGATCCGCCTCCGGATTCCCGCACCCGGACGAACCTCCTCCCCCATTCCTCCCACCGATTCATCGCAACCCGATCAAGGAAAAACAATCATGTCAGACACCAAGGTTTTCGCGCCCGGCGGCTACCGCTACATCCCCGCGGTTTTCCAGTACTCGGCCGGCGTGGCCGCCGAAGACGGCTACGAGATGGAACGCGCGCGGTTTGCCAAGCCGCTTCCGATGAGCGAAGCATTTGCCGCCGTCGAAGCGCACCTGAAGGCGATCGGCCGCCCGCTGACCGCCTTCGCCCAGTGCGAACTGCGCTCGGCCGAACCCTTCACCGAGCAGGGATTCATCGAGTTCAACAAGCACTATGTGACGACGCTGGAGCGCTGGGGCATCTACAAGGACGGCGACAATCCGGTGGCGCGCACCAACGTCTGCCTGATGTACGACGCGCCCAGCGAGCCGTCGATGCTCGGCTTCTCGTACACGGTTCCCGCCTCGAAGCCCGGCCGGCGCTCGTTCGTGCTGTCGGGCGGCGCCGAAGTGCGCAACGGCAGCGAGAGCTTCCGCGAGCGCATCGTCAAGCTCGGCGACACCTCGCCCGAAGCCCTGCAGGAAAAGGTGGTCTTCGTCCTCGACGAGATGGAGCGCCGCCTGAAGGCCCTGGGCTTCGGCTGGACCGATGCCAGCAGCACGCAGGTCTACACTGTCCAGAACATCGGCCACCTGGTCGGCCCCGAGCTGGCGCGACGCGGCGCCCTGCCCGGCGGCATGGTCTGGTTCTATGCCCGCCCGCCGGTGGTCGGCCTCGAGTATGAAATGGACGTGCACGGCGTTGCCCGTCAACTGATCGTCTGAGCAACCGGGAGTGCATCACATATGAAAGAAAATCTGCTGAAACTTCTGTCCGCCACCCTGCTGGGCCTCGCCGCCCTGCCCGTCGTGGCGGCCCAGCCCTGGATGCCGAACCGGCCGGTCCAGATCATCCTGCCGTACACGGCGGGAGGCACCTCGGACATCGTCTCGCGCGGCATGGCCGAGCGGCTGCAGGAGCGCTTCCGCGAGTCGTTCATCGTCGACTACCGGCCGGGCGGTGCCACCCAGATCGGCTCGAACCTGGTCGCCAAGTCGAAACCGGACGGCCACACGATCCTGTTTGCGGCCAACACCTTCATGATCAACCCGAGCCTGTTCAAGCAACTGCCGTACGACACGCTCAAGGATTTCGAACCGATCACCTACGCAGGCCTGACCCCGCACACCCTGGTGGTCAGCCCGAATCTGCCCATCAACACGCTGCAGGAACTCGTCGACTATTCGAAGACGCATCCCGGCAAGCTGGCCTACGGCTCGGTCGGCAACGGCACCTCCTTTCACCTCGGCACCGAGGAGCTGAAGAAGGTTTCGGGGCTCGATGCTGTGCACGTGCCCTACAAGGGCATGAGCCAGGTGCTGTCCGACGTGATGGGCAACAACATCGACTTCGCGCTGGCCAATACGCCCAGCGTCGTGCCGCTGGTGCAAAGCGGCAAGCTGCGCGCGATCGCGATCGCCCACCCGACCCGGATCGCGCAGCTGCCGGATGTGCCCACCGTCAGTGAACAAGGCTATCCGGGCTATGCCTCCAGCTCCGCCTTCCTCTATCTGGTCGCCGGCGGCACACCCGTCGAGATCCTCGACCGGCTCAACGAGGAATTCGTCGCGGTCCTGCGCGAACCCTCGGTCCAGAAGCTGTTCTCCGAGCAGGGCATCGAGGTGAAGGGCACTACCCGCGCCGAAACGGCCGAATTCATCCGGGTCGAGATGGAGAAGGCTGCCGAACTGGTCAAGTTCACCGGGGCCAAGGTCGACTGAGCTTTCCCGACCCCGAACGACGACCCGCCTTGCGCGGGTCGTTTCGTTTATGCGTCCGGCACGAACGCGTAGAAGCCACAATTGACCACGCCAGCGCCCTTGACGTAACTACACCCTCGACGACGCAAAAGCCGGCTTCCCTCATCGGAACGATGCCGGCATGCGCGTCGTGGCCACCGG
>JBAYOD010000236.1:0-4584 GCA_041678445.1 Burkholderiaceae bacterium | reverse complement strand
GCCGTTCGGCACGCGGGTGCGCGTCACCAACCTGAGCAACGACCGCAGCGTCGTGCTCCGCGTCAATGACCGCACCGGGCGCGCCCACGACCGGATCGGCGATGTCTCGCAAGGCGCCGCCGAACGCCTGGACATGATCCGGGCCGGTGTCGTCGAAGCCCGCCTCGAAGTCCTGCGGGTGCGCACGGTGCGCTGAGCACCCGGCCTAAGCGTACTTGTTGAGCAGCGTCCCCACGGCCTGCAGCTTCTCGGCCGTTTCCGGAGTCAGTGCGCCGTCATCGTCGAGTTCCTGCTCCAGATGGCAGATCGCCATCCGGAAGAAGACCGAATCCAGCGCCTTGCGCGCCGCGCTGAGCTGCTGCGCCACCGATGCGCAGCCCTCGCCCTCCTCGACCATCCGGATCACGCCCCGGACCTGCCCCTCGACCCGACGCAAGCGGCGCACGATATCCCTGCGCCCCTCGCCGGTGACCGGCGATCCGCGGTCGACCTGCTTCCCGGCCATCCCGACCCCCTTCTCAATGCCCGCCCGATGCAGGCGCGGGCGCAGGCGCCGCCGGCGCCGGCTCGGCTTTCAGCAGGCTGTGGTTGCTCAGACCCCGCAGCGTGGCCAGGCTCAGCCCGAGGACGATGATCGAAACCACGACAAGCATCACCACCGCCGGCCAGAGCAGCGCGGTCTCGACCTGGGCGGCCCGCAGCAGCAGCGCGGTGAATGCCGCAACCGGGAAGGACAGCGCCCAGAAAGGCATGCCGAAGGCAAGCCGGGTCAGGCGCGGAACGATGCGCAAGGCGAGCGCCAGGCTGAAGACGGCCAGCCCGAGCATCGCGAACATCGGGCCGCTGCCCAGCCCCAGCACGGCCACATCGAGCGCGATGACGGCCGGCGGCGCCACCAGGATGAACCAGCTCGGTTGCAGCGCCGGAGGCAGCGGTTGCTGGGATTGCCTTGCCAGCAGCAGCGCAACGACGATCGGCCAGAAGAAGGCACCGATCGCGAAGAAAGCCCAGGACAGGTTCGGATGACCGAGCGGGATGCCGGCAAGCGGCACCAGGACATTGCCGACCACGGGAATGAACAGTACCGGTGACAGCGCCGGCCAGCCCGACAGGCCCGCGAGCCAGCGGCCCAGCACCCAGACCGTGACGACGAACTGCAGGGCCACTCCCGGAATCCAGAACGCGTGCACGAGGCCCGGCCCGAAGCCGTGCGCGAGCGCCAGCGTGCCCAGCAGGATCAGCGAGACGGGGATGGCCGCCACGAAGGCGTGGCGAACCGGATGACGCAGATCGGCAGCCACCGCCGCCGGATGGCGGCGCCAGCGCAGCACCGTTGCGACGGCCAGCAGCAGGAAGATGCCCAGCGCCACCAGGCTGGCCAGGGCCGACAGCAGGTCGGCGGTCGGGCCCAGGACCGGTTGTGCACGATGCCAGGCCACGCCCAGTCCACACCAGCCCATCACGATCGCGAACCACTGCGGTCCGAGATGGCTCAGGGGAGCATCAGCAGGGCCGGCCCCGACTATCGGGGCTGCATCTGCCTTGCCTGCGCTGTCTTGATGGCCCATTCCCGCCTCTGTCGTCACCGACATACTCCAGTGAGTATAAGCGACAGGGTCGAACGCAGCGCATCGAAGCCGAATGCACGCCCTGCCCGCCGGGAAGCCCACGGGCTGCCTGCCCGGATCAGGAGGTGAAAATCAGGAGACGGGAACGGGTCTGCCGGTTCAGCCGGGCATGCCGGCTCAGCGCCGGTGGACCGTGAGCTGGCTGGGCAGGCTGGAGTAATAGGCCGCCAGGTTGCGGATCTCCTCGCGCGTCAGCATCTTGGCCTGGCCGGCCATGATCGCGTGCGTGCGTCGGCCAACCTGGTAATCGATCATCGCGGTCTCGAGATAATCCTCGAACTGCCCGCCCAGCTTCGGATAGGACGGATCGATCGGCGTGTTGCCGTCCTTGCCGTGGCAGGCTGCGCAGATCTGCTCGGCCTTCTCGCGGCCTTTCTCGATGTCTCCGGCCAGCACCGGGGCAGCGAGCGACATGGCGGCAAGCCCGGCAAGCACGAGGCGGGCGGCGGACGGAAATTTCGTGGTCTTGTTCATGGTCTGGGGCCCTGCCGTCATCAGTTCGAGCCGTAGTAGGCCGCCAGGTTGGCGATGTCCTCGTCGCTGAGGCTGCCGGCAATCGCCCGCATCGACGGGTGGCTGCGGTCGCCCTTGCGATACGCGATCAGCGCCGCCTCGATGTACTTGGCAGACTGGCCAGTGATCATCGGCACGCGGTAGACCGTCGGGAACGCCGTCCGGTAGCCGCGAATCTCGTGACAACCGATGCACATCGAGATTTTGTCGCGGGCAGCCTCGGCATTGCCCTGGGCCGACGCGGCGAAGGGTGCGGCAGCTGCAAGCAGGCCGGCGACGATCAGCAGTTTGTTGAACATGGACATGACGCGTAGGACGGGGTTGCTCGATTGCCCGCGCAGCAGAGCTTGCGCTGGATCAAGCCGGAATTCTATCGGACTCCGGGCAACTGCGTCCAACCCGCACCGAACCGGCCGGGCGCGAGCGCGACAAGCCCTGTCAGGCAGCCGCCCCGGGCAGCTGTCTTATACTGCAGTGTTTCCCCTACCGCGATTCTGCCGACATGCGTTTCGAAGGCACCGATTCCTACGTCGCCACCGACGACCTGAAGCTTGCAGTCAACGCCGCGATCCGGCTGCAGCGCCCGCTGCTGATCAAGGGCGAACCCGGCACCGGCAAGACCCTGCTGGCCGAGGAGGTCGCCGCGGCCCTGAACATGCCGCTGCTGCAATGGCATATCAAGTCGACCACCAAGGCCCAGCAGGGCCTCTATGAGTATGACGCGGTCTCCCGGCTGCGCGACTCGCAACTCGGCGACGAGCGGGTCAGGGACATCGACAACTACATCGTCAAGGGCGTGCTGTGGCAGGCCTTCGAGGCCGAGCAGCCGGTCGTGCTGCTGATCGACGAGATCGACAAGGCCGACATCGAGTTTCCGAACGACCTGCTGCGCGAGCTCGACCGGATGGAATTCCACTGCTACGAGACGCGCCAGACCATCAAGGCCAGGCACCGGCCAGTGGTCATGATCACCTCGAACAACGAGAAGGAGCTGCCCGACGCCTTCCTGCGCCGCTGCTTCTTCCACTACATCCGCTTCCCGGACAAGGAAACGATGCAGGCCATCGTCGACGTCCACTTCCCCGGCCTGAAGAAGGCGCTGCTCAAGGAGGCTCTCGAAGCCTTCTTCCAGATGCGCGAGCTGCCCGGACTGAAGAAGAAGCCATCGACCTCGGAGCTGCTGGACTGGCTCAAGCTGCTGGTCGCCGAGGACATTCCGCCGGAAGCCTTGCGCGCCAAGGACGCCAAGGCAGCGATTCCGCCGCTGCACGGCGCACTGCTCAAGAACGAGCAGGACGTTCACCTGTTCGAGCGGCTCGTGTTCATGGCCCGCCACAACCGCTGAGGCCCGCCGTGGCGCGCTGGATCGAACCGGTCACGCTGCGAGGCAGCCATGTGCAGCTCGAGCCGCTTGCGCCGGCCCACCGCGACGAGGTGCTCGCCGCGGCGGCCGACGGTGAACTCTGGCGGCTCTGGTACACGGCGGCACCCGGCCCGGACACGATCGACGCCTGGCTCGACAGCGCGCTCGAACAGCGGGAACAGGCCCAGGCGATGCCCTTCGTCGTGCGGCGTACCGGTAACGGACAGCTGATCGGCAGCACCCGCATGTTCAACGTCGACGCGGTCAACCGGCGCCTGGAGATCGGCCACACCTGGTATTCGGCCAGCGTCCAGCGCTCGGCGGTCAACACCGAGTGCAAGGCGCTGCTGCTGGCTCATGCCTTCGACCTGCTCGGCTGCATTGCCGTGGAACTGCGCACTCATGTCATGAACCGGCAGAGCCGCGCCGCGATCGAACGCCTGGGCGCCCGGCTCGACGGCGTGCTGCGCCATCACCAGCGCCTGCCCAACGGCACGATCCGCGACACCTGCGTCTACAGCATCGTCGCGCCGGAATGGCCGGCGGTGCGCGAGAACCTGCGCTGGCAGCTCGAACGGCCGCGCGGCGGCACCGCGGCCGATCCGGCCGCCGATGCCTGACCCACGGAGTGCCCACGCATGCTGATCGACTTCTTCCTGCACATCCGACAGGCCAAGCTGCCGGTTTCGATCAAGGAGTATCTGACGCTGCTCGAAGCCCTCGAAGCCCAGGTCGTCAGCACATCGGTCGATGACTTCTACTGGCTGTCGCGCGCCACGCTGGTCAAGGACGAGCGCAACTTCGACAAGTTCGACAAGGCGTTCGCCAGCTACTTCAAGGGCGTCCAGGCCATCGAAGGCATCGACGTCGACGTGCCGCTCGAATGGCTGAAGCGGCAGCTCCAGCGCGAGTTCACGGCCGAGGAAAAAGCCGCGATCGAAGCCATGGGCGGGCTCGACAAGCTGATGGAACGGCTGCGCGAACTGCTCGAGGAACAGAAGGGCCGCCACGAAGGCGGCAACAAGTGGATCGGCACCAACGGCACCTCACCGTTCGGCAACGGCGGCTTCAACCCCGAAG
>JBAYOD010000235.1:0-4607 GCA_041678445.1 Burkholderiaceae bacterium | reverse complement strand
CGCGCGAAGCCGTCCCGGCGATCCGCGCCCTGCACGACCGGGCCGAAACCATCCGCCGCCTGGAACTCGAACGGGCCCGGCGGGCGCTGGCGGCCGGCGACGACCCGGCTCTGGTGCTCGAAGCGCTGGCCCACGGCCTGACCGGCAAGTTCCTGCATGGCCCGACCACGCTGCTGCACGGCCCGGCCGCCCAGCGCGAACAGCTGCTGCCGCTGCTCGAACAGCTGCTGCCCGACCGGGCCGTCGGCGCCGACCTCTCGCAGCGCCCTGCCGAAGACCCTGCGCCGGCCGGCGCAGACTCCTGATTCGGTCGACCCACCGACCGGACACCTGATGCGGCCCTCGATGCAGGCTCGGCTCGAGCGATTCGAGCAGCGGCTCGCCGAACTCGACAGCCTGCTGGCCAGCGAAGAAGCCGCGCGCGACATGGCCACGTTCAGGCGGCTGAGCCGCGAGCATGCCGAGCTCTCCGAGCTGGTCGCGCAATTCGTCGCCTGGCGGCAGGCCGGGCGCGACCTGGCAACGGCCGAGCAGATGCGCGCCGACCCGGCGCTGCGCGAGTTCGCCAGCGAGGAAATCGCCGCCGCCCAGCAGCGGCTTGCCGAGGGGGAAGCCACGTTGCAGCAGCTGCTGCTGCCGAAGGACCCTGACGACGAGCGCAGCGTGATCCTGGAGATCCGCGCCGGCACCGGTGGCGACGAAAGCGCGCTGTTCGCCGGCGACCTGCTGCGGATGTACCTGCGCTACGCCGAGCAACAGCACTGGCGCACCGAGATCCTGTCCGAGAATGCCCCGGAGCTCGGCGGCTACAAGGAAGTCATCGTCCGGATCGACGGCGACGCCGTCTACTCGCGGCTCAAGTTCGAATCGGGCGGCCACCGTGTGCAGCGGGTGCCCGAAACCGAAGCGCAGGGCCGCATCCACACCTCGGCCTGCACCGTCGCGGTGATGGCCGAACCCGAGGAGGTCGGCGAAGTCGACATCGATCCGGAATCGCTGCGCATCGACGTGTTCCGTGCCTCGGGCGCCGGTGGCCAGCACGTCAACCGCACCGAATCGGCCGTCCGGATCACCCACCTGCCGACCGGAATCGTCGTCGAATGCCAGGACGACCGCTCGCAGCATCGCAACCGCGACAAGGCGATGCGAGTGCTGGCCGCGCGCCTCAAGGACCAGCGCCAACGCACCCAGCAGGAACAGGAAGCCGCCATGCGGCGCTCGCTGATCGGCTCGGGCGATCGCTCCGAGCGGATCCGCACCTACAACTTCCCGCAGGGCCGGGTCACCGACCACCGGATCAACCTGACCCTGTACAAGCTGCAGCAGGTGCTCGACGGGGATCTCGACGAACTGGTGAGCCCGCTGGTTGCCGAGAATCAGGCCCGCCAGCTCGCGCAGCTGGCCGAGGCCGACGCTTGAACCCGGAGCGCTGCGGCAAGCAAGCCGACGAGCGGCCCGGCCACGACTCCGGCGCTCGTTCCGCCGCGCCGCGCATGACCTGGCAGACGCTGCTGGCCGCAAGCGGCCTGCCCCGCCTGGAAGCCCGCGCTCTGCTCGAACACGCGTCGGGGCATGGGCGCAGCTGGCTGATCGCCCATGGCGACGAGCCGGCGCCCGCCGCGGTCGCCGACTGCTTCGAAACGCTGGCCACCCGCCGCCGAGCCGGCGAGCCGCTCGCCTACCTGACCGGCTGGCGAGCCTTCCACGGCCTGCGGCTGCGCGTCTCGCCGGCCGTGCTGATTCCGCGTGCCGACACCGAGGTGCTGGTCGAACAGGCCGTGCGGCGCGCACCCCCCGGCGGCCGGGTTCTGGACCTGGGCACCGGCAGCGGCGCGATTGCGATCGCGGTCGCGGCGCTGCGCCCTGATCTGTCGATCTGTGCGACCGACCTGTCGGCCGCGGCGCTGGCCGTTGCACAGGGCAACGCCGCCCACTGCCTGCCCGGGGCCGGCGCCGACCGTGCGGGCGGCCCGCTGCGCTGGCTGGTCGGCGACTGGTGGGCGGCACTGCCCGCCGGGGAGCCGCCTTTCGACCTGATCGTCTCGAATCCACCCTACATCGCCAGCGACGACCCCCACCTGGGGCAAGGCGACCTGCGCCACGAACCTGAGCAGGCGCTGGTCAGCGGGTCCGATGGCCTGACCGCGCTGAAGGTCATCGCTGCCGGAGCCCCGGCTCATCTGGAACCGGGCGGCTGGCTGCTCGTCGAGCATGGGCACGAGCAGGGACCGGCGGTGCGCCAGCTTCTCGGCGAGGCCGGCCTGAGCGGGATCACGACCCTGCCCGATGCCGAACATCGCGACCGGATCACTTGCGGGCGGCGCCCTCCGGCACCGCCGGTTTGACGCCGGATACGCGTCATCCCTAGAATCTCCTGTTCACCTCGCCTCGATCGACTGGGAGCCCATCATGGAAGCCAAAGAATTCATCGCCAAAACGGTCGCCGAGAATCCGGTGGTCCTGTTCATGAAGGGCACGGCCCAGTTCCCGCAATGCGGTTTCTCGGGCCGGGCGGTACAGATCCTGAACGCCTGTGGCGTGACCGACCTGGTCACCGTCAATGTGCTCGACGACGACGAGGTCCGCCAGGGCATCAAGGACTTCTCGAACTGGCCGACGATCCCGCAGCTCTACATCGGCGGAGAGTTCGTCGGCGGCGCCGACATCCTGTACGAGATGTATCAATCGGGGGAGCTGCAGAAGCTGATCCCGCAGAAGGTCTGAGGAGACCCCGACGATGAAACTGCTCGTTGCCACGGATGGCTCGAACAACGCACTGCGCGCAGTCGACTACGCGGTCGGCATGCTCGGCAAGCTGAACGAGCCGGGCTCGATCACGCTGATCAGCGTGCACGACGACACGGCGCTGCGCAACGCCCGGCGCTTTCTCGGCAAGGATGTCGTCGAAGACTATCTGCGCGAACTCAGCGAAACAGACATGGCCGACGCCCGCAAGCATCTCGACGAGGCCGGCATCCCGTACGAGTGCATCACCCGGACCGGCCACGTCGCCTCGGAGCTCACCCGTGCGGCTGCCGACGGCGGTTTCGACATCATCGTGCTCGGTTCGAAAGGCCGCACCGCGCTGAAGGATTTCGTCATCGGCTCGGTGGCGCGCCGGGTAGCCGAACTTTCCCCGATACCGGTCCTGCTGATCCGCTGACGGCCTGCCGGCCGGCGGCCTGCTCGACCCACGGCGCCAGTTCGTCGAGCACGTCGGCACAGGCACGGCCGGCGGCCGCAACCGCCGCGGCCGCCGTCCCTTCCGTCACCGCTTCGACGGCTTCGAAAGTTTCGCTGGCCAGCGGCTGACGCCCGCGCCAGTCGATCAACCGCGCCTCGAGCGTGAGTATCAGGCGGCCCGCCTCCCCGTCGTCCGGCAACGCATGGTGCAGGGCGTGCAGGGTCAGCGTCAGCAGCAGGTCCGGAGCAATACCGGCATCGACCGGCACCACTTCACGAAACCCGCCGCGCTGGGCCAGCCGGTGCTGGGCCAGCCGCGCCAGGCGGCGCGCCGGTCGTTCGGTCCAGTTCGCATACTGATACGGCGCCCGCATGCCGGGGCCGCGGCTGTACAGCAGCGCAATCCCGTCATACAGGGCGCCCGCGGCGACCCCTTCGACGGCCAGCACACGCGGGCGGCGAACCGCGGCGCGACCCGGCGCTCCGGCCCGGGCATCCGCCAGCTCCCACCAGACCTGGGACGAACGGCCCGGGCCCAGCGCGCAACCGCCGAGCGCCAGCAGCGCCGCGGCCAGGGCCGGGCCCCGCATCAGCACCTGCCGGCGTCCGCCCGTCACCGCCGCTCTCCCGGGCCGTACTGACCCTTGGCCGGCCCGAGCAGGGCGGCCGCCGGGTCGCTGAGCCGCTGCGCGGCCACGGCCAGCGCTTCGGCACTCACGCGCAGTTCGCGGGCGGTCACCCGCAGCTCCATCGACCCGGCGTCGGTGGCCGTCCCCAGCCGGTCGATCACCGTGGCGGACTCGCGCTGCAGCGCACGGGCGGCCGACGACAGATCGGCGAGCACGGCCTTCGCCTGGGCCGCCAGGGGCCCGATCTGCTCGCCGGCACGAGCCGCTGCCTTGGAAGTTTCGCGACCCGAAGCTTCCAGCGCATGGGCCGTGCCCTGGAACGCGAGCGCCGTCTCCCGGAAAACCCCGGCCGTGCGCTCGATGTTGTCGGCCAGCCCGTCGAAACGATCGAGCCGCCCTTCCAGACTGACGATCAGGTCGCGCAGCGCAGTCATCGTCTGCATTGCCGTGTCGCGATTCTCGGGGCTGAGCAGGCGGTCGAGATTGCTCAGCGCGGACTCGCCGGCAGCCGTCAGCCGGCCGAGCGCATCAGCGATCTGGCTCAGGCTCGATGCACCCTCCGGAATCACCGGGTAGATTTCGCCATGAGGAATCTCGACGCGCGCCGGGCCGGGTACCCCGGGGGTGACCAGATCGATCCGGGCCAGCCCGGTCACCAGATTGCGCGAAATGCTGGCGGTCGTGTTGACGCTCACCGGTGTCTCACTGTCGACCTGGATCGTGACGTCGACCCGGTTGATGTTCTGCGGCGACAACGCGTAGGCCTGGACGCGGCCGACCTTGACCCCGCGCATG
>JBAYOD010000234.1:0-4729 GCA_041678445.1 Burkholderiaceae bacterium | reverse complement strand
CCGCCGAACGTCTACTTCCAGTCCTCGGTCGCGGTCTGGAACCAGGGACACTGGGAGAACCTGAACGGACTGCTGCGCGCGGTGGCCACGCTGTGGCCATTCGTGGCCCTGGGCTGGTGCCTGCTGCGACTGCGACGGCACCGGCCGCAGCCTATAATCAGGCAACGATGAGCAACTACTATTCCCACCATGTGTTCTTTTGCCTGAACCAGCGCGACAGCGGCCGGCAGAGCTGCGCCTGCTTCGGCGCCGAGCGGCTGCAGGCCTATGCCAAGAACCGGATCAAGGCGCTCGGCATGGCCGGCGAAGGGCGGGTGCGGATCAACCGCTCGGGTTGCCTCGACCGCTGCGAGGAAGGCCCGGTGATCGTCGTCTACCCGGAAGGCGTCTGGTACACCTATGTCGACGAATCCGACATCGACGAGATCATCGATTCCCATCTGATCGGCGGCAGGCCGGTCGACCGCCTGCGCCTGCCCTGAGTTCCCGGCAAAGCGAACCGACATGAACATCCACCTTGCGGGCCGGTGCCGGCCCCGCCCGGCGTGAGGATGGCCGCCGGCACCCGGATCGAATCCGTCGCCGGCGCGGCGGGGCCGATCGATGTCGCCGTCGACCTGCCAGCCGGCCCGGTCACCGGCGTCGCCGTCGTCGCTCACCCGCACCCGCTGTTCGGCGGCACCCGCGACAACAAGGTCGTCCAGACCCTGGCTCGCGCCCTGCGCTCGCTCGGCTATGCCTGCTGGCGACCGAACTTCCGCGGCGTCGGCAACAGCGCCGGCAGCTACGACGAGGGGCTGGGCGAGACCGAAGACCTGCTGGCCGTCGTCGCGGCGGCCCGCTCGCACGAAGCGGCGAACCCCGACGCGGCTGCCAGATTGGTGCTGGCCGGCTTCTCGTTCGGCAGCTTCGTGCAGACCCGCGTCGCCAGCCGGCTCGCCGAAGCGGGCCAGCCGGCATACCGGCTGGTGCTCGTCGGCGTGGCCACATCGCGCTTCACCGTCGAACCGGTCCCGGCCGACACCCTGGTCATCCACGGCGAGCTCGACGACACGGTGCCGCTGCAGTCGGTATTCGACTGGGCCCGCCCGCAGGAGTTGCCGGTGGTCGTCGTTCCCGGCGCCGACCACTTCTTCCACAGGCGCCTGCCCCTGATCAAGCGCCTGGTGGTGGACGCACTCGCCCATGGATCAGAAGCCGATCCAGCCGACTGAAGCCCAACGGCTGATCTACGCCCGCACGGCCGCCGGCGACGCCGAGATCGCCGCACGCCAGTTGCCGCTGTCGGCCAGCGCGCGCCGGCTGCTGGTGCTGGTCAACGGCCGGCGGGCGGTTGCGCTGCTGTCGAATTTCGTGCGCGCAGGCGAATTCGACGCACTGATCGCCGAGCTGCGCCAGCACGCGCTGATCGCAGCCGCTGGCACCGCCGCCGCGCCCGACGAAGCGAACCGCCTCGCCCGGCAGCGCGCCGAACAGGCCACGCTGCAGGCCACCAAGCGCCGGCTGCAAGGCCTGTTCGAAGCCGAGCTGGGCAGCGCCGGCCTGGTCTGGGATGCCCGCGTCATCGACAGCGTGAACCTGGAAGTGCTGCGACGCGTGCTGCGCGAGGGCGTCGACACCATCTTCTACCGTCGGGGCGAGACGGCGGCGCGCCGCGTCGTCGCCCTGCTGCGTCCCGTCCTCGAAAAGACCCGCCAGCCGCTCTGACGACGCGCCCGGCGCGGACGGCGGGCCTATAATCGAACCCCCCGCCCTCTCCCCACCCGATACAGGTTGTGACCCCGACGAATCCGCCGACGAATCCCTTGCGCGGTGCGCTGCGCACCCTGTCCGTCCTGCGCGCTCTGTCCATCCTGCGCGCCCTGCCCGCTCTGCTCGCCGCGACCCTGCTCGCTGTCGCCACCCCGCTGGCACTCGCCCAGCAGGTGCCGGTACCGACCATCGCCGCGAAGTCCTGGCTGCTGCTCGACGTGACCAGCGGTCAGGTGATTGCTGCCCACGAACCCGACATGCGCATCGAGCCGGCCTCGCTGACCAAGCTGATGACCGCCCATCTCGCCTTCAACGCGCTCGGCGAGAAACGCATCACGCTCGACATGCGCCCGCCGGTTTCCACGGCCGCCTGGAAGGCGATCGGTTCGCGGATGTTCGTCGATCCGACCAAGCCGGCCACCGTGGAGGAACTGCTCAACGGGGTGATCGTGCAATCGGGCAACGACGCGTCGATCATCCTGGCCGAGGCGATCGCCGGCACCGAACAGGCCTTCGTCGAGCGGATGAACCACGAGGCCCGCCGGCTCGGAATGAGCAGTACCCAGTTCCGCAACTCCACGGGCCTGCCCGACCCCGAGCACTACACGACGGCACGCGACCTGGCCCTGCTGGCCACCCAGGTGGTCACTGCCCACCCGGAGTTCTATCCGCTGTACTCGAAGAAGGAGTACACCTACAACAACATCCGCCAGTCGAACCGCAACCGGCTGCTGTTCGTCGACCCGAGCGTCGACGGTCTGAAGACCGGCCACACCGAGGCCGCCGGCTACTGCCTGATCGCCACCGCCCGGCGCGAACAGCCGGGGGCGGGTTTCGAACGCCGCCTGCTGTCGGTCGTGCTCGGCACCCACTCGGAGTCGGTCCGGGCAATCGAGTCGCAGAAGCTGTTGAACTGGGGTTTCCAGAATTTCGATGCCGTCCGTGTCCAGGTTGCCGGCCGGCCCAGCGGCGACTACCCGGTCTGGAAAGGCGCCGCCGACACCGTCGCTGGCGGCGTGGACCAGGATCTGGTCGTCACCGTTCCGCGCGGCCAGGCCGATCGCGTGGTTGGCGAAGTCGAACGCGTGCAGCCGCTCGTCGCGCCGGTCGGCGCGGGCGAGCGGATCGGCACGCTGCGGGTCAGGCTCGACGGCCAGGTAATCGCCGAGCGGCCACTGATCGCACTGCAGGCGGTCGAGCAAGCCGGTTGGCTGGGCCGTGCCTGGGACAGCCTGATGATGATGTTTGCGAGATGACATGAACACGCAGACCGTTTACCTGAACGGCGATTTCATGCCGATCGACGAGGCCCGCATTCCGGTGCTCGACCGCGGTTTCATCTTCGGCGACGGCGTCTACGAGGTCGTTCCCGTCTACGGCGGCCGACCGTTTCGCTGGGCCCGGCACCTGGCCCGCCTCGAACGCAGTCTCAGGAAGATCCGCATTCCCGACCCGCTCGACGCCGGCCAGTGGGCAACGCTGGTCGACATGCTGGTCGCGCGCCACCCCTGGCCCGACCAGTTCGTCTACATGCAGGTCACCCGCGGCGTCGCCAAACGCGACCATGCCTTCCCGAAAGACGTTCAGCCGACCGTGTTCGCCATGGCCAGCGAACTGCAGCTGCCGACTCCGTCGCTGCTGGCCACCGGCGTCGCCGCGGTCAGCCTGCCCGACGAGCGCTGGCTGAACTGCGACATCAAGTCGACCTCGCTGCTGGGCAACGTGCTGGCCCGGCAGGCCGCCATCGAAGCCGGCGCAGCCGAATGCGTGATGTTCCGCGACGGCTTCCTGACCGAAGGCTCGGCCAGCAACCTGTGGGTGGTCCGCAACGGCAAGGTCTTCGGGCCACCCAACGACCGGCTGGTGCTCGAAGGTATCCGCTACGGCCTGATGGGCGAGCTGTGCGAACAGGCCGGCCTGCCGTTCGAGATCCGCCGGATCCCTCGCGCCGAAGTATTCGCCGCCGACGAACTGCTGCTCACCTCGGCAACCAGGGAAGTCCTGGCCATCACCCGGCTCGACGGCCGGCCGGTGGGCAGTGGCGAACCCGGTTCGGTCTGGCGCCAGTTGCACCAGGCCTACCAGCAGGCGAAGGCCGCCTGAAGAAGCGGGGGAGCCGAGACACCATGCCGAAGCGCAATGAGTTGAAGGAAGCCTTCGACCGGATCGAGAAACTGCTCGAGTTTCCGGTCGACTTTCCGATCAAGGTCGTCGGTCGCCAGACTGACGATTTCGTCGCGCAGATCGCCGACGCAGTGCGTGTCCACATCCCCGGCTTCGACCCGGCCGACCTGAGCCTGCGCAGCTCGGCACAGGGCAGCTGGCTGAGCGTGACCATCCCGGTGCGCGCCGAATCGCGCGAGCAGCTCGAAACCCTCTATCTGGCGCTTGGCGAGCACCCGCTCGTGCAGATGGTCCTCTGAGCCGGCCCCGGCACCGGCGCATCGTGAACCCGGCGCACCCCGTGACCACCGCGCCCGCGACCGGTCAGCCCCTGCGCCCCCTGGTCCGGGCGCTGCGCCCGATGGCCTACCCGCAAGCCCGCGAAGCAATGCGCAGCTTTACCGCCGCGCGCGGACCCGACACCCGGGACGAGATCTGGCTCGTCGAGCACGAGCCGGTGTTCACGCTCGGACTGGCCGGCCACCGTGAGCACCTGCTGGCGCCGGGCGGCATCCCGGTCGTACAGACCGAACGCGGCGGGGAAGTCACCTACCACGGCCCCGGCCAGGTGCTCGGCTACACCCTGATCGACCTGCGCCGGCGGCGCCTGACGATCCGCGGCTTCGTCGACCTCATCGAACAGTCGGTCATCGACACCCTGGCCGGCTTCGACCTGCCCGCGCAAAGACGCAAAGGCGCACCGGGCGTGTACCTATCTTTGGTCACCGGCCTGCCAGGCGCTAAGATCGCATCGATCGGAATCAAGGTTTCCCACGGCTGCGCCTGGCACGGCGTGGCGCTCAATGTCGCGATG
>JBAYOD010000233.1:0-4762 GCA_041678445.1 Burkholderiaceae bacterium | reverse complement strand
GTCAGGACCTTGGACGGAATCGTGCGCATGACGGCGCCGGCGCCGCGCTGCTGGACGAAGGCATTGACCCGGAAGCGCGCCAGCCCCGGAATCGCGAACGAGAAGTCGCATTCGAGGTGCTCTTCGTACTGCTTGCGCTGCGCATCGTTCATGATGTCGTAGATCATGCCGTGCACCTCCTTGTGTTCCATCGCAGGCAGGTTGATCCGGCGAACATCGCCGTGCACGCGAATCATCGGCGGCAGCCCGGCCGAAAGATGCAGGTCCGACGCGTTGTTCTTCACCGCGAACGCCAGCAACTCGGCAATATCCATCCCGGTTCCTCGAAATGATCCGGGGCGCACCGCACAAACCCTGCCGGCAGCGCCGCCCCCTGGCAATGCGGTAATCTTGCCCCGCTTGTGGCCGGCAGCGCGAGCGCCAGCCGAGGAAACGGAGATTTCGACGATGAACGGTACCTTCGAGCCGTCCGGCCGACCCGCCGAGGCCGCGCTGGCCGGCCGGCTGGCGGCGCTCAGGGCCCGGATCGAGGCCGCCTGCCGGGCAGCCGACCGGCAGACAGACTCGGTCGGGCTGCTCGCCGTCAGCAAGACTTTCGATGCCGGTCAGGTGCTCGAGGCGGCCGCACTGGGCCAGTCCGCCTTTGGCGAGAACTATGTCCAGGAGGCACTCGACAAGATCGCATCGTGCCGGACCCGGCATCCGGAGAGTGCGCTGACCTGGCATTTCATCGGGCCGATCCAGTCGAACAAGACCCGGCAGATCGCCGAGGCTTTCGACTGGGTCCACTCGGTGGACCGCGAGAAGATTGCCGTGCGGCTCGGCCAGCAGCGGCCCGAGGCCATGGCGCCGCTGCAATGCTGCGTCCAGGTCAACGTCTCGGGTGAGGCCAGCAAGAGCGGCTGTGCGCCGGAGGCGGCGCTCGATCTCGCGCGGACCGTCGCGGCCCAACCCCGGCTGCGCCTGCGCGGCCTGATGGTGATTCCGGAGCCGACCGACGATGTGGCGCTGCAGCGCTCGCGCTTTGCAAGCGCCCGCCTGCTGCTGGCTCAGCTTCGGGAAAAACTCGGACGCGAGGCCCCGCAAGTCGCCGCGGGCCTCGATACCTTGTCGATGGGAATGTCGGCGGATCTGGAATCCGCCATTGCCGAAGGCGCAACGATCGTCAGGATCGGTTCCGCGCTGTTCGGCGCGCGGCCGGCGGCCGCTGCCGGGCCGTCACCCGACGGGGCAACGGCCGGGGCGCCAACAGTCAGGCCACCCGTTGTCAGGCCATCGCCTTGATGGCGGCCGACAGGCGGCTCTTGTAGCGGGCCGCCGCATTCTTGTGGACGATATCCTTGTCGGCGATCCGGTCGATGACGCCCTGGGCAGCCTGCAGCGATTGCGTTGCGGCCGCCTTGTCGCCGGCGGCGATGGCCTTGCGAACCGATTTGATTGCGGTGCGCATGCGCGAACGCTGACTGGAGTTTTGCGCGTTGCGGATGACGTCCTGACGGGCGCGCTTGCGAGCCGAAGCGATGTTTGCCATGCGAGAATTCCGTGTCTGTTCGAACCGGCCGCACCCCTTCGCCTCCGATGCCGGCAACTGCCGCACCGGATACAGACGATGTGAACCGGAAAATATATGGAAAGCCTTGGATGGTAGCCGATTTGACCCCCTCATGACAAGCTTGCCCAGACACCGCCAAGCCGCCCCCCCGATCAATCTGCCCCGATGAATCTGCTTCGTGCGGCAGCCACGGTCAGCGGTCTGACCCTCCTGTCACGGATCACCGGACTCGCCCGCGAGAACCTGACCGCGGCGATCTTCGGGGCATCGGCCTTCACCGATGCCTTCTTCGTCGCCTTCCGGCTGCCCAACCTGCTGCGCAGGATGTTCGCCGAAGGGGCTTTCTCGCAGGCCTTCGTGCCCCTCCTCGGTGAAGCCAAGGCGCGTGCCGACGCCGCCCGAGGCGGCACGCAAGCCGACGAGGCCGCACGGACACTGCACCGGTTCGTCAACCGCGTCGCCTCGGCGCTGTTCTGGACGCTGCTGCTGGTCTCGGCCGCCGGCATCGCTGCCGCGCCCTGGCTGGTGACCGCGATGGCTGCCGGACTGCGCGAGCAACCCGAGGTCTTTGCCGTTGCGGTCACGATGACCCGCTGGATGTTCCCCTACATCCTGTTCGTGTCACTGGTGGCGCTCGCAGCCGGCATCCTGAACACCTGGAAGCAGTTTGCGATCCCGGCATTCACGCCGGTGCTGCTCAACCTGTGCTTCATTGCCGCGGCACTCGGACTGGCCAGCCGTTTCGACCCGCCGATCTACGCCCTCGCCGCCGGCGTGATCGTCGGCGGCATCGCCCAGCTGGCGATCCAGCTGCCGGCGCTCGCGCGGATCGGTGTGCTGCCCAGGCTGGTCGGTCCGCGAGCCGCCTTTGCCGATCCCGGCACCCGCCGGGTGCTCAAGCTGATGGGGCCTGCCGTGCTGGCCGTCTCGGTGGCCCAGATCAGCCTGATCATCAACACCCACATCGCCTCGCGGCTGGGGCCGGGCAGCGTGTCGTGGATCTCCTACGGCGACCGGCTGATGGAGTTTCCGACCGCCCTGCTCGGCGTGGCGCTCGGCACCGTGCTGCTGCCCAGTCTGTCGCGCAGCGCCAGCCTGGGTGACGAACACGAATACCGGGCGCTGCTCGACTGGGGCTTGCGGCTGTGCGTCGTGTTCGCAGCTCCCTGCATGGTCGGCCTGGCGCTGATGGCCGAGCCGCTGACCGCGCTGCTGTTCCACTACGGCCGTTTCGACGCCGACGATGTCGAGATGACCCGTCTGGCCGTGATGGCCTATTCGGTCGGACTGATCGGCCTGGTGTCGATCAAGGTGCTGGCCCCGGGTTTCTATGCCAGACAGGACTTGCGCACACCGGTGAAGATCGCGCTGATCGTGCTGGTCGTCACGCAGTTGCTGAACCTGGTCACGGTGCCGTGGCTGCGCCATGCCGGCCTGGCGCTGTCGATCTCGCTCGGTGCACTGGCCAACGCCGGCCTGCTGCTGGCCGGGTTGTGGCGCCGGGGCGCCTGGCGCCCGCTGCCGGGCTGGCCACGCTTCCTGCTGGCCACGGGCGCGGCCAGCGCGGCAATGGCCGCCGCGCTGGCCTGGTACGTTCCGGGAGTCGACTGGATCGGGCTGCAGGTCCGGCCGCTGCTGCGAATCGCCATGGTGCTCGGCACTGTCGCCGGCGCAGGTCTGCTGTACCTTACGATACTGGTCATGTGCGGCTTGCGGCCTGCGCAGTTCCTGCGGCGCAGCCAGCACTGAAGCTTCAACCCAGCACGTACGAAGGCAATCCATGCACATGCTGTTCATCGGCGGCGGCAACATGGCCGGCGCCCTGGTCGGTGGCCTGATCAGCCGCGGCACGGCACCGGCCGACATCACGGTGGTCGATCCGTCCGAAAGCCAGCGCGAATCGCTGGTCTCCCGCTTCGGCGTCGAAGTTCGGGAAGCCGTCGACCCGACGCTGATCGAAGGCAGCGCGCTGATCGTGCTCGCCGTCAAGCCGCAGCAGATGCGCGCCGCGGTCGCCAGCCTGCAACCATCGGTCTCCGGCCAGTTGATCATCAGCGTGGCGGCCGGTATCCGGGCCAGCGACCTGTCGCGCTGGCTCGCCGGACACCGGCGCATCGTCCGGGCAATGCCCAACACGCCGGCCCTGATCGGGCAGGGGGTCACCGGCCTGGCGGCCCCCGTCGATCTGGCCAGTGGTGACCGGGCGCTGGCCGAGCGCATCCTCGGCACCGTCGGCGCCACCGTCTGGGTCGACGATGAACGCCGGCTCGATGCCGTCACCGCGGTCAGCGGCAGCGGCCCCGCCTATGTGTTCTTGTTCATCGAAGCGCTCGAGGCGGCCGCCTTCCGGCTCGGACTCGGCGCCCATCAGGCGCGGGCGCTGGCCATCGGCACGGTATCGGGCGCTGCCCAGCTGGCCGCCCAGTCGGCCGAACCGCCCGCCACGCTGCGCGAGCGGGTGACTTCGAAAGGCGGCACCACGGCGGCCGCCCTGGCCGAATTCGAGGCCGCCGGGCTGCGCGAACTGGTGGCCCGGGCCGTGGCCGCGGCCGAACGGCGCAGCATCGAACTGGGCGACGAATTCGGTGCGGAGCCGCCCCGCCCCGAGTAGCTGCGCTGCGAACGGGCGGCCCACGAACGGGCGACCCACGAATGGGCGGCCCACGAATGGGCGGGCCGCCAACAGGTACTGATCCATGGGCTCGACACGCTGCTCGATGTGCTCGATGTGCTGCAGGATTTCCGCGGCCACGAAGCGATGCACCGCGCTGAAGTGTTCGGTGCTCAAGGCCTCGAACAATTCTTCGCGACTGGCCCGCAGCCGACCCTTGCGATCGAGCACCTCGTGCATCGGTTGGACCGCAATGAGGCCCTTGAGCATGGTCCGTGCGCTGGCCCCGTGGAGATCGGACACCACCACGTTGAGGCGGATTGGAGTTGCGAAACAGGGTGGTTCCGGCCAGAAGGTCTAAGCCGAACGTTCGATCGACGCGGCCCCAGGCGCGGCGTACAACGCTTCACAAGCGTCCCGATCCGGCGCGACACCCCCAGCGCACCGCGCCTGCCCTTGCCCTTCTCCGCGCTTCGCCCGCCGCTCACCATGCCCCCCGCCCTGCTCGACCCCAGGAACGACTTCGTCTTCAAGCGCCTGTTCACCCACCGCCCCGAACTGCTCGCCGACCTCATCAACGCCGTACGCAGCGAACACCC
>JBAYOD010000232.1:0-4772 GCA_041678445.1 Burkholderiaceae bacterium | reverse complement strand
CGAGGCGCTGGCCATGCTGCGGGCCAGCAAGCCGCCCCGACCGGGCAGCCGGATCCACTGGCAGGCTGGCAGCGCCGAGGTCGTCGAGCGCGGCGAGACCTTCTGGCGGCTGCGCTTCGATGCGCCGGTGATGAGCGTGCTCGAACGCGAGGGCCGGCTGCCGCTGCCCCCGTACATCAGCCATGCCCCGGACGCCGACGACGAGCGGCGCTACCAGACCGTCTACGCTCGGCACGACGGCTCGGTCGCCGCGCCGACCGCCGGCCTGCACTTCGACGACGCGATGCTGGCGCGCCTGCGCGATGCCGGCATGGGCCTGGCCTGGGTCACGCTGCACGTCGGTGCGGGCACCTTCCAGCCGGTGCGGGTCGACGACCTGAGCCGGCACCGGATGCACGCCGAGCGCTACCAGGTGCCCGAGTCGACCGCCCGCGCGATCGCCGCAACCCGCGCCGCCGGCGGCCGGATCGTCGCAGTCGGCACGACTTCGCTGCGCACCCTCGAAGGCGTCGCCGCCGAACATGACGGCGATGTCGTGGCGGGCGCCGGCGAGACCCGCCTGTTCGTCACCCCGGGCTTCCGTTTCCGGGTCGCCGACCTGCTGCTGACGAACTTCCATCTGCCGCGCTCCACACTGCTGATGCTGGTCTCGGCCTTCGCCGGCATCGAGCCGATCCGGCAGGCCTACACCCATGCAATCCGCAACGGCTACCGCTTCTTCAGCTACGGCGACGCGATGCTGCTCGAACGGCTGCCGGCCGGCGAAGAAGGCGCGCTGGCCGATGCAGGGCGCACGCCGACCGGGTGAGCCGCTATGATCCGCCGATGCTGAACTTCGAACTGCTGGCCCGCGACGGCCAGGCCCGGCGCGGCCGCATCACGCTGAACCACGGCAGCGTCGAGACGCCGATCTTCATGCCGGTAGGCACTTACGGCGCGGTCAAGGCGATGTCGCCCCGCGAACTCGACGCGGTCGGCGCCCAGATCATCCTCGGCAACACCTTCCACCTGTGGCTGCGCCCGGGGCTGGAGGTGTTCACCCGCTTCGGCGGCCTGCACCGCTTCAACGGCTGGCACAAGCCGATCCTGACCGATTCCGGCGGCTTCCAGGTCTGGAGCCTGGGGGCGCTGCGCAAGATCAGCGAAGAAGGCGTGCGCTTCGCCTCGCCGATCAACGGCGACCGGCTGATGCTCACCCCCGAGGAGTCGATGCGCATCCAGCAGGTGCTGAACGCCGACATCGCGATGGTCTTCGACGAGTGCACGCCCTACCAGACCGACGGCGTGCCCACCCGCCACGAGGCGGCCGCCGCCTCGATGCAGTTGAGCCTGCGCTGGGCACGGCGCTCGCGTGACGAATTCGACCGACTGGAGAATCCGAACGCGCTGTTCGGCATCGTCCAGGGCGGCATGTTCGAAGCCTTGCGCGACGAGTCGCTGGCCGGACTCACCGATATCGGCTTCCACGGCTATGCGATCGGCGGCCTGTCGGTCGGCGAACCCAAGGAGGAGATGCTGCGGGTGCTCGCGCACACGGCGCCGCGCCTGCCTGCCGAGCGGCCACGCTACCTGATGGGGGTCGGCACCCCTGAAGACCTGGTGGCCGGCGTGGCCGCCGGCATCGACATGTTCGACTGCGTCATGCCGACCCGCAACGCCCGCAACGGCTGGCTGTTCACGCGCTTCGGCGACCTGCGCCTGCGTAATGCCCGCCACCGCAGCGATCCGCGGCCGGTCGACGAAGGCTGCGGCTGCTACGCCTGCACGAATTTCTCGCGCGCCTATATCCATCACCTGCACAAGGTCGACGAGATCCTCGGCGCGCAACTGGCCACGATCCACAACCTGCACTACTACCTGAACCTGATGGACGACATGCGCACGGCGATCGCCGCCGGAACCTTCGACGCCTTCCGGCAGCGCTTCGCGGCCGGGCGCGCGCGCGGCGTCGGCTGAACCCACCGCACGCCGCCGCCGGCCCGTGCCCCTGCCGCGGACACGGCGGCACCGTGCCAGGACGACCCCCGCAGGTATAATTCCCGGCTTTCCCAAAGGAGGGATTCGTGTTCATTTCAACGGCTTACGCACAGGCTGGCGGTTCGCCAGAATCGCAGCTGATCGGTTTCCTGCCGATCATCCTGATGTTCGTGGTGCTCTATTTCCTGATGATCCGCCCGCAGATGAAGCGCGCCAAGGAGCACCGCACGATGCTCGAAGCCCTGAAGAAAGGCGACGAAGTCATCACCTCCGGCGGCGTCGTCGGCCGGGTCACCAAGGTCGGCGACGGCTACGTCACGGTCGAGGTCGCCCGCATCGAGGGCAAGGCCGACAGCGCCGTCGAACTGCAGGTCCAGAAAGGCGCCGTGCAGACGCTGCTGCCCCACGGCACGATCAAGGCGATCTGAACGCATGAACCGCTACCCGGTCTGGAAGTACGCGATCCTCGTACTCTCCCTCGTCTTCGGCCTGCTCTACTCGCTGCCCAACCTGTTCGGCGAGGCGCCTGCAATCCAGGTCTCGAGCGCCAAGGCCACTGTCCGGTTCGAGCCGGCGATCGCCGACCGGGTCCAGCAAGCCCTGCAGCGGGCCAACATCGAGCACACCGGGCTGTTCACCGACGCGAACTCGCTGCGCGTGCGGTTCCGTGACACCGACACCCAGTTGCACGCCAAGGACGTGGTCAGCGCAGCATTGAACCCCGATCCGGCCGATCCGGCCTGGATCGTCGCACTGAACCTGCTGTCGAGCTCGCCGAACTGGCTGACCCGCATCGGCGCCCTGCCGATGTACCTGGGGCTCGACCTGCGCGGGGGCGTTCACTTCCTGCTGGAAGTGAACATGCGGGAAGCGCTGAACACCCGCGTCAACGGCACCGTGAACGATCTGCGCTCGCTGCTGCGCGACCGCAACATCCGCCACGGCGGCATCACCCGGGTCGGCGACACCATCGAGATCCGCTTCACCGAAGCCGACGGCCGCAACCGCGCCCGCTCGGTCATCAGCGATGCCCTGGCCGACCTTGCCCTGGCCGACACTGCCGACGGCAATACGCTGAAGCTGGTCGCCAGCATCCGGCCGGAAGCCGCTGCCCGCATCCAGGACAACGCGATCAAGCAGAACATCACGACGCTGAGCAACCGGGTCAATGAACTCGGCGTGGCCGAACCGATCATCCAGCAACAGGGCGCCGACCGGATCGTCGTCCAGCTGCCGGGCGTGCAGGACACCGCCAAGGCCAAGGACATCCTCGGCCGAACCGCGACGCTCGAGGTCCGGATGGTCTGCGAATCCCCCGAGCACCTGGCTGCGCTCGCGGCTGGCACCGTGCCTTTCGGCTGCGAGCGCTACACCGAGCGTGGCGGCCGGCCGATCCTGGTCCAGCGCCAGGTCATCCTGACCGGCGAGAACCTCAACGACGCGCAGGCCGGCTTCGACTCGCAGACCCAGGAGCCCGCCGTCCACCTGAATCTCGACGCCCGCGGCGCCCGGATCTTCCGCGATGTCACCCGCGAGAACGTCGGCAAGCGGATGGCGATCCTGCTGTTCGAGAAGGGCAAAGGCGAAGTCGTCACCGCCCCGGTGATCCGCACCGAGATCGGCGGTGGCCGGGTGCAGATCAGCGGCGCGATGACCACTCAGGAGGCCAACGACACTGCGCTGCTGCTGCGCGCCGGCTCGCTGGCCGCGCCGATGGAGATCATCGAGGAGCGCACGATCGGTCCGAGCCTGGGCGCCGACAACATCCGCAAGGGTTTCCTGTCGACGATCTGGGGCTTCGTCGCGGTCGTCATCTTCATGTCGGCCTACTACATGCTGTTCGGCGTCATCTCGTCGATCGCGCTGTCGGTGAACCTGCTGCTGCTGGTCGCACTGCTGTCATTGCTGCAGGCCACGCTGACGCTGCCAGGCATCGCGGCCATGGCCCTGGCGCTGGGCATGGCCATCGACGCCAACGTGCTGATCAACGAACGCATCCGGGAGGAACTGCGCGCAGGCATGTCGCCGCAGGCGGCAATCTCGACCGGCTACGACCGCGCCTGGGCCACCATTCTCGACTCGAACGTGACCTCGCTGATCGCCGGGGTCGCGCTGCTGGTCTTCGGCTCCGGCCCGGTGCGCGGTTTTGCCGTCGTCCACTGCCTGGGCATCCTGACCTCGATGTACTCGGCAGTCTTCTTCTCGCGCGGCCTGGTCAACCTCTGGTATGGCCGGCAACGCAAACTGACCAAGATCTCGATCGGTCAGGTCTGGAAACCGCAGAACTGACGGACGGCACCACTCATGGAATTCTTCCGCATCAAGAACGACATCCCGTTCATGCGCTACCGGGTAGCGCTGAACCTGATCTCGGTCGCCGTCTTCGTCCTCGCCGTCTTCTTCCTCGCCACGCGCGGCCTGCACCTGTCGATCGAGTTCACCGGCGGCACCGTCGTCGAGGTCTCATCGCAGCAGGCCGCCAACCTCGAGGCGATGCGTGACGCGATCGGCGGACTCGGCTACACCGACACCCAGGTGCAGAACTTCGGCAGTTCGCGCGACGTGATGATCCGCCTGCCGCTCAAGGACGGCAGCCATGCCGCCGCCACGCTGCAAAGCGAGCAGGTGGTCGAGGCGCTCCGGGTCATCGACCCGACGGTCGAACTGCGGCGTGTGGAATTCGTCGGCCCGCAGATCGGCCAGGAACTGTTCACCGACGGCTCGCTTGCGTTGCTGTTCATGATCGTCGGCATCATGATCTATCTGGCGCTGCGCTTCGAATGGAAGTTCGCCCT
>JBAYOD010000231.1:0-4790 GCA_041678445.1 Burkholderiaceae bacterium | reverse complement strand
TCGATCAGGCCGTGAACACCGCGATAGGTGGCGATCTTCAGCGCGGTCGGGTAGACGTCGTTCGTGCTCTGGCTGACGTTGACGTGATCGTTCGGGCTCAACTGCTCGTAGTCGCCCTTGGCATGGCCCAGGATCTCGAGCGCCCGGTTGGCGATCACCTCGTTCGCATTCATGTTCGTCGAGGTGCCGGCACCGCCCTGGATCACGTCGACGATGAACTGGTCGTGCAGGCGCCCCTGGCGCAACTCCTCGCAGGCCTGGGCGATCGCATTCGTCCGGCGCTCGTCAAGCAGCCCGAGCAGATGATTCGTGCGCGCCGCCGCTTCCTTGATGCTCGCGAGCGCATGGATCAGCTCAGGGTAGATCGAGATCGGCGTCCCGCTGATCGGGAAATTCTCGACGGCGCGCAGCGTGTGCACGCCGTAATAGGCGTCGGCGGGAACCGCGCGGTCGCCGAGCAGGTCATGCTCGACACGGGTCGCGCCGGATCCGTTAACAGGGTCCGCAGTCACTTGGCTCTCCAGTTCGAGGCCGATCAAGGCCAAACCCTGTAGTTTGCACCAGATTTCGCCGAGCCGTCAGGGCTCCGCTGCGGGCAAGCCCCGGACGCTTCGCCTTCACCAAGATGTCACGCGCCGCACCGATCATCGCAGCGACCACCGTTCACATTCCCCAACGGGGTTGCAACTCTCAACGAAAGGCAAGCGGACATGAATGCACCCACGACCAAGCCTGAAACGGCCATGATCGACCCGGACGACATCGGCTACAACACCACCGGCAATCCCTTGTTCTCGGCCTTGATCGAGGCGCGCCTGACCCGCCGCGGCCTGCTGCGCGGTGGTCTTGCGACCGCTGGCGCGGCCATGCTGAGCAGCCTGTCGCTGACGGCTTGCGGCAGCAGCGACGATGACGACGGTGAAGAAGAACCCTCATTCAGGCTGAGCTTCGATCCGGTGGCCCACAGCGTGGCCGATGCCCTGATCGTTCCCGCCGGCTACACCGCCAGCGTGCTGCTGCGGCTGGGCGATCCGATCGCGGCCGACGTGCCGGCCTACCGGAATGATGGCACCGACGATCCCGCCACCTATGACCGCCGCGCCGGCGACCACCACGACGGCATGACCTGGTTCGGGATGGGCGGCAACGATCGCTGGGCGCCCGAGGCCGCCGACCGCGGTCTGCTGGTTCAGAACCACGAATCGCTGACCCCGATGTACCTGCACCCCAGGGGCCGCACTGTCGTGGACGGCAAGCGCAGCGTGGCCGCAGAAGTCGACCGCGAGATGTTCCTGCACGGCGTGAGCGTCGTCGAAACGGTGAAGGACGCCAACGGCAACTGGAGCTACAAGCAGGACTCCAGGTTCAACCGCCGCGTGCACACCCTGACGGAGACGATCCTGACGGGTCCGGCAGCAGGCTCCGCCATGATGGTGACCCGATACTCCAGGGACGGGACGCGTACCCGTGGCACGGTCAACAACTGCGCAAACGGCACCACGCCCTGGGGCACCTACCTGGCCTGCGAGGAGAACTGGTACGGCTATTTCTTCCGCACGCCTGGCGCTGACAATCCGAACCGCTCGGCCAGGGAAGTCACCGGGCTGACCCGCTATGGCGTGGCTTCTTCGTCCTTCTACGGCCTGTGGGGCACGATGTCTCCCGACACGCCGGACCAGAAGTACGGCCGATGGGACGCCCATGTGAAGGGTGACAGCGCTGCCGACGACTACCGCAACGCCCCCAACACCTATGGCTGGGTGGTCGAGATCGATCCGTTCACCCCCGACAGCACCCCCAGGAAGCGCACGGCCCTGGGCCGCATGGGTCACGAAGGCGCTGCGCTCGGCCCGGTGATCGCGGGCAAGCCCCTGGTCTGGTACCAGGGCGACGACGCGCGCAACGAATACTTCTACAAGTTCGTTTCAGCCCGGAACTGGGATCCAGCCGACGCCACGGGCGGCCTCGCCGCAGGCGACAAGTACATGAACGAGGGCACGCTGTACGTTGCCAGGTTCAATGAAGACGGCACCGGCGAGTGGATCGAACTGAGCTTCGGCAAGAACGGCATCACGCCCGATTACGCGGGGTACGCCTTCGCCGATCAGGCCGACGTGCTGATCCACACGCGCCTGGCCGGGGACGCTGTCGGCGCGACCAAGATGGACCGCCCCGAATGGGCTTCCGTCAACCCCAGGACCGGCGATGTCTACCTGACGCTGACCAACAACAACAAGGCCAACCGCCCCATCGACAAGACGGATGGCCCGAATCCCCGCTTCTACAACGACGCGGGCAACCCCAACGGCCACATCGTGCGCCTGACCGACGGCGGCGCGCCCGACGCGACCCGCTTCGAGTGGGACGTCTACCTGTTCGGCGCCCCGTTCGATGCGCCGCCCGACGTCAACGTCTCGGGCCTGACGAAGGACAACGACTTCTCGAGCCCCGATGGGCTGTGGTTCAGTGAGGCCTCCCCGGGGCTGGCCTGGATCCAGACCGACGACGGCGCCTACACCCAGGTCACCAACTGCATGATGCTGGCCGCCGTTCCGGGGAAAGTGGGCGATGGCGAAAGACTGACCATCACCAACACCGCCGCTGACGGCACCCAGCGCCAGCAGGCCACCATCGTGGGCGCCAAGCCGGGCCAGAAGGGTACGCAGCTGACCCGCTTCCTGGTCGGGCCCAAGGGTTGCGAGATCACCGGCATCGCCGAATCGGGCGACGGCCGCGCGATCTTCGTCAATATCCAGCACCCTGGCGAGAACACGGCCGACGCCGACATCGGCGACCCGTCGAAGTTCGAAAGCCACTGGCCCGACGGCGGCAATTCCCGCCCGCGCTCGGCCACGGTCGTGATCACGCGCAACGACGGTGGCGTGATCGCAGTCTGAGGGGTTTGCTCCCGTGAATCGAGGCCACCCGACGGGTGGCCTTTTTTCTCTCTTCGCGGAAGAGCCGGTTCGCTTATCGTCTGCGACGAAGCGTCAGGCCGGCGCCCAGCCCGCCAAGGCCCAGTAGCAAGAGGGTACCCGGCAAAGGGACGTCGTTGCTGGCAAGCACCTCGAAGCGAGTCCAGTCGAACCGGTAATCCGCTTCACCTCCCAGCGCCAGGCGGATATCCACATACTGCGTCGCCGAAAAGGTCCGATCGAGCGACATTGCGCCCGAAACGACCGAGACTCCGCCCGCATGGATCGTATCGCCGGTCACGATCGGATGTGCCGTCGAACCCGTGGCAACACCATCGATGCGAACTTCGAAGAATGCCAGCCCTGCGGCCAGGTTGTAGAAATCCAGCGTCACTGAACCGATGTCTGCAGAGCTGAACAATACATGCGGACGCGCCGTGCCGTCCTCGGACAGCGTGTAATTGGCCAGGTTGGTGCTGGCGGGAGCGGGTGCCCCCTGCGGGACGCCTACCCACGTGTAGGTACCGCCTATCGGTGTGCCAGTGATCGGGGCCGCAAAGGCCGCGCCTGACAATACAAACACCCCCGCGGCGAGCCCTTGTACCAAAGTCCGGATGCTCATAACGCCCCCTATCGGCAAGATTGTTGTCCGTCCGAAGCAAGCAAAATTCACACCAATTTATGGAACCCCCAATATTTCAAATAGTTGGCGTCAGCACACTGGCCTCATCCGCCCTCGTTCCACTTGGGGTGTAAAATTCCTCGACGAAGCAGGCCGGTCGCCGCCACCGGAGCGGCCCGCTTCGCCACCGGCCTTAACCCACCCCTACCCGCGGATCGAACCGATCCACCGCATCCGTAACGATGCCCACGACCCCCAGCCGCAGCAGGCGCTGCGCTTCGGCTGCGTCGTTGACGGTATAGACCAGGGCGTGCATGCCGGCAGCGTGCAGGGTCTGCGCCATCGTCTCGTCCATCAGGTCGTGGCGGGTGACGCAGGCCACGCAGGCCAGTTGCCTGGCCACGTCGAACCAGCCGTCCCAGGGCTCGTTCAACAGCAGGGCGCGCGCGAACTGAGGCGCGGTTTCCATCGCACCCTGCAGTGACTCGGGGCGAAACGAACTCAGAAATGGAAGCGGCGCAGGCGGCAGGGAGGGCCGGGACGACGGCGCCCCTGCCCAGAGCCGGGCGGCCTCACGCGCGACCACCCGCCCGGTTTCGAGTTCCTGGCCGGGCGTGGGCTTGATCTCGAGGTCGAGCGCGAAGCCGTTGGCGATGCAGTAGCTCGCCAGGGCGCTCAGGCTGGCGGGCGGTTCACCGGCGTAGGCACTGCTGTGCCAGCTACCGGCGTCGAGCCGCGACAGCTCGGTCCACGGCCGCCGGCCGGCGATTCCGCTCGCGTCGGTGGTGCGCTGCAACTCGGTGTCGTGCAGCAGAAAGGGGACGCCGTCGGCGGCCAGCTTCACGTCGCATTCGAAGGCGCGATAACCATGCGAAGCACCGACCCGGAAGGCGGCCAGCGTATTCTCCGGCGCAAGCTTGCCGGCGCCGCGGTGGGCGATCCACAGCGGATGGGGCCAGGGATTCATTGCGCCGCCGGCTCCGGCGCTGTGGCCCCCGGGGCGTCGATGCGCTGCTGCGTGGCCGGGTCGAACCAGTGCAGATACCTGGGCGCGATCTGCAATTCCAGCGTTTCTCCCGGGCGGGCCACCGGCAGCGTCGCGTCCATGCGCACGGTCAGCAGCGCACCGGCAACGCGCCCGTGAACCAGCCGTTCGGCGCCCAGCATCTCGACCAGCTCGACCGTGAACGGCCAGCCCGTTCGTCGGCTATCGGCATCGGCGCCGGCATGGGCACCGGCATGGGCACCGGCAT
>JBAYOD010000230.1:0-4839 GCA_041678445.1 Burkholderiaceae bacterium | reverse complement strand
GGCACCCGCGAGTTCTTCGGCAAGCTGTCGGGCGACGACTCGAAGGATGCCCAGCTGATCGGGCAGTTCGGCGTCGGCTTCTATTCGGCCTTCATCGTGGCTGATCGCGTTACCGTGCTGTCGCGGCGTGCCGGGCTGTCGGCCAATGAGGCCGTGCGCTGGGAGTCCGACGGCAGCGGCGAATTCTCGGTCGAGACCCTCGACAAGCCGGACCGGGGCACCGAGGTGATCCTCCACCTGCGGGCCGGTGGCGCCGACGACGACAGCGGCGAGAGCTTCGACGACCTGTTGTCGAACTGGCGCCTCAAGGCCATCGTCACCCGATATTCGGACCACATCTCGCTGCCGATCCGGATGCGCCGGGAGGAATGGGACCCGGAAAAGAGCGAGTACCGCCGGCTCGACGACTGGGAAACGGTCAACCAGGCCAGCGCGCTGTGGACGCGGCCGAAAGCCGAGATCAGCGACGACCAGTACCGCGCCTTCTACACCCATCTGGCGCACGATGGCAGCGAGCCGCTGGCCTGGACGCACAACCGGGTCGAAGGCCGGACCGAGTACACGCAACTGCTGTACATCCCGGCCAAGGCGCCGTTCGACATCATGGACCGGCAGCGTCGCGGCGGCCTCAAGCTGTATGTGCGGCGCGTGTTCATCATGGAAGATGCCGAGCAGTTGCTGCCCGGCTATCTGCGTTTCGTGCGCGGGGTCGTCGATTCGAACGACCTGCCGCTGAACGTCTCGCGCGAGCTGCTGCAGGAAAGCCGCGACGTGAAGGCGATCCGCGAGGGCTGCGTGCGCCGGGCGCTCGGCATGCTCGACGATCTCGCCGAGAACGCGTCCGACAAGTACGCAGGTTTCTGGACCGAATTCGGTCAGGTGCTCAAGGAGGGCCTGGGCGAGGATCTCGGCAATCGCGATCGCATCGCGAAGCTGCTGCGTTTTGCCAGCACCGAAACCGAGGGCGATGCACAGACCGTTTCCCTGGCCGACTATCTGGGCCGGATGAAGGAAGGCCAGGACAAGATCTACTATCTGACCGCCGACTCGCCGCAGGCGGCGCGCAACAGCCCGCATCTGGAGATCTTCCGGCGCAAGGGGGTCGAAGTGCTGCTGCTGACCGATCGGGTCGACGAGTGGATGCTGAGCTTCCTCGATGAGCACGAGGGCAAGGCGCTGGTCTCGGTCGCACGCGGCGGACTCGACCTTGGCGGGCTGGCCGACGAGGAGGAAAAGCAGCACGCCGACAAGGTCGCCGAAGAGCATCGCGAGCTGACCGGGCAGGTGAAGTCGGAGCTGGGTGACGCTGTCCAGGAAGTGCGGGTGACCAGCCGGCTGACCGATTCGGCCGCCTGCCTGGTCTCGGCCGATGGCGAGATCAGCGGGCACCTGGAGCGGCTGCTGAAGCAGGCTGGCCAGAAGGCGCCGGCGCGCAAGCCCATCCTCGAACTCAACCCCGGGCATCCGATCGTGGCGCGGCTCAACGACCAGATCCGCCGCGGCGAGCTCGTCCAGGTCGGCGACTGGTCCCGCCTGCTGCTCGATCAGGCCCAACTGGCCGAAGGCGGGCAGCTGGAGGATCCGGCCGGCTTCGTGCAGCGGCTGAACCGGATGCTGCTGTCGATCTCCCCGCCGGGCGCGTGAGCAGGGCGCCGGCCCCCCGTACCGGCCTGCCGCCGGTGATCGCTGCCGATGCCCGCGTGCTGGTGCTCGGCAGCTTTCCCGGCGAGGCTTCGCTGACCGCCGGGCACTATTACGCGCACCCGCGCAACCTGTTCTGGCCGATCCTGTCCGAGCTGCTCGGCACGGCACTGACCGCCCTGCCGTTCGAAGCCCGCTACCGGGCCGTGCAGGCGCACGGCATTGCGATCTGGGACGTCCTGTCGGCCTGCCGGCGGCAGGGCAGCCTGGACAGTGCCATCCGCGATGCGCAGCCGAACGATTTCTCGCAGCTGCGCGAACTGGCGCCCGGGCTCCGCCAGGTGTTCTTCAATGGCCGCCATGCCGGTCGTTTCGAGCGCGCCTTCGCCGGGCATGGATACGCTACCCTGGTGCTGCCGTCGACGAGCCCGGCTTTCGCCGCGATGCCGGCCGCCGACAAGCTGGCCGCCTGGCGGCAGGCGCTGGTGCCCGCCCTGCAGTGACCGGCCCGAGCAGGAAACGAGATGCCTCAGCCACGATTCAAGCCTCCGTCATGACCGAACCGGACATCACGCTGTCGGAAGAGAACGGCGTACGCTATCTCCACTTCGGTTCCGAATGGGTGCAGGGGGCGATGTTCATCCGGCGCCCCTGGGACATCGCCGTCGGCTACGTCGCGCAGATGATGGGCTGGCTGCTGTTTCTGGAGCCACCGGCACGCATCCTGCAGCTGGGCCTGGGCGCCGGTGCGCTGACACGCTGGTGCTGGCGCCGGCTGCCCGACTCCGGGGTCGATGTGGTCGAGGCCTCGACCGGCGTCATCCGGGTGGCGCGCAGCCAGTTCGCGCTGCCGCCCGACGATGCGCGGCTGACCGTCCACCCTGCCGACGCGGCGCGCTTCGTCGGCGATGCCGCGGCCGCCGGACAGCAGTGGGGCGTGATCCAGGCCGATCTCTACGACGCTCAGGCGCGCGGCCCGGTCTGCGACAGCCTCGCGTTCTATCGTGATTGCCGTACGCTGCTCGAACCGATGGGCGGAGTCCTGGTCGTGAACCTGTTCGGCGAGCATGCGTCGTATGCGAAGAACATCGCGCGGATCCGGCGGGCTTTCGGTGGCCGGGTGCTCGAGCTGCCACCGCTGGCGGCCGGCAACATCGTCGTCTTCGCCTTCACCGGTCCGCCGCGCACAATCACCGCGGGTGAGCTGAGCGCCCGTGCGGCGGCTATCCAGCGGCGCTGGCGGCTGCCCGCCAGCGAATGGGCGCAGGCACTGCTGGATGCGGCCGACGCCGGCCTCACGCCACGCAGCGACCCGGCACCGGGTGGCTCTGGCCATCCTGTCCGGCAAGGCCTGCTGACGATCTGAACCGGCGCCCCCTGATCGAATCGTCATGGAAATCGACATGAGCCGTCACACCTCGTTTGCCCGGAAGGGAGTCCGCGGGAAGGGCTTCAGGCCGTTCCTGGGCGCGCTGGCCTGCAGTCTCGGGCTGGCGCTTGCCTGGGTATCGGCAGGCGAAGCGCAGGCCGGCCAAGCGCAGGCCGGCGAACTTCCCAGGCATCGCAGCGTGCCGGGCGGTGTCGCGCTGATCGCTCTCGGTGCGGCCGCCGAGGCGCCCCGTGTCCGCTATGCGGGCGAACCCGTGCTGGTCGTCGGTGACCGGACGGGATGGACGGCGGTGGTCGGCATCGCGCTTGCCACCGAACCCGGCCAGCGCCATCTCGAAGTCCGGCGCAGCGGTGAGGCAGCCGAGCGGCTGTCGTTCGAGGTGGTGCCGGTGCGCTACGCCGAGCAGCGGCTCAAGGTGGCCCCGGGCAAGGTCGATCTGTCGAAGGCCGACCTGGCGCGCTACGAGCGCGAACGTGACCACCTGGCCGGCGTGATGGCCACCCGCAGTGAGGCCTTGCCGGCCACGCTGCGGATGCAGTTACCGACCGAGGGGCGCCGCTCGAGCTCCTTCGGTCTGCGACGCTTCTTCAACGACCAGCCGCGCAATCCACACAGCGGAATGGACATCGCTGCGCCGGTCGGTACCCCGGTGCGGGCCGGCGCCGCCGGCCGGGTGATCGACACCGGTGACTATTTCTTCAATGGCAAGACAGTGTGGCTGGACCACGGCAGCGGGCTGCTGACGATGTACTGCCACCTGAGCGAGATCCGCGTCGAACCGGGTCAGCAGGTTGCCGCCGGCGAACTGGTCGGCGAGGTCGGCGCCACCGGCCGGGTCACCGGCCCCCATCTGCACTGGTCGGTGCGGCTCAACGGCGCGATGGTCGACCCGGCGCTGTTTCTCGACGAACCGTCCTGAGGGTTTCCAGAGCCGAGAGGGTTTCGGGAAGCCGAGGGTCTCCGAAGGGGATGCCCGAAGGAGGAGGCGTTCAGCGTACCAGTTCGCGCATGGCCCGTTCGAGTCCCTGCAATGTCACCGGGAACATCCGGCCGCTCATCAACTGCTGGATCACCGAGATCGACTGCCGGTACTGCCAGACGCCCTCGGGCTCGGGATTGAGCCAGGCAAACTTCGGAAAGCGCTCGACCAGCCGGCGCAGCCAGATCGCGCCGGGCTCCTCGTTGTTGTACTCGACCGAGCCGCCCGGCTGCAGGATCTCGTACGGACTCATCGTCGCGTCGCCGACGAAGATCAGCCGGTAGTCGGCGTTGTACTTGCGCAGGATGTCCCAGGTCGGTGTGCGCTCGGCGTGGCGGCGCCGGTTGTTCTTCCAGACGAAGTCGTAGACGCAGTTGTGGAAGTAGTAGAACTCGAGGTGCTTGAACTCGGTCTTGGTGGCCGAGAACAGCTCCTCGGTGCGCTTGATGTGATCGTCCATCGTGCCGCCGACGTCGAGCAGCATCAGCACCTTGACGGTGTTGTGCCGCTCCGGGCGCATGCGGATGTCGAGCCAGCCGGCGTTGCGCGCGGTGTTCTCGATCGTGCCGTCGAGGTCGAGTTCGTCGGGTGCGCCCTCGCGGGCGAAACGGCGCAGCCGGCGCAGGGCGACCTTGATGTTGCGGGTGCCCAGCTCGACCTGGTCGTCGTAGTCGCGATAGGCGCGCTGCTCCCAGACCTTGACTGCCGTGCGGTTGCCGGCCGAGGGCCCGCCGATGCGGATGCCTTCGGGGTTGAAGCCGCCGTTGCCGAACGGTGAGGTGCCGTTGGTGCCGATCCACTTGTTGCCGCCTTCGTGGCGGCCCTTCTG
>JBAYOD010000229.1:0-4906 GCA_041678445.1 Burkholderiaceae bacterium | reverse complement strand
GGTGCCGCCGTCGGCCAGCTTCAGCTTGCCGTCGCGGCCACGACGGTCGGCGCCGGTATAGGCGCCGGGCGCCACGCCGAAGAACTCGGCTTCGAGCAAGGTCTCGGGGATGGCGGCCACGTTCACCGCGATGAACGGCTGGCGGGCACGCGACGACGCCGAGTGGATCGCCTGCGCGAGCAACTCCTTGCCGGTGCCGGTTTCGCCGAGCAGCAGCACTGTCGTGTTCAGCACGGCGGCGCGGCGCGCCCGGCTCTTGACCTCGAGCGCGCGCTCGCTGTTGCCGACGAAATTCGAGAAGGTATAGCGGGTGCGCCGCTGCCGGGCCAGCTCGGTCTGCGCCTGCGCCAGCTCGGTCTGCAGCCGCGACAGCTTGCCCATCAGCGGCTTCAGCGACTCGACCCGGTCGTACAGGATCAGGCCGACCGCGCCGATCACCTGCCCTGCTTCGTCGTGCACCGGGAAGCGCGAGACGATATAGGTGCCGGCCTTGTTTTCCAGGATGTCGAGCAGGATCGGCTTGCCGGTCTCGACCACATGGCGCATCAGCGTGTTCGGGACGATGTCCTCGACCGGCCGGCCGATGATCTCGCCCGGGTCATTGAAACCGAGGCTCTGGATGTTGCGCTGCCAGCGGTCGTCGATCCAGACGATGCGCGCCGCCCGGTCGACCACCAGGATGCCCTCGCACATCTCCGAAAGCTGATCGAAGAAAGTCTGCGCCGCCAGCCGCAGCAGGCGGTCGGGGTCATGCCAGGCTTCGAGGTTCCGGCCCATCGGATGATCATAGCGGAGGTGTCCGGCTTGCGGCCATCGGGAGCGGGATCGGAGCCCCCGGGTCGAGCCCATCAGGAACCGTGGCCGCAGCTATCATGATCGCTTCGCGCCCGCTGCGGCGCCCCTCGCCCCCTGCGCCGCCGATGAACACCTCCGTTGCCCCCGCCGCCAGCCTGCCGGTCCATGCGCGCGTTCCCGGCCATCGCCTGCTGCATTCACCGGGCCCGACGCCGATCCCGGAGCCGGTGCTCGCCGCCATGCAGCGCCAGTCGATGGACCTCGTCGATCCCCGGCTCGACGCGATCATCGAGGCCTGCGAAACGGGACTGCTCACGCTGCTCGACGCCCCGGCCGACGCACGGACCTACCTGTACGCCGCCAACGGCCACGGCGCCTGGGAGGCCGTAATCACCAACCTGGTCGCCCCCGGCCAGGCGGTGCTGATCCCCGGCACCGGGCATTTCTCCGAGTCCTGGGCGATCCAGGCCGAGGCGATGGGCTGCACGGTGGTGCGCATCCCCTGGCGACAAGGGCTGCCGATCGACCCGCAGGCCGTCGAGGACGCGCTGCGCGCCGACCGGGACGGCACCCTCGCGGCGGTCTTCGTCGTCCATACCGACACGGCTGGCGGGGTCACCAGTGACCTGGCCGCGATCCGCGCCGCCATCGACGCAAGCGGCCATCCGGCGCTGATGGTCGTCGACGTCGTCGCCTCACTGGCCGCCGACCCCTACTCGATGGCCGGAATCGGCGCCGACGTGACGATCGGCGCCTCGCAGAAGGGCCTGATGCTGCCGGCCGGCCTGAGCTTCACCACGGTCGGCGAGCGTGCCGACGCAGTCGGACAGGCCAATCCGACACCGCGCTTCTACTGGGACTGGCGCCGCCGCAAGCACGCGGTCGGCTATCGCAAGTTCTGCGGCACGCCGCCGCAGCAATTGCTGATGGGCCTGGAAGCCTCGCTGGCACTGCTGCGGCGCGAAGGTCTGGCCACCGTCGTGGCACGCCATCGCCGGCTTGCCGGCGCCGTCCACGCAGCCGTGGCGGCCTGGCACGAAGGCGGCGCGCTCGACTTCTTCTGCACGGTACCCGACGCCCGTTCGGTGTCGGTGACCACGGTAGCGACCAGGGACGGGGTCGACCCCGATGCGATCCGCGCCGTGGCCCGCGAACGCTTCCAGGTCGGCATCGCCGGCGGCCTCGGACCGCTGGCCGGCAAGGCCTTCCGGATCGGCCACCTCGGCGATCAGAACGAGGCCACGATCCTCGGCTGCGTGGCCGGCGTCGAGGCGGCGATGCGCTCGCTCGACATCCCGGCAGGCGATGGCGTTGAAGCGGCGCTGGCCTTTCTCGTGCGCGGCTGATCAGCGCGCGTAAAGCACCCGCATCCCGAACTGCCGCCCGCCGATGCGGTCGAATACCCGCACGGTGACCTGACGCGCGGTGAAGCCGGCCGGCAGATCGACCTGCCCTTCGAGGTGCTGGTAGCTGCCCACCGACACCGGCAGCGGATCGAGCCGGACCGTTTCGGTGCGCCCGCCGCGATTGCCTTCGACCGCGAATTCGAGCACGCCGGTGAAGGGCTTGCTGGAATTCCGGCGCCCGTCGGTCAGCAGCACGTGATAGCCGAGCTTGCCCGATTCGTTGGCGAAGTTGGCCGCCCGGATTGCGATCTCGCTGTCGCGCGGATCGGGCGGCATGATCGCGGTGAACAGGGCGAGATCGCGCTCGTACGGCGCCAGCGATTCGCGCGCCTTGGCCAGGGCGGTCGTCAGCTTGCCGTTCTCGGCCTGCACCTGGGCCAGCTGGCTGGCCGCGGCCTGGGCCGCTGCCTTCGCCTCGGCGCTGGTCCGGTCGAGGGCGGCCTGCAGCCGCTTGCGCTCGGTTTCCAGCGTGGCCGCATGGTTCTGGATGCGGTGCGACTCGGCCGGCGTCAGCCTGGGCGGCAGGTAGTTCTCCTCCGCATAGAACAGGCCGCCGGCGCCCAGCACGATGCCGAGCATCAGGATGATCAACCAGCGCGGAATCGGAAAACCCGACCTGCGGCTGGAGCCATAGGGGTCGTAAACGACCGGTTTGTCTCTGCCGAACAATGCCATCGTGCGTAGGTTCCTCGAACGAAGGCCGAGTTTAGTCGCCTGAGGCCGGAATCGCCAATGCCGCAGTCTCCGGTCAGCGCCCGCATCAATATTTGCATGACAGCGCTTCGATCTCCTCGACTTGTCGGCGCCACATCAGAGGACCGGGGCCGTCAAGCGAGTACCCGCGAGGCAACGCTGCTGGACCTGATCCGCCACCAGTCCAGTATCGGGGGTATCGAGGCCGGCGCCCGGATCGCACGCGACCTGGCCCCGTCGATCGACCTTCGCGGGTTGAAGCAGTCCCTGGACGCCATGGACCAAGTGCCTGCAGCCCAGCGACTGGGCTACGTCTTCGACCACCTGGGCCTGAAGAAGCCGGCGCAACAGGTTGAAGCCTGGCTCGAAGGCCGGCGCACGCTGCTCCAGCCGCTGGAGTTGAAGCTGCCAATCGACGAAACTGGCCCGGACGTCGACAGACGCTGGAACATCCGCTACGACGCCAGGCGGTTGTCCTGGTTCGAGGAACTCGCTTGATCAGTATTCGCCCCGGCAAGCCTGCGATGACTTCTGCCGCGTCTTCCTTCCTCATCTGGATGGATGAGCCGCCAATGGGCGGTCGACCGCCCGGCTAGCGAGCCAGCAACGCCCGCAACCCTGCCAGCTTCGCCCGGGCAGCGTCGGCGCTGACCGTGGCGCCGGCCTTGGGCGCCGCGTCGAGTTGCATCTCGGTAAGGAAGCGAGACGGCAGTTGCGGATGACGTTCGCGCCCGCGCCGGCGCTCTCGGCACCAGCTCAGCGTCAGGTTGCGCTGGGCGCGGGTGACGGCGACGTACATCAGCCTGCGCTCCTCCTCGATCCGGACCATCGTGCGATCGTCTTCACCGGAGCCTTCATCGCCATCGAGCTGCTCGCTGGCGTCACCGTCCACCCGGTTGCGAGCCGGCTCGCCGTGGTGCGGCAGCAAGCCTTCCTCGCAGCCCACGATGAACACATGCGGAAACTCCAGGCCCTTGGCGGCGTGGACGGTGCTGAGCCGCACGGCGTCGGCGTCGCCATCCTTGCGATCGATCTGCGACAGCAGGCTGACGGTCTGGGCAAGCTGCAGCAGCGTCGCGCCGTCGTCCTCGGCGCGCTTCTTCAGCCAGTCGACAAAGTCGCTCACGTTCTGCCAGCGGGCGCTGGCCGTGCTGTCGTCGGCGGTGGCGAACAGGTGGCCGCGGTAGTCGATCGCCGCCAGCAGCGCATCGAGCACGGTCGCCGCCGGTTCACGCTGGGCGCGCCAGGCGATCCGGTTGATGAAGTTGCCGAACTCGCGCAGCGCGTCGAGCTGGCGCGCCGCGATCCGCTGTTCGCAGCCGACTTCGAACAGCGTGGCAAACATCGACTGGCGGCGTTCGCCGGCATGGGTGCCGAGCGCCGCCAGGCTGGTGGCGCCGATGCCCCGCCGGGGCGTGGTGACTGCGCGGATGAAGGCCGGGTCGTCCTCGTCGTTGGCAAGCAGGCGCAGGTAGGCCAGCAGGTCGCGGATCTCGGCGCGATCGAAGAACGACTGTCCGCCCGACAGCAGGTACGGAATCCGCTCCTTGCGCAGCGCCTGCTCGAAGATGCGCGCCTGGTGATTGCCACGATACAGGATCGCGTAGTCGGCGAAGCGGCCGCGCCGCTCGAAGCGGCTGGCCAGCAAGCGGGCGACCACCGTCTCGGCTTCGGCCTCGTCATCGCTGCAGGGCACGACGGTCACCGGATCGCCGGGCCCGTGCTCGGACCACAGCGCCTTGTCGTGCAGCTTGGGGTTGTTGGCGATCAGCCGGTTGGCGGCGTTGAGAATGTTCAGGCTCGACCGGTAGTTCTGCTCCAGCTTGATGACCTTCAGGTTCGGAAAGTCGCACGCCAGCCGGCTCAGGTTCTCCAGCGTCGCGCCGCGCCAGCCATAGATCGACTGGTCATCGTCGCCCACCGCGGTGAAGGCGGCGCGCGGCCCGACCAGCAACTGCAGCAGCGCGTACTGGCAGGCGTTGGTGTCCTGGTACTCGTCGACCAGCAGGTAG
>JBAYOD010000228.1:0-4932 GCA_041678445.1 Burkholderiaceae bacterium | reverse complement strand
GCACGCGTTCCGATGTCGGCGATAAGGTCGGGGCAAAACCTCGACAGAACCCCGACAGAACCTCGACAGGCCCGTGGAAAGCGGCTCTCGGTGGGTGCCGTCTTCGAAGCGGCTTTCAGTGAGTGTCGTCTTCGCTGAGGATCTGGCGCAGTCGTGTCTTCAGGACCTTGCCGTAGTTGTTCCTGGGCAGGGCGTCGACGAAGCGGTAGTGGCGCGGGCGCTTGAAGCGCGCGATGCTGGCCAGGCACAGCTCGTCGAGTTCTTCGGGGGTCGGACCGGTGCCGGGCGCAGCCACCACGAAAGCAACCGCTTCCTCGCCCCAGTCGGCATGCGCCCGACCCACCACCGAACACTCGGCCACTGCCGGATGGCGCAGCAACACCTCCTCGATCTCGCGCGGATAGATATTGGTGCCGCCGCTGATGATCATGTCCTTGGAACGGTCGCGCAGCGTCAGATAGCCATGCTCGTCCAGGCTGCCGACGTCGCCCGTCCACAGCCAGCCGTCGCGCAGCGCATCGGCGCTGGCCACCGGGTTGTTCCAGTAACCGGCCATCACGCAATCGCTGCGCGTGATCACCTCGCCAACCTCTCCCGGCGCCAACCCGACGCCGGCTTCGTCGACCACCCGCACCTCGATGCCGGTGCGCGCCGCACCGCAGGAAGCCAGCCGGGCCAGATGCCCGGCGCTGCGATCGCCTTCGTGCTCGCGACTCGACAGCCCGGTGATCGTCATCGGACTCTCGCCCTGTCCGTACAGTTGATAGAACCGTGGCCCGAACCGATCGATGGCCTCGAGCAGGTCGCTCACGTACATCGGCCCGCCGCCGTAGCACAGCGTTCGCAGCCCCGGAAAGGTTGCCTGCGCACCGGCCGCACGGATCAGTCGGGTCACCATCGTGGGCGCCGCGAACAGGCTCACGTTGCGGTAGCGCACGAAGGCCTCGAGCACCTGCTGCGCTTCGAAGCCATCGTGCACGACCTGATGTCCGCCTCCGAGCAGGTGCACCAGGCCGTACAGCCCGGCGCCATGCGACAGCGGCGCCGCGTGCAGCATGGTGTCGTGCGGCCCCACCTGTTCGATGTCGGCATAGTAGGCGTAGGCCATCGTCAGCAGGTTGCGATGCGAGAGCATCGCGCCCTTGGGTTTGCCGGTCGTGCCGCTGGTGTAGAAGATCCAGGCCAGATCGGTGCCGGCCACCGACACGCAGTCGATGGGGGCGGCCTGCGCAAGGCGCACGCAGGACTTGCTGCCGACCACGTCCAGCGCGGGGGGCGAAGCCAGTGTGGCCAGTTCGGGCCCCAGCGCATCGACCAGCGAATCACTGGTGAACACCCGCTTTGCGCCACTGTCCGAAACGATGTGGGCGGCTTCGCGCCCGTGCAGTTTCGCGTTGACCGGCACCACGCACAGGCCGGCGGCCCAGCAGGCGAACAGCAGCTCGAAGAATTCGGCCCGGTTCTCCATCCACAGCACGACACGGTCACCGCGGGCCAGCCCCGCCTCGGTGCGCAGGCCGGTGGCGATCCTCAGCGCACGGTCGGCCAGTTCACCGAACGACGAGCGCGACCCGTCGGCGCTCAGGGCCGGCGCCCGCGGTTGCTGGCGTGCGCGATTCAGAAAAAAGGCCGCAAGATTGGCCATGACGTCTCCGGGCTGCCGGGCAATCGTGCGACGATCGCCCGGCATCTTCATGAACAGTATCGATATCTTAATTCTTCACTGTTGTTGCTGTTGTACGGCGGACGAGTCTGGGGACAGATCTGGAAAACCCTTTCCGATCAATGATCTGAAAGGCCGGGGAGGGTCCGGAGAACCCGTTCAGGCGGTTGGGGACCGACAGGGACAACTTCGCGATGCCCGGAAAACAGGCAGCTTGTCCAGAATCGGCCAAGCGTTTACCCAATGCTTGCCAGACCCCTATCAGCCGGCCATCCACAGGTCATCCACCGGGCCTTGCAGGCATACTCGGCCAGGCTGAAGAACACTGAGCGATTCCGGTCGTTTCCGGAAAGTTCACCGAACCCGGAGCCGGACAATGGCCAGTCATGTCGACGACAACGCCGCAGGCATTGCCGTCATCGGAGCAGGCATCATCGGTGCCAGTATCGCCCTGGCGCTGCGCAAGCGGGGCGCCGAGGTCTGGTTGATCGACCGCGACGATCCCGGCCAGGGTTGCAGCTTCGGCAACTCGGGGGCGATCAGCCCTGCATCGGTGGCCCCGCTGGCCATGCCGGGCGTCCTCTCGCAAGTGCCAGGCATGTTGCTCGACAAGGAGGGGCCGCTTCACCTCCCGTGGCGCTATCTTCCCAGAGCCCTGCCCTGGCTGCTGCGCTTCGTGGCTTCGGCCAGACCGGCAGCGGTCGAGGCCTCGGCTGTCAGGCTGGCTGGTTTCCATGAAGGCGCGCTGGAATCTCACCAGGCAATGACGCGTGAACTCGGCGTGCCGGAACTGTTCCTGCGCCGTGGTCACCTCTACCTGTATCCGGACGAACAGGCACTGGCCAGGGATGCGGGCGGCTGGCGCATGCGCGAGGCCCGGGGTTTTCGTGTCGAGCGGCTCGATCGCGATGGAATCCTTGCGCTCGAACCCCGGGTTTCGCAGCGTTACCGCATCGGGATGTATCTGGCCGACCACGCCACGATCCTGAATCCGCACCGCTATGTGCAGGCGATGGTGCGCGCGTTCGTCAGCGCCGGCGGACGCTTGCTGCGCTCGGAGGTTTCTGCGCTGCGGCCCGGACAGGATGGGTGGCGGCTCGCGATGCCGGAGGCAGACGGTGACCGGCCTTTCGGGAACGTGGTGATCGCTGCCGGTGCCTGGTCGCGCGGCCTGCTCGCGCCCCTGGGCGTGCGCCTGAACCTCGAGAGCCAGCGCGGTTATCACCTCCAGTTCGACCGGGGCCGCGGCCTCGTTTCACGCACTGTCGTGCTTGCCGATCACAAGATCTTCGTCACCCCGATGGAGGAGGGTCTCCGGGTGGGCGGCACGGTCGAGATCGGCGGCCTGCGGGCGCCGCCGGATCCGCGTCGTGCGCAAGTGCTCGAACGTATCGCACGCGAGACCTTTCGCGATCTGGAGGCGCAGCCCGCCCGGGTCTGGATGGGCCACCGGCCCTGCATGCCGGATTCGGTTCCGGTGGTGGGCCCGGTGACCGGCAAGCCCGGGCTGTGGCTTGCCACCGGACATGGCCATCTGGGGCTGACGGATTCGCTGGGCACTGCCCGGCGCATTGCCGAGGGGATCCTGGGCGGTGGAAGCCGCGCCGAAGGGGCCGACGCGCCCGTACGGGGCTATCCCAGCCGCGATGCATCCGATCGTTCGAGTTCGAACAGGTCGCTCGTGCGTGCGTACCACGAGCGTCCGTGCATGCGGGCGATCAGCCCGATCCGGTCGGCCAGGACGTGCTGCCTGTCGGCGTCGAAATACCGGTCGTCGATGTGGTAGTGGAGCACGGTGCCGACGACGATCGTGCGCTCGTTGCCGATATCGATTGCCATCGCACGCCGGCACTCCAGGTTGATCGGAGAGTCGGCGATGCGGGGCGCTTTCACCTGGATCGACGGCAGCACGGGAAGATTCGCGTACTCGGCTTCGCTCTCGCCGTGCGGCAGGCCGGCGGCACACAGGCTCATCTGCCCCGCCAATGCCTCGTTGACGAGGTTGACGACGAACTCCCCGGTCTCCTGGATGTTGCGGACCGTGTCCTTCGGCATCCCCGGCTCGCGACAGTCGATTCCCAGAACGACGGTCGGGGGTGACGCCGCCATCATGTTGAACAGGCTGAACGGCGCTGCGTTCAGCAGACCCTTGCGATCGATCGAGGTGACGAGCGCGATCGGGCGAGGCACGACGCTGCTCATCAACAGCTTGTATCGCTCATGATCACCGAGCGAGCCAAGATCCACTTCCACGGGACCGACCCTCCTGTCTTGGGTTCGCCGGGCCGCACGGGGCGGCCTGCAGCGTGCGTGCTGCGTCCTGCGTGCTGCGCGAGACCGTCAGCTCGACTTGCTCGTCGAGACCGCTTACTGTGCCGAGATGCCGACCTTCTGGATCAGGGCCGACCACTTCTCGGTGTCGCGCTTGATCCGGTCGGCGAATTCGGCTGCGCTCGTCGGCGCCGTTTCGAGGCCGCCGGTGCGCAGGGCTTCGATGATCTCGGGGTTGGCCAGAACCTTGACGACATCGCGATTCAGTTTCTCGATGATTGCCGGAGGCGTGCCGGCGGGGGCGAACAGACCGAACCAGGTGGAGACGTCGAAGCCTTCGACGCCAGCCTCGGCCACCGTCGGCGTATCGGGCAGCTGGGCCAGGCGCTGCGAACCGGTGACGCCGAGCGCCCGGATCTTGCCTGCCTGGATGTGCGAGAGGACGGTCGGGGCCGTGGCAAAGCTGATCGGCGTATCACCGGCGATCAGCGAGGTGATCGCTGCCACGCCGCCCTTGAACGGGATGTGCTGCATGTCGATCTGCGTCATGTCCTTGAACAGTTCCGCCGCCAGGTGGTCGGTTGCCCCGATCCCGCTCGAAGCGTAGTTCAGGCGTCCGGGATTCGCCTTGCCGTACGCGATCAGTTCCCTGACATCCCGGGCGGGCAGATCGTTGGACACGACCAGCACGTTGTTCACGTTCACCAGGCTGGTGATCGGCAGGAAGTCCTTGGCAGGGTCGAACGGCAGATCCTTCCTGAGGAACTGGTTGATGACGAGCGGCCCCATGCTGCCGAGGAACAGCGTATAGCCGTCAGCGGGCGCCCTGGCGACGGCCTGGGCGCCGATGTTGCCTCCCGCGCCGGCCCGGTTCTCGATCACCACGGGTTGCGACCAGGCTTCGTGGAGTTTCTGGCCGACCTGCCTGGCCACGAGATCGGTTGCGCCGCCCGGCGAGAACGGCACCACGATCTTGACCGGTCGCGAAGGATAGTCGG
>JBAYOD010000227.1:0-4941 GCA_041678445.1 Burkholderiaceae bacterium | reverse complement strand
TTCCGGCCAGCAGCGCGCAGACGATGAACACGGCCGGCCCGTCCCAGCGCTGCTGGACCCAGCCGCCGAGCAGGCCGCCGGCGAAAAGCCCCAGCGACTGGGTAGTGTTGTAGATGCCCAGCGCCGTCCCCTTGGCGTCGGCCGGCGCAAGCCGCGACACCAGCGAGGGCAGGCTGGCTTCCAGAACATTGAACGCTGCAAAGAAGGCCAGCAGCAAGAACGCCAGAGTGCCTAGCCCGGTCGGCCTAAGTGCGAAGGCCAGCATGACGACGAGCAGCAACACGACCGAACCGAGGAAGATGCCGCGCATCCGGCCGCGGCGCTCGGCCATCAGCAGCATCGGCAGCATGATCACGAAGGAGGCGATCACCACCGGCAGGTACAGCTTCCAGTGTGCACCGAGCGCCAGGCCGGCGCGCTCGACCAGCCAGGCCGGCACGACGACGAACATCGCCATCTGTACGGCATGCAGCGTGAAGATGCCCAGGTTGAGCCTCAGCAGGTCGCGATCGAGCGCGACGGCGGACAGCGGAGTGTGCCGTGCCGCCGGATCGGAATGGCTGCCGGGCAGCGCCGCGGGAACGTCAGGGGCGGCCCACTGCACGACCGCGATCGCTGCCAGCGCGAGCACACCGGTCAGCGAGAAGATGCCACCCATGCCGATCCAGCCGTAGAGCAGCGGCGCGAGCACCAGCGACAACGCGAAGGTCAGGCCGATCGAGCCACCCACCATGGCCATCGCCTTGGTCCGCTGACTCTCGCGCGTCGAGTCGGCGATCAGCGCGGTGATTGCCGCCGAGATCGCGCCGGCCCCCTGCAGGGCACGGCCGACGATCGCCATCCAGACCGTGTCGGCGGCGGCCGCAAGGAAGCTGCCGGCCGCAAACACGAGCAGGCCGGCGACGATCACCGGCTTGCGGCCGAGCCGGTCGGAGAGCATCCCGAACGGCAATTGCAGCAGGGCCTGCGTGAGGCCGTAGATCCCCAGCGCAAGTCCGACCATCATCGCATCGTCGCCGCCCGGCAGGCCGCTTGCGTGCACGGCGAACACCGGCAGGATCAGGAACAGGCCGAGCATGCGCAGCGCGAACACGGAGGCGAGCGAGGCGCTGGCGCGCAGCTCGAAACGGGTCATGCCGCGGGGCTCGGCGGGCAAGGCGCCTGATGAGGAGGGACTGGCAGGCATCACGTCGGATTCGGCAACCGGTTATATTAGCCGATTGGTCTTGCGGGTCCCGCACATGGATTGGATACGCGTTCGCGGTGCGCGCACGCACAACCTCAAGGACATCAGCATCGAACTGCCCCGCCGGCAGCTGATCGTCATCACCGGCCTGTCCGGCTCGGGAAAGTCCTCGCTTGCGTTCGATACGCTGTACGCGGAAGGTCAGCGCCGCTACGTCGAGTCGCTGTCGGCCTATGCCCGGCAGTTCCTGCAGCTGATGGAGAAGCCCGACGTCGACCTGATCGAAGGGCTGTCGCCGGCGATCGCGATCGAGCAGAAGGCCACCAGCCACAACCCGCGCTCGACGGTGGGCACGATCACCGAGATCCACGACTACCTGCGGCTGCTGTTCGCGCGCGTGGGCACGCCCTACTGCCCGGACCATCCCGACCGGCCGCTGGAGGCGCAGACAGTCTCACAGATGGTCGATACCGTGATGGCGATGCCCGCCGGCCGGCGCCTGATGATCCTGGCGCCGGTGGTGTCCGGCCGCAAGGGTGAACACGCCGGTCTGTTCGCCGATCTGCAGACGCAGGGTTTCGTGCGGGTGCGCATCCGCAGCGAGGCCCGCACCGGCGACGGCAGCGAGGCTGCGCACGGGCCCCCGGCGGCCAGCGAGGTCCGCATCGTCGAACTCGGCGCCGCCGAACCACCGGTACTGAACCGTCATCACAAGCACACGGTCGAAGTCGTCGTCGACCGTATCAAGACTGCCCCGTCGATCCAGCAGCGGCTGGTCGAATCCTTCGAGACGGCACTGCGGCTGTCCGACGGGCGGGCGCTGGTGGTCGACATCGACGACGGCAGCGAGCAGTCCTTCTCGAGCCGCTACGCCTGCCCGGTCTGCAATCATGCGCTGCCCGATCTCGAACCCCGGCTGTTCTCGTTCAACAACCCGGCCGGCGCCTGCCCCGACTGCAACGGGCTGGGCAGCATCGAATTCATGGACCCCCGGCGCGTCGTCCAGTTTCCGAACCTGAGTCTGGCCGCCGGAGCGATCAAGGGCTGGGACCGGCGCAACGCCTTCTATTTCCAGCTGCTGCAGAATCTGGCCGCCCACTACGGCTTCGACATCGACACCCCGTTCGAAGCCCTGCCGGCCGCCGTGCAGCAAGCCGTCCTGGAGGGCTCGGGCGACGAGCAGATCGCATTCACCTACATGGCCGAAGGCGGCCGGGTGACGGTGCGACAGCATCCGTTCGAGGGTGTACTCCCGAACCTGCAGCGGCGGCTGCGCGAGACCGATTCGGCGCAGGTGCGCGAGGAACTCTCCCGCTACCTGAACGAGCGCGCCTGTCCCGGCTGCGAAGGCACGCGGTTGCGCGCCGACGCCCGCAATGTGCGGGTCGGGCCACGCGAGGCCGACCGGCCGATCTGGCAACTGTCGGCGATGACGCTGAACGAAGCCCTGCAATGGTTCTCGACACTGGCCCTGCCCGGCGCCCGCCAGGCGATCGGCGAGCGCGTGATCCGCGAGATCGTCAGCCGGCTCAGCTTCCTGAACAACGTCGGGCTCGACTACCTGTCGCTGGACCGCCCGGCCAACACGCTGTCGGGCGGCGAGTCGCAGCGCATCCGGCTGGCCTCGCAGATCGGCTCCGGGCTGAGCGGCGTGATGTACGTGCTCGACGAGCCCTCGATCGGCCTGCACCAGCGCGACAATGACCGGTTGATCGACACCCTGAAGCACCTGCGCGACCTGGGCAACTCGGTGCTGGTCGTCGAGCATGACGAAGACGCGATCCGGGCGGCCGACCACGTCGTCGACATGGGGCCGGGAGCCGGCGAGCACGGCGGCCGGATCATCGTCCAGGGGCGTCCCGAAGACATCGCGGCCTGCCCCGACTCGCTGACCGGCCAGTACCTGTCGGGCCGGCGCAGCATCGAAGTGCCGGCAAGCCGCAAGGCGCCCGACGGCCGGATGATCGAAGTGCGCGGTGCGCGCGGCAACAACCTGAAGAACGTGAACGCGGCCTTTCCGGTGGGCCTGCTGATCTGCGTGACCGGCGTCTCCGGCTCGGGCAAGTCGACCCTGGTCAACGACACGCTGTACGCGGCAGCGGCCCGCCAGCTCTACCGCTCGCAGCTCGAACCGGCCGCGCACGAAGCGATCGAAGGTTTCGAGCACATCGACAAGGTGATCAGCGTCGACCAGAGCCCGATCGGGCGCACTCCCCGCTCGAATCCGGCCACTTATACCGGCCTGTTCACGCCGATCCGCGAGCTGTTCGCCGGCACGCCGACCTCGCGCGAGCGGGGCTACGGACCCGGCCGCTTCTCGTTCAACGTGAAGGGCGGGCGCTGCGAGGCCTGCCAGGGCGACGGTGTGCTGAAGGTGGAGATGCACTTCCTGCCCGACGTCTACGTGCCCTGCGACGTCTGTCACGGCCGGCGCTACAACCGCGAAACCCTCGAAGTGCTGTACAAGGGCCGCAACATCGCCGAGGTGCTCGACATGACGATCGAGCAGGCCGCCGGCTTCTTCGACGCGGTACCGAACGTGCGCCGCAAGCTGCAGACCCTGCTCGACGTCGGACTGGGCTACGTGCGACTGGGCCAGTCGGCCACCACCCTGTCCGGCGGCGAGGCCCAGCGGGTCAAGCTCGCCGAGGAACTCTCCAAGCGCGACACCGGCCGCACGCTGTACATCCTCGACGAACCGACCACCGGCCTGCACTTCCACGACATCGCGCTGCTGCTGCGGGTGATCGACCAGTTGCGCGACCACGGCAACACCGTCGTCGTCATCGAACACAACCTCGATGTGATCAAGACGGCCGACTGGCTCATCGACATGGGACCGGAAGGCGGCGACGGCGGCGGTCGGGTCGTGACCACCGGCACTCCGGAAGCGGTCGCCGCCTGCCCGGACAGCCATACCGGACGCTACCTGGCGCGTACGCTGTCCCGGCACACCGGACGTGCGACACTCGGTGTCTGTCTGGAAAACTGAGCCAGCTGCGATGCGCCGTCTGCTCAATGTGTTTGCCACCGGTGTGCTGGCCGCCCTGCCCCTGGCCGCCACGCTGGCCATCCTCGTCTGGGCCGCCCGGCTTGCCGCCGACTATCTCGGGCCGTACAGCACGGTCGGCTACGCGATGCGCTCGATCGGTCTGGGCATCGGCGCCTCCGAGGTCGCCGCCTATGCGATCGGAGTGGCCAGCGTGCTGGCAGCGATCTTCTTCCTCGGGCTGCTGGTTCAGACCCGCATGCGCGTCGTCTTCAACTGGGCGCTGGACGGCGTGGTCGGCCGCATCCCGGTGGTACGCAACGTCTACGACACGGTCAAGAAGTTCGTCGAGCTGCTGGGCCAGCGGGAGGAATCGGCCACCCGGTCGATGCAGCCGGTCTGGCTGCACTTCGGCGGCGTCGGCGGCGCCGCGGTGCTGGGTCTGCTGTCCACCTCGGAAGCGATCCGGATCGGCGAGATCGACTACCTGGCCGTGCTCGTGCCGACCTCGCCGGTGCCGGTGGGCGGCGGCCTGATCTACGCGCCCAGCGACTGGGTGACCCCGGCCGAAGTCGGCGTCGAAGGGTTGACCAGCATCTATGTGTCGATGGGGATCACGTCGAAGCAGCACCTCGACGCGGCGCCCGGTAGCCGGTCGCAGCCGATGCGCGGTTGAACCCGGTCGGCTTCGCGTTCGGATGTCAAGGAACGTGGCAGGCCAGGACGCGGGGCGAAGCTTTCGGCGCACGCCGGGTGCTTGCCCCGC
>JBAYOD010000226.1:0-5121 GCA_041678445.1 Burkholderiaceae bacterium | reverse complement strand
CGGCTGCGCGATCCCCGAGGCCCAGCAGGGGCTGAACGTGGCGCGGATCGGCGCGCTGCTGGCCGGGTTGCCGGATACCGTAGGCGGCGTCACGGTGAACCGCTTCTGCGCGTCGGGCCTGACCGCGCTGGCCATGGCCGCCGACCGCATCCGGGTCGGCGAGGCCGATGTGATGATCGCCGCCGGCACCGAGTCGATGAGCATGGTGCCGATGATGGGCAACCGGCCGTCGATCAATCCACTGGCGCTGACCGACGAGAACATCGGCATTGCTTATGGAATGGGCCTGACTGCCGAGAAGGTCGCCCAGCAGTGGAAGGTGTCGCGCGAGGCGCAGGATGCCTTCGCGCTGGAATCGCACCGGCGCGCGGTGGCGGCCCAGCAGGCCGGCGAGTTCGCCGACGAGATCGCGCCGATCGAGATCGTCAGCCGGTTGCCCGACCTGGCCACCCGCGAACTGGTCACGGACACTCGCACTGTGTCGCTCGACGAAGGGCCGCGCGCCGACACCTCGCTCGAGGCGCTGGCCCGGCTGCGGCCGGCCTTCGCTGCGGCGAAGGATCCGGGTGGCAAGGCCACGGGCCTGGGCAGCGTGACCGCCGGCAACAGCTCCCAGACCTCGGACGGCGCGGGCGCCCTGATCGTGGCCTCCGAGGCGGCAGTCAAGCGCTTCGGGCTCGTGCCGCTGGCCCGTTTCGTGTCGTTCGCAGTACGTGGCGTGCCGCCGCAGATCATGGGGATCGGACCCAAGGAGGCGATCCCGGTGGCGCTGGCCAATGCCGGGATCAGCCAGGACGCGCTCGACTGGATCGAGCTCAACGAGGCCTTCGCGGCGCAGGCGCTGGCCGTGATCGGCGACCTCGGGCTGGACCCGGCCAAGGTCAACCCGATGGGCGGTGCGATCGCGCTCGGCCACCCGCTCGGGGCCACGGGGGCCATCCGGGCGACCACGGTGGTCCATGCCTTGCGCCGGCACAAACTGCGCTACGGCATGGTGACGATGTGCGTCGGCACCGGGATGGGCGCGGCCGGCGTGATCGAGCGGATCGCTTAGGTTGCGGCGCAACGCACGACTTCGGGGGCGTCGATGACTTCATTCAGATCGGGGATGGCCGTCGAGGCCTTCAATGCGCGCGGCGCCGGCCATCTGCCGGGCCTGCTCGGCCTGGTCGTCGACGAGATCGCGGCGCAGCGGGTGCGCGCGCATCTGGCCATCCGTCGCGAGCTGTTCGCGCCCAATGGTTTCCTGCACGCCGGCTCGGTGGTCACCCTGGCCGACACCGCCTGCGGCTACGGCACGATCGCCCACTTGCCCGATGGGGCAGCCGGCTTCACGACGATCGAACTCAAGAGCAACCACGTCGGCACCGCGCGCGACGGTACGATCGAAGTGGTGGCGACGCCGGCCCATCTCGGCCGTACGACGCAGGTCTGGGACGCCGTGGTCACGCACCGCGAAACCGGTCGCACCGTCGCGCTGTTTCGTTGCACGCAGATGGTCTTGTGGCCGAAAGGATGAGAATCCGCTGACCGAAAGGATGCAGACAATGAATGGAAAACTGCCGATGACCGACGATCTGCAGGTCGGCACCGCCGATGGCCTGTGCACGCTGCGCTTCAACCGGCCGGCCCGCCGCAATGCGATCACGGCCGCGATGTACGCGGCCCTGGCCGATGCGCTGGAGGTGGCGGCCGGCGACGGCGCGGTACGGGCAGTCCTGATCACCGGTAACGAAGCCGCTTTCACCGCTGGCAACGACCTCGGCGACTTCCTCGAGCGTCCGCCCGAGGGCGACGATGCCCCGGTGTTCCGGTTTCTGCGTGCGATCGCCGGATTCCCGAAACCGGTGGTCGCCTCGGTGTGCGGGCCGGCCGTCGGGATCGGCACGACGCTGCTGCTGCACTGCGACCTGGTCTACGCCGGCGAGGATGCCAGCTTCAGCCTGCCCTTCGTGAACCTGGGGCTGTGCCCGGAGGCCGGCTCCAGCCTGCTGCTGCCAGCACTGTTCGGTCATCAGCGGGCTGCCGAGAAACTGCTGCTCGGCGAGCCGTTCGACGCTGCCGAGGCGCATGCGCTCGGTCTGGTCAATCGTGTGCTGCCGGTGGCAGAGGTCGAGGCCTTCGCGCGCAGACAGGCCGGCAAGCTGGCGGAACGGCCGCTGTCGGCGCTGGTCGCCACCAAGGCCTTGATGAAGCAGCCAGCCGCGACCGCGGTGCGTGAGGCGATGCTGCGCGAGGGTGAGGTGTTCGGGCGAATGCTGCGCGAACCGGCGGCGCGCGAGGCTTTCAGCGCGTTTCTGGAGAAGCGCAAGCCGGATTTCTCGAAGCCGGGGTGATAAAGCTTCGGGGTCAGCGCGGGGATTATCGGACGCCAGCGCCGTGATCAGGAATGGCGCGGGTGTGATTCCGTGCGCAACAGTTTGTCGTGGCGTTTGATGGCGCGCTTGAGCATTTAGATCCCCCCGGATGAAGATCCGGGCAGCACCCGCGGCCGGCGCTCCTCGTCAGTGGCGACATAGGTCAGCGTGGCCTCGGTCACCTTTACCACTTCGTCGATCAGCCGGTTGCGCTGGGCATAGACCTCGACGAAGACCGTGACCGAGGTGCGGCCCACCTTGACCACGTCGGCATAGAAGCTGAGCAGGTCGCCGACGAACACCGGCTGCCTGAAGACGAAGGAGTTGACCGCCACGGTGGCCACCCGGCCGTTGGCGCGCCGGACGGCCGGCAGTGAACCGGCGATGTCGACTTGCGACATGATCCAGCCGCCGAAGACGTCGCCGTGGATGTTTGCGTCGGCCGGCATCGGGACGACTCGCAGGACGGGGATGCCGTCGGGCAGGGCGTTGGCGGGCTCTTCCATCGGGGTCGGCTCCATCGGGTTTTCGCAGGGACTGGCGCGGGTTGGCGTTGGCAGGGTCTGGCAGGTCGTGCAGGGCTGGCAAGGCCTGTCCGGACGGGATCTGGCCGGAAGGATCTGGCCGGAGAATAGCGTCTTTCCGCCCCGTTCCACCTGATTTCTTCACGCGCCTTCTTTGATTTCCTTTCTCTGTCCGATCACCCTTTTTTGTTCGATCTCTCTTTCCGATCTCTTTCCGATGTCACGGTGACGATGCGACGCAGTACAGGTTTCGATTTCATGCCTTCCGACGCCGGTGGCCGGCGCAGCGGCGACTGGCCGATCATCCGGCGCCTGTTCCCCTACCTGTGGCGCTGGCGCGGCCGGATCGCGGTGGCGCTGGCCTGCCTGGTGGCCGCCAAGCTGGCCAACGTCGGGGTGCCGCTCGTGCTCAAGGAGATCGTCGATGCACTCGACGTCGGCAGCGATGCGGCACGGGCCGCGCTGGTCGTTCCGCTGGCCCTGCTGCTGGCCTACGGACTGCTGCGCCTGAGCACCACGCTGTTTACCGAGTTGCGTGAAGTCGTCTTCGCGCGGGTGACGCATGAAGCGTCGCGGGCGATCACCTTGCAGGTCTTTCGCCACCTGCTGTCGCTGTCCTTGCGCTTTCATCTCGAGCGGCAGATGGGCGGCATGTCGCGCGACATCGAGCGCGGTGCGCAGGGCATCGCCAGCCTGATCTCGTTCACGCTGTACAGCGTGCTGCCGACGCTGATCGAGGTGCTGCTGGTGCTCGGCTACCTGTGGCTGAACTACGACGGCTGGTTCGCCGGCATCGCGCTGGCGGCGTTGTTGCTGTACGTGTTCTGGACGATCCGGATCACCGGCTGGCGGCTGGCCTTCCGGCGCGAGGTCAACGAGCAGGATTCGCGCGCCAACACGCGGGCGATCGACGCGCTGCTCAACTACGAGACCGTCCGTTACTTCGGCAACGAGGCTTTCGAGGCGCAGCGCTACGACGCGAACCTGCGCAACAAGATGCAGGCAGCGATCCGCTCGCAGCGCTCGCTCGGCCTGCTCAACCTCGGCCAGAGCCTGATCATCGCCACCGCCGTCACGCTGCTGCTGTGGCGGGCCACGGTGGGTGTCGTCGACGGCAGCATGTCGCTGGGCGATCTGGTGCTGGTCAACGCCTTCATGATCCAGCTCTATGCGCCGCTCAATTTCCTGGGCGTGCTGTACCGGGAGATCCGCCAGGCGCTGACCGACATGCAGCGGATGTTCGCCCTGCTCGACGAGCCGCGCGAGATCGACGATGCGCCGCAGGCGCCCGAACTGAAGCTCGACGGCGCGCCGGCGCTCCGCTTCGAGCAGGTGTCCTTCGGCTACGACCCGGCGCGGCTGGTGCTGCACGAGATCGATTTCGAAGTGGCGCCGGGAACGATGACGGCCGTGGTCGGCGCCAGCGGTGCCGGCAAGTCGACCCTGGCCAGGCTGCTGTTCCGTTTCTACGAGGTGGGTGAGGGCCGTATCCTGATCGATGGCCAGGATATCCGGACGGTGACCCAGGCCAGCCTGCGGGCAGCGATCGGGATCGTGCCGCAGGACACGGTGCTGTTCAACGACACGATCGGCTACAACATCGGCTATGCGCGGCCGCAGGCCGGCGAGGCCGGGATCGTCGCGGCAGCGCAGGCTGCGCGCCTGCACGACTTCGTCCAGACCCTGCCGCAGGGCTACGAAACGAAGGTGGGTGAGCGCGGGCTCAAGCTGTCAGGGGGCGAGAAGCAGCGGGTCGCGATCGCACGGGCCCTGCTGAAGAATCCGCCGGTGCTGGTGCTCGACGAGGCCACCTCGGCGCTGGACAGCCGCAACGAGCGGGCGATCCAGCGGGCACTCAGGCGGGCGGCGGCCGACCGGACGACGCTGGTCATCGCGCATCGGCTGTCGACGATCGCCGGGGCGGCGCAGATCCTGGTGATGGCCGAGGGCCGGATCGTCGAGCGGGGCACGCACCGGCAGTTGCTGCAGGCCGATGGCGAATACGCACGCTTGTGGGCGCTGCAGCAGCGTGACGGGGAGGCTGCGCCGGTGCCGTAACCCGGGTGGGGTCAGGGTCCGGAGTTCTCGCCGGTATCGCGCGGTGCGCGCATCGGCACCGGCAGGTGGGGGCGTGGCGCCACGCTCGGGGGGGGGATGCCAGGTGGGGGTGGCTGATGGCCGGGCCGGGGCGGTTGATGACCGGGCTGGCCGCGGTCCGGTCGCGGGCGTGGCGGCCAGTG
>JBAYOD010000225.1:0-5122 GCA_041678445.1 Burkholderiaceae bacterium | reverse complement strand
GCCCGGTTCGATGAACTCGGCGATGCTGTCGTTGGCATTGAAGCGGTGGCGGGCGGCGAGCAGGCGCTGGCGGATTCGTTCGGAGACGGGAGATTCTTCCTGGGGCATGAGCGGGGCGCCGGAGCAGGCGGCAAGCGATGGGGTCAATGCCAAGGATACCCGGTGCGCCGCGCTGATCGGGTGAACGCGAGTCTCGATCCCGGGTCGTGTGCCGATCCCGTTATGATCCCCGCTCCGGATCCGGATCAGGATCGAGATCGACAGGGAGGTGTCAGGTGAACATCGTGCTGGTCCGTCATGGCGAAACCCGTCTGAATGCGGCCCGGGTGATCCAGCCCGCCGATACTCCGCTCGGCGAGCGTGGCCGTGCCCAGGCGCGGGCGGTCGCGCGGCGGCTGGCGGCTGCCCGTCCGGCGCCTGCGGCGATCCTCAGCAGCGACCTGCCGCGCGCGCTGGAAACTGCCGCCGAGATCGCTGCCGCAGCGGGCGGGCTGGAACTCCAGGTGACGGCGTTGCTGCGCGAACGCAATTTCGGTGCGTTGCGCGGCCAGGCCTTCGATTCGCTCGACTACGATCCGCTGGCCACTGCCGAGGCGCCGCCGGGAGGCGAGTCGGCCGACGAGTTCGAAGCCCGGGTCGTTCGCGCTTTCGAGGACATGCTCGCCCGTCGCGCCCGCCTCGACGGTGACCTGGTCGTCGTCAGTCACGGCCTGGTCATCCGGACCATCCTGTCGCGCCATGCCCGCTACCCGGCCGGCGTTGGCGCGCCGGAGCGGCTGGCCAATACCTCGGTGAGCATCGTGTCGGCCCGGCCGCCGCACGAGGTCGTGCTGGCCGGCTGCGCGGCGCACCTGGATGCGGCCAGTTCCGACGATGGCCGCGGGCTGGTCGGCTTCTGAGCGAGGGTCGGCGCGGCTCCGCGCGGGTATCATGCGGTGCGGCGCCGACCCTTGCCTGGCACCGGCTGTTGCCGGGGAGCGGTGAGGCCGGCGTCGCCGAGTCATGCCCGAGTGGTGAAATCGGTAGACACAAGGGACTTAAAATCCCTGGCTGAAAAGCGTGCCGGTTCGAGTCCGGCCTCGGGCACCATCCCAAAGCCACCCCGGCTCGCGCTGGAACGACATGGCTACTTCTGCCCGGTGGATACCAGCAAGGTATTCGGCCCGATCCAGCCGTCCGGCGTCGAGAATCCTGAGAGCTGTTCACGCACATCCATCCAGGCGGCCTCGCGTGCTTCAGGCTCCAGCTTCGACAGAAGGACGATGACGGGGGCGGCTGCGGAGCGTAGAAACCTGATGTAGTCGTCGACCGACCGGAGCCGGAAGGGTGCGTCGATCCGCAAGGTCGTGATTTCGCGAAAGCCCGTCTCCTCGAAAAGACGTTCCAGATACCCGGGCCTGCCGAGCCGAGCCGGTACTGCTTTGCGTTCGCTCGCAGGTCACTGTCTGCCAGGACGCGGGGCGAGGCTTTCAGCGCATGCCTTGTGCGCAGCCGAGGAACGCAGGGTTCGTGGCCGCGCGCGCCAGCGCGCATCCTTATCTGACTTGCCGCCGCCTGTCTGAGCGAAACGAACGAAGCGAAGCGTAGGGAGTGCAGCGAGTTCGGCGGCAGGCCACGAACGCGAGCGCCGCAGGGCACCCCGCGAAGCGGGGCAAGCACTCGGCATGCGCTGAAAGCCTCGCCCCGCGTCCTGGCCCGCCGCCCCTCGTCGTTCGAACGCGAACAGCTATCAGCTGGCGCGGGCCGGCGCCGTATCGCCGAACACGTGTTCCGGCCCGGGGAAACGGCGCGCGCGCACGTCGTCGGCATAGGCCGCGATCGCACGCGAGGCGTCGGTGCCCAGTTCGGCATAGCGCTTGACGAACTTCGGCTGGAAGTCGGTGAAGGCACCGAGCATGTCGTCGACGACGAGGATCTGGCCGTCACAGCCGGCCGAGGCGCCGATGCCGATCGTGGGGACGGGAATCTCGGCAGTGATCCGATCGGCCAGCGAGGCCGGGATCTTCTCCAGGACGATGGAGAAAGCGCCGGCCTGGGCAACCGCGGCGGCGTCCTGCAGGACCTGGTCGCCGGCTTCGCCGCGGCCCTGGACCCCGTAGCCGCCGAACAGGTTCACGGCCTGGGGCGTGAGGCCGACGTGGCCCATGACCGGAATGCCGCGCTCGGTCAGGAAGCGGATGGTTGCAGCCATCGTGCGGCCGCCCTCGAGCTTGACCGCGGCGCAACCGGTTTCGGTCATCAGCCGGACGGCGTTGCGCAGCGCCTGTTCGGGGCTTTCCTCGTAGGAACCGAATGGCAGGTCGACCACCATCAGCGCGCGTTCCAGCCCCCGGCGCACGGCCTTGCCGTGCAGGATCATCATGTCGAGCGTGACGCCCAGCGTCGACGGCAGACCGTGCAGCACCATGCCCACACTGTCGCCGACGAGGACGATGTCGCAGTGCGCGTCGACCACGCGGGCCATCGGTGTCGTGTAGGCGGTCAGGCAGACCAGCGGTGTACCGCCCTTGGCCCGTGCCACGGCTGGCGGGGTCAGGGCCGCCACCTTTCCGGTTACGCTCATGGTCTTTCCTTCTTCAGGGACGGCTTCTTCAGGGGTGGGCGGTGTCGGCGGGAACGCGCACCCAGCCTTCCATCAGCACGCGCGCACTGCGGCTCATGATGGCCTTCTTCACCGTCCATTCGTCGTTTTCCCGAGCCGCCTCGGCGCCGACCCGCAGCGTGCCCGACGGGTGGCCGAAACGCACGGCCTGGCGTTCACCGCCACCGGCGGCCAGGTTGACCAGGGTGCCGGGAATGGCTGCCGCCGTGCCGATCGCAACGGCGGCGGTGCCCATCATCGCGTGATGCAGCTTGCCCATCGACAGCGCGCGCACCAGCAGGTCGATGTCCGTCGCGGCAACCGTCTTGCCGCTCGAGGAAACGTAATCGGCCGGCGGCGCCACGAAAGCCACTTTCGGCGTGTGCTGGCGCCTGGCGGCTTCGGCAAGTTCGGAGATCAGCCCCATCTTCAGCGCACCGTGGGCGCGGAGGGTCTCGAACATGGCCAGCGCTTTCGGGTCGCCGTTGATGGCTTCCTGGAGTTCGGTGCCCGTGCAGCCGACAGCCTGGGCATCGACGAAAATGGTCGGGATGCCGGCGTTGATCATCGTGGCCTTCAGGACACCGACACCGGGCACCTCGAATTCGTCGACCAGGTTGCCAGTCGGGAACATCGCGCCGCCGTCGCCGTCTTCCTCGGCGGCCGGGTCCATGAATTCGATCTGGACTTCGGCGGCCGGGAAGGTCACGCCGTCGAGTTCGAAGTCACCGGTTTCCTGGACCGCGCCATCGGTGATCGGCACGTGCGCCACGATGGTCTTGCCGATGTTGGCCTGCCAGATCCGGATCGTGGCGATGCCGTTGGCCGGTACCCGGGCCGGGTCGACCAGGCCGTTGGCGATCGCGAACGGGCCCACTGCGGCCGACAGGTTGCCGCAGTTGCCGCTCCAGTCGACGAAGGCCGAGTCGATCGAGACCTGGCCGAACAGGTAGTCGACATCGTGGTCGGGTCGGCTGCTCGGCGACAGGATGACGGTCTTGCTGGTGCTCGACGTGGCACCGCCCATGCCGTCGATCTGCTTGCCGTACGGGTCGGGACTGCCGATCACGCGCAGCAGCAGCGCGTCACGCGCCGCACCGGCCTGGCGGGCGGCTTGCGGGAGATCCTGCAGCCGGAAGAACACGCCTTTGCTGGTGCCGCCGCGCATGTAGGTGGCGGGAATCCGGATCTGGGGAGCGTGGGGCATGAGTCAGGCGACCTGTCGCGACGATTCGAGGAAATCCTGGGCGAAGCGCTGCAGGATGCCGCCGGCTTCGTAGATCGAGACTTCCTCGGCGGTGTCGAGCCGGCAGCGTACCGGCACCTCGAGCGTTTCGCCGTTGCAGCGATGGACGACCAGGGTCAGCATGGCGTTCGGCGTGCGCTCGCCGATCACGTCGTAGGTCTCGGTGCCGTCCAGCCCCAGCGTCTTGCGCGTGGTGCCGGTCTCGAATTCGAGCGGCAGCACGCCCATGCCGACCAGGTTGGTGCGGTGGATGCGCTCGAAGCCCTCGGCGGCGATCGCCTCGACACCGGCCAGCCGCACGCCCTTGGCCGCCCAGTCGCGCGACGAGCCCTGACCGTAGTCGGCACCGGCGATGATGATCAGCGGCTGGCCCCGGTTCATGTAGGTTTCGATGGCTTCCCACATCCGCATGACCTCGCCTTCGGGTTCGAGGCGGGTCAGCGAACCCTGCTTGACCTTGCCGTCGACGACGGCCATCTCGTTGATCAGCTTCGGGTTGGCGAAAGTGGCCCGCTGTGCGGTCAGATGGTCGCCGCGGTGGGTCGCGTAGGAGTTGAAGTCTTCCTCGGGCAGGCCCATCTTCGCCAGGTACTCGCCGGCGGCACTGTCGGGCAGGATGGCGTTCGACGGCGACAGGTGGTCGGTGGTGATGTTGTCGCCGAGCACGGCCAGCGGGCGCATGCCCTTGAGCGTGCGCTCGCCGGCCAGCGCGCCTTCCCAGTAGGGCGGGCGGCGGATGTAGGTGCTTTGCGGGCGCCAGTCGTAAAGCGGGTCGATGGTTTCGGTGGCGCCGGTGCGCCGGCCGAACATCGGCGCATAGATGTTGCGGAACTGTTCGGGGCGTACCGAGGCGCTGACGACCGCGTCGATTTCCTCGTCGCTCGGCCAGAGGTCGGCGAGCCGGATCTCGCGGCCGTCGACCACGCCCAGCACGTCCTTCTCGATGTCGAAGCGGATCGTGCCGGCGATTGCATAGGCGACCACCAGCGGCGGCGAGGCCAGGAAGGCCTGCCTGGCGTACGGGTGGATGCGGCCGTCGAAGTTGCGGTTGCCCGACAGCACCGCGACCACGTACAGGTCGCGGTCGACGATCTCCTGCTGGATGACCGGGTCGAGCGCGCCCGACATGCCGTTGCAGGTCGTGCAGGCGAAGCCGACGATTCCGAAGCCGAGCTTCGTGAGTTCGTCGTCCAGGCCGGCTTCCTTCAGGTATTCGGCGACGACCCGCGAACCGGGCGCCAGCGAGGTCTTGACCCAGGGCTTGCGCAGCAGTCCGTGGCGGTTCGCATTGCGGG
>JBAYOD010000224.1:0-5166 GCA_041678445.1 Burkholderiaceae bacterium | reverse complement strand
TGCGCGTGCTCGGCCCGGCAACGGCCGGTTTCGAGGCGATCTCGGTGAGTTGCCGGCAGGTCGGCGCCGAACTGTCGCTGTACACTCGTTCCGGCAGTTTCGGCGCGCCCGGCGACCTGTGGACGCTCTGCAACCCGGTTGCCGGCCTTTAGGGTTGCCGGCCTTCAGGACGAACCATGCGCCGGCCCCGCCGGCCTTTCCAGCAAGCCATGCCCAGATTCCCGGACGCCTCTCCTTCCCCTGGGTCCGACGGGCCGAGGGAGATGATCCCGGTTCGCCGCCGGGGCCTGCTGCTCGACCTGCTGCGGCGTCAGGGCACCGCCTCGGTGCGGGAGCTGGCCCAGGCCTCCGAAGCTTCGGTGGCCACGGTTCGCCGCGACCTGGAGCAGCTCGAACTGGAAGGCTATCTGCGGCGCACGCGCGGAGGTGCGATGCTGGCGCCGGCGCGGCCGTCGGCCTTCGAACCCGAGGCCGCGGTGGCGGCGCAGGTGGCGCGGGCCGAGAAGCGGGCGATCGGCGAAGCCGCTGCCCGTTTGCTGGAGAATGGCGACAGCGTCATCTTCGACAGTGGTTCCACGGTTCACATGGCGGCCCAGGCCGTGGTGCGCCGCAGCCTGGCGCTGACCGCGGTGACCAATGACCTCGGCATTGCCCAGACTCTGAGCCAGCCCCCGGACATCCGGGTGGTCGTGCTCGGGGGTACGCTCAGGAAGGGGTCGCTCACGCTGATCGGTGAACCCGGCGTGTCGATGCTGCGCGACATGCACGTCGACGTGGCCTACGTCGGCACCCAGTCGATCGGTGAGCAGGCGCTCAGCGATGCGTCGATCGAGATCGCCACCATCAAGCGGGCGATCATCGCGGCCGCCCGGCGCGTGATCCTGCTGGCCGACGGGTCCAAGTTCGAGTCGGCATCGTTTTTCCGGTTCAGCGACGTGACCGCCGTGCACGAGGTGATCACCGACGCGTCGGCGCCCGCCGTGGCGCTGCAGGCCCTGCGCAAGCTCGGCCTCGGGGTGACCGTCGTCGAGCCCTGACCGCGGGCCCTGGCGTCGATCCCTGGGGGCGCGCCCTAAGCAACCGGCACCCGCACGAAAGGCATCTCCCCCATCCGCTCGATCTGTTCGACCAGCGCGACTTCCCAGTCGAGATAGTCGCGCATGGCGGCGGCCAGGTCGTCGTATTCGTAGGGGCTGTACCAGACGTCGTCAGGCTCGCTGGCCATGCATTCGAAGCCTTGGGCAAGCGGCAGGCCGGCGCTGCGCCAGGCGGCGGTGCCGCCCTGCAGGGTGGCCACCGGCATCGTGGTGGCTGCGGCGACGTCGGCGGCGGCGATCTGCGCGAAGCTGCCGTCTTCCGAAGTCACCACCAGGCGTGCCCGCCGGGGCAGTGTCGACAGGCTGTCGGCCAGTCGCGAGCGGATGGTGAACCAGGCGCCGGGGATGTGGCCGGCGCGGTACTTCAGGCTGCTGGCGAGATCGACGACGACGGCGTCGCCGGCTTCGAGCGCACGGGCGACGGCCAGCACCGGCAGTTCGGGGATGGCGGTTGCGACGGCTGCACCCAGTACCTCGACCGGTTCCGGGCCGGTCTCCAGCGCGGGGCCGAAGGCGCGCAGGCCGCCGGCCAGCACGAAGACTTCCGGCCAGCCGAGTTGCACGAGCCAGGAGGCGGTGATCCGGGCGCGCACGCCGTTGTCGTCGCACAGCACGATGCGGGCGCCGCGCGGGCCGACGTACTGGTCGGTGGACTGGATCAGCTGTCCGCCCGGCGCGCTGCGGGCGCCGGGGAGGTGGCCGGCCTGGTATTCGGCCGGCAGGCGGACGTCGAACAGGAACAGCGAGCGTTGGGCCGACTCGGCGCGCAGCCGCGCGTAGCCGGCGGCGTCGATCTCGCGCACGCCGAAGCGCTCGGCGACGCGCCGGGCGGCTTCGCGGGCCTGTTGCAGCCCCTGCGGGGTCGGCGGCGCGGCGACCCGGGAATTGCCGTGGCTCATCCGTTCGCCGTGCAGATGCCAGCCGGCCGTGCCGTTCTCGAGGACGACGACCGGGTTGGGCAGGCCGGCGTTGATCAGCGACTGCGCGCCGATGATGCCGCGGGTGCGGCCGGCGCAGTTGATGACGACGGTCGTGCCGGGATCGGGCGCGAGGTCGAAGGCGCGGTGCACCAGTTCGGCGCCCGGGCAGTCGATGCCGCCGGGCAGCGCGTACTGGTGGTATTCGTCGAATGGACGGCTGTCGAGGATGACCAGATCCTTGCCGGTGTCGAGCCATTCGCGCAGTTGCGCAGCGTCGATGGCGGGGGTGCCGTACCAGTGCTCGACGAATTCCCCGAAGGCCTTGCTCGGAACGTGGACCCCGGAGAAGACTTCGAAGCCGGCCGCCTGCCAGGCCTGCAGCCCGCCGGCCAGCAGCCGGACCTGGTCGTAGCCCCAGGCGCGCATGCGGTCGGCGGCGCGTGCAGCCAGCCCCTCGCCCCGCTCGTCGAACAGCACGATGCGGGTGTTGCGCCGGGGGATGCGGGCCGCGAGCCGGGTTTCGAGATGGCTGAAAGGCAGCGAGATCGCCAGGAAGGGGTGAGCCCGCGCGAAGACGCCCTCCTCGCGCACGTCGACGAAGGCGATCTCGGTGCCGTCGGCCAGCCAGGACCGGAGCTCGGCGGCGGTGACCTGAGGGTGCCCGGCGGCAGTGACGGGTCGGTATCCGGCAGGGTCGTGGTCCTTCGAAGTGCTGGCAGCGGTCATGGTCGGGTCTCCTGGTGGCGGGTCGATTATGCCGAAGCCCGTGCGGGCACCGGGGGACGGGATGCGGGACACCGGGGGGACGGGACATAATGGCCCCTTTCCCGCCTTCGCCCGGCCCCGCGCCGGCCCGCCCGCCATGACCGTGATCACCTGCATCGAAGATCTGCGCCGCATCGCACGCCGACGCGTGCCCCGGATGTTCTACGACTATGCCGACAGTGGCAGCTGGACGGAGAGCACCTATCGGGCCAACGAGGACGATTTCGGCCGGATCAAGCTGCGCCAGCGGGTGCTGGTCGACATCGGGCAGCGCAGCACGGCCAGCCGGATGATCGGCGTCGATGTCGCGATGCCGGTGGCGATCGCGCCGACCGGACTCACCGGCATGCAGCATGCCGACGGCGAGATCCTGGCGGCGCAGGCGGCCGAGGCCTTCGGCATTCCGTTCACGCTGTCGACGATGAGCATCTGCTCGATCGAGGATGTGGCGGCCAACACCCGCAAGCCATTCTGGTTCCAGCTCTACGTGATGCGCGATCGCGACTTCATCGGACGGCTGATCGATCGTGCCAAGGCGGCCGGCTGCGGGGCGCTGGTGCTGACCGTCGATCTGCAGGTGCTCGGCCAGCGCCACAAGGACCTGAAGAACGGGCTGAGCACGCCGCCCAAGCCGACGCTGCTGACCATGCTCGACCTGCTGACGAAGCCGCGCTGGTGCCTGGCCATGCTGGGCACGAAACGACGCCAGTTCGGCAACATCGTCGGCCATGTGCAGGGGGTGACCGACATGGGCAACCTGGCGGCCTGGACCGCCCAGCAGTTCGACCCGAGCCTGAACTGGAGCGACGTCGAGTGGATCAAGCGCCGCTGGGACGGCAAGCTGATCCTGAAGGGCATCCAGGACGTCGAGGATGCGCGGCTGGCCGTGCAGACCGGCGCCGATGCGCTGATCGTCAGCAACCACGGCGGGCGCCAGCTCGACGGCGCGGATTCGAGCATCAACGCGCTGCCGGCAATCGTGGCCGAGGTCGGTTCGCAGATCGAGGTGCACATGGATGGCGGCATCCGCAGCGGCCAGGACGTGCTGAAGGCCGTGGCGCTGGGCGCGCAAGGCACCTACATCGGGCGGGCGATGCTCTATGGGCTGGGGGCGATGGGCCAGGCCGGCGTGACGAAGGCGCTGGAGGTCATCCATCGCGAGCTCGACCTCACGATGGGTTTCTGCGGCCGCACGCGCATCGAGGACGTCGACAGCTCGGTGCTGCTGCCCGGTACTTTTCCCGGCTCGCCGTCCAGTCCGGCGTCCAGGGCGGCGTCGATGGAGGGATCGAGATGAGGGGGTTTCACGGCTTGCGCGGGGTTCGCGGCTTGCGCGGACTGGCGCTGACGGCCGTGGCGCTGGGCCTGGCGGCCTGCGCCGGGCCGGAGGCTCCCCCGCATTCGATGACCGGGGTCCTGGCGCCTTCGGCTGTCACCGGGGTGCCGGGGGCGCCGGCACCCGCGGCCGGGTCGACGGCTGCCGGTGAGCAGCGGGTCGTGCGCGGCACCCTCACCTACCGCGAGCGGATCGCACTGCCGCCCGAGGCGGTAGCGATCGTCGAGCTGCGCCAGGGGGCGGACGAGACGGCGGCGCCGCTGGTCGAGCGCCGGATTGCGCTCGAGGGCCGGCAGGTGCCGGTGCCGTTCGAACTGGTGGTCGACGAATCACGGCTGGCCGCCGAAGGCGACTACCGGTTGCGCGGCGGCCTGCTGGTGGCCGGCCGGGCGGCCTGGGCCAGCGAGCTGGTTGCGCTGCCGGCCGGTCCGGGGCCGCACGAACTGGGCAGTTTGTTGCTGCAGCGGGTGCGGCCACTGGCCTTCCCTTCGTATTTCCGCTGCGGGGAGCGAACCCTGAGCGTGGGCTTCGAGGGCGAGCAGGCGGTGCTCAGGATCGATGGCCAGGCGCGTGCCGGCGGCTCGGCGCAGGCGGGTGGACCGGAGCAGGATCTGTCGCTGGTGCAGGCGCGCTCGGCGTCGGGGGCGCGTTTCGTGGCCGAAGGAGATCCGTCGACCGAGTTCTGGACCAAGGGCGAGCAGGCCTGGCTGACGCTGCGTGGCGTGAAATGGCCCGAGTGCGTCGCGGTGCCGGCTGCGTCCGCAACGGCCGGGTTGTCGGTGGCCGGGTCCGGTCCGGCGGCGACCGTTGACACGGCAGCCGGCGATACGGCAGCCGGTACGCAGGCCGACCCTGAGGTGGCGGCAGCGCTTGCCGGGCCGCTGCGTGGCCACGGCAACGAGCCGAGCTGGCGGCTGGAGATTGCCGACGGACAGCTGCGTTTCGAGACGCTGTCGCCCGGTGTCCGGGTCGAGGGGCCGGCGAGCGCGCAGCGTGTCGATGGCGGCATCGCTTACCGGCTGGCCACACAGCCGGCCACCGGACCCCT
>JBAYOD010000223.1:0-5188 GCA_041678445.1 Burkholderiaceae bacterium | reverse complement strand
CGCGAAACCGTGATCCTGGAATCGGCCGACGCGATCGGTACCGAAACCAGCTCACGCAACAGTGAAGTGATCCATGCCGGGATCTACTACCCGCCCGGTTCGCTGAAAGCCGCCCTGTGCGTGGCGGGCCGTCGGCAGTTGCAGGCCTACTGCGACGAGCGCGGCGTGGCCTATCGCAACTGCGGCAAGCTGATCGTGGCAGCCAGCGACGCGCAGCGCAGCGGGCTCGAAGCCATCGACGCCCGCGCCCGCGCCGCCGGGGTCGACACCCTGCAGTGGCTGAGCCGCGCCGAAGCGCAGGCGCTCGAACCGGCGCTGCGCTGTGCCCATGCGCTGCTGTCGCCGGCCACCGGCATCATCGACAGTCATGGCCTGATGCTGGCCTATCAGGGCGAGGCCGAAGACCACGGCGCGATGCTGGCGCGCTGCAGCCGGTTGGTCCGGGGTCGCAGCCTGCCGGGCGGCGGCTTCGAACTCGACGTCGATGCCGCCGGCAGCGCGCTGCGCATCGAATGCGCCGAACTGGTCAACGCCGCAGGGCTCGGCGCCAACGCGGTGGCCGCAGTGCTCGACGGCCTGGCACCGGACGCTGTGCCGCCCCTGTACTATGCCAAGGGCAATTACTTCGCGCTGGCGGCGCGCTGCCCGTTCAGCCGGCTGATCTATCCGATTCCCGACGAGGCCGGCCTCGGTGTTCATCTGACCCTCGATCTGGCCGGCCAAGGGCGCTTCGGCCCCGACGTCGAATGGCTGGACCGGATCGACTACAGCGTCGATCCGGATCGCTGCGCCGGCTTCTACGACGAGATCCGCAGCTACTGGCCGGGCCTGCCCGACGACAGCCTGCATGCCTCGTACGCCGGCATTCGCCCCAAGCTGGTCCCGGCCGGCGCCCCTGCCGCCGACTTCCGCATCGACGGCCCGGCAGTCCACGGCCTTGACGGCCTGGTCAACCTGTTCGGCATCGAGTCGCCGGGGTTGACCGCTTCGCTGGCGATCGCCGGTTACGTCCAGGCCCTGCTGGACGGCGCCAGCCAGTAAGTTCGCGAACCCCGTCAGCCGGCGCTTCCCGACCTGGCCGGCGGTTGCGCTGCCGAGATCTGTTGCGGCCGGCTCGCAGCAAGGACTTCCGGGGAATCGTGGATGGCCAGTACCAGGCGGCGCAGGACCCGTGCGACTTCGCGGGACGCACGGGAGAGCGGGTGGTGCGTCGTGGTCTTCATCACCACGCAGCGGGGCAGTTCCGGGTCGACGATGCGGCGTGCCGCGAAATGGGCGTCAACGCGCTGCAGCCTCACCGAGTGTTCGCTCCACAGCGCGTAGCAGCGTTCGCGCGAGATGATCGCGTGCTGGGCTTCGATCGAGTCGGCCTCCAGCACCACGTTCAGGCGCATGCCGCGGCGGCGGGCTTCCTCGTCGACGCGCAGGCGCAGGCCGTTCGGAGCGGCCGGCAGCACCAGGGGGATGGACGCCAGCGCGCTGAAGGGCAGCTCGTCGCCGTCTCCGCCCAGATCGGGGTTGCCCACGACCATCACATTCGACATGGCGAGCATGTCCTGACCGTCGAGGCCGGTGTCGCGATAGCGGGTCACCAGCGCGATGTCGACCCGGCCGCTCGACAGCCAGTCCTCATGCTCGACGCTGAAGCTTTCCAGCAGGCGCAGCACGATTCCCGGGAACTGCCGGCCGACTTCCTCGAAGAGCCTGGCGGTCAGCATCTGCATGTACATGGTCAGCAGGGCCACCGTGACCGTGCCGGTCGGTGCATTCGACTGTTCGCGGATGTCGGCCGAGAACTGGTCGGCATGGGCCAGCAGTGCCCGTGCCCTTGGCAGGGCCTGCTCGCCCATCGGGGTGAGCGTGACCCCGCGACCGGTGCGGTGAAACAGTGTGGTCTGCAGGCTGCGCTCCAGCGCACGCAATGTCCGGCTCACTGACGGCTGCGTCGTGCCGATGGCTTCCGCCGCGTGCGACAGATTGCCCAGTTCGGCCACTTTCACGAAAAGCCGGAGAGCGTCGAGCTTGGGCGGGCTGGCAGTCATACAGAAAACGTATACCAGCTAGACGGCGCGTTGGCTAGTTCCCCTGGTGAGCCTTCCGTATGGTGGAAGGAACCGGTCTGAAAGAACGGTTTTGTCTGTCAATGCACGCTTTCCGGGAAAGGAGACCCTTCATGATCCGAGCCATTGCAGCCCTTCTCACCGCAGCGCTCTCGCTGCTCGCGCCGATGTCGGCGAGCGCCGAGGCGTGGCCGACCAAACCTGTCCGCATCGTGGTGGCCTATCCGCCGGGCGGCGCTACCGACCTTCAGGCGAGACTGGCGGCGGCCAAGCTGACCGAGCGTTGGGGCGTCACCGTGATCGTCGACAACAAGCCGGGTGCCAATACCGTGATCGCCACCGATGCGGTCGCCAAGGCAGAGCCGGATGGCCTGACCGTGCTGCTCACGGCCATGCCCTTCGCGCTGAACCCGATGCTGATCGAAAAGCTTCCGTATGACACCGCCAAGGATTTGGTGCCGGTGACGCTGATGGCGACGATTCCGAACGTCCTCGTCGTTTACCCGGGGCTGCCGGTGAACTCCCTCGACGATCTGATCGCGCTGGCCCGGGAGAAGCCGGATTCGATTTCGTTTGCCTCGACCGGCCAGGCCACCTCGACGCACCTGTCGGGCGAACTGTTCGCGAAGATGGCCGGGGTCAAGCTCAATCACATCCCGTACAAGGGAAGTGCGCCCGCGCATCTGGACCTGATTGCAGGGCGGGTGTCGATGATGTTCGACAATGGCGCCCTGCAGCATGTGCGGGCCGGCAAGCTGAAGGCGATCGCGGTCACTTCCGCCAAGCGGGTGCCGTGGTTGCCGGATACGCCGACGATGATGGAAGAAGGGCTTGCCGGCTATGAGGCCGCAGCCTGGTACGGTGTCTTCGCGCCGGGTGGAACCCCTGCCGGGATCGTCCGCAAGCTCGCCGAGGACATCACCTGGGCCATCCGTTCACCTGACACAGTTGAAAGATTGACGACGGCGGGTGCGATTGCCGGTGGCGGCACTCCGGAGGAGTTCGCGAAGTTCCTGGCCGGTGAAACCGAGAAATGGGGTCAGCTCATCAAGGATCTCGGCCTGAAGCCGAAGTGACCCGGAACTCATCGAAAAGGACTGACCATGTACTACGTTGGTAAAGAAACGGACGGCGTCCACAGCCTGCTGGTGGACTATGCGAAAAGCGGCCGCTCCCAGACCTACGCCGGCCGGACCTCGGAGCCCCACCTGTTCGTCATCGATGAGAAATCCATCGAACAGGTGGCCTACGCCTGCGGCGCTGCGCACGACTGGCGGCTGCCGTCGGGCGCTAACCGGGGGCCGATCGAAGCACCGCATGCCTATCTGTTCTATCTGCTCAACAATACCCGGACCTATCGGGTCTACGAGCAGACGATCATTGCCGGACTGCCGTCGGGCAAGGCGCAGCTGCATGCCGGCGACGATTTCCATTACCTGCAGCCGATCCTCAGCGGCGACGTCCTCGCCGTTACCGCGACGATCCTGCCCAGCTACAGGAAGACCGGCCGCCACGGCGAGCTGGAATTCTTCAGCGACGAGTGGCGGATGTACAACCAGCGCAACGAGTTGGCCGCCCGCCTGATCCGCAAGGTGATCGCCCTCGATTTCGGGGAGTCCGGAACGCTGAAGTCGCCGGACGAGCAACGGGTCGAGTTGCCGGCAGAACCGGGCTCACCGACCTGGGCGGATGCGACCACGGTCGAATCCGCGTTCACGGTCGGACAGACCACCCACCTGAAAAGACACCCGAAGTTCGGCTGGATGACGATGATGGCCTGGCTGGCGGCCGTGGACGAGTACTCGCCGACCCACTACGACCCGGACTTTGCGAAGTCGCACCGCTACGGCGACGGGCGCAACATCGTGGCCGGTCCGCAGCTCGCTTCGGTCATGGTTTCCGCTCTGGAGGAATCACTGGGCCCCGGCTGGTGGATCAGCGACTATGAGAACGTCCAGCGTCGGGCAGTCTATCCGAATGAGAAGCTGGTCAGCTTCAGCAAAGTCCACTCGGTCAGCGACGGCACGGCCAGGGTCCATCTGTGGCTGGTCGATGAGGACGGCGTCGTGAAAGGCACCGGCGAGGCCACGGTGAAGCGCGTCACGACGGAAAGGCGGGTGCCGGCATGAGCACTGCAGGAGCGACGCGACCCTCAGGCTCGGCCGGCCGGTCCGGCATCCGGGCCGCGGAGGCGGCACGATGAACGTGCGCGACCTTTTGCTGCGCAGTCGCCGGGCGTTCGGTAGCCAGATCGCCGTGGCGACTGACGCCCATGCCTACAGCTTCGACGAGTGCTGGAGCCGCGGCCTGCGGCTGGCGCAAGGCCTGATGGCCCGGGGCGTGAAGCCCGGAGACCATGTCGCGGTCCTGGAGATGAACACGATCTGGTCGGTGGACTTCTACCTTGCCGGGGCCATCGCAGGCTTCGTCCGGGTGCCCCTGTACTGGCGCAATGCCACCAATGTCCACCTGTCGATGATCGAGAATGCCCATTGCCGACTCACCGTCGTCGACGAGGAGGTCGGCGACGCTGTCGTCAACGAGCTCATCGGCGCGCTCGGCGAGCGCAAGGTCCTGGTGCGAGGCGCCGACTACGAGCGCTGGCTTGCCCGGCAGGACGAGGTCGATCCGGCCGTGCAGATCGGTGAAGACTGGCTGAACATGATCCGCCACAGCGGGGGAACCACCGGGCGCCCGAAAGGGATCACCAGCACCCAGCGCCAGTGGGCCTGCATCGGGCGCGATGAGGTTGCGTTCAAGCCGCTGATCGCTCCGGGCGATTCGATGCTGCACGTCGCCCCGCTCAGCCACGCCTCAGGCTATTACTTCCTGCCGGCCTGGGCGGGCGGCGCCCGTCAGGTGCTGTCGCCGTCCACGGTGCCGGCAAGAATCGTCGAACTGCTGCGCGACCAGTCGATCCAGTATTTCTTTGTGCCACCGACGCTGCTGGATTCGGTGACCAGCGTTGCCAGCGGCATGGATCTGCCCCGTTTGCCGCTGAAGTGCCTGGCCATCGGTTCGGCGCCGATCAGCCGGCGCGTGATCCAGGCCGCCAGGGAGTGCTTCGGCGACGATGTCCTCTACCAGACCTACGGAACCAGCGAAGCTGTACCGATCTCGGGGATGGG
>JBAYOD010000222.1:0-5252 GCA_041678445.1 Burkholderiaceae bacterium | reverse complement strand
GTGCGCAACAAGAGCCTGCGGGTCGATCCCACCGGCGGCGGCAATACGAAAACGAGCAAGGGCGCAATCGACTTCGGACAGGATCAGGAAGCGGCTCTTAAGTATGCCATTTCCGATCTGATCTCGGACGGCGTTCTGACTGGCATCAGCGACGGCATGAAGAAGCTGATCAGCAGCGGCGACCTCGAAAAGCAGCTACAGAAGGCCTTGGATTTCAAGTCCGTGTTCGATTACGTCGAACAGCAGGCGGACCCGCTCGCCTTTGCCATGAAGCAGCTGGAGAAGGAGCTTTCCTACCTCGACGGCGTATTTAAGGAAGCGGGGGCTTCCGCGTCCGATCTGGCCACGCTGGAAGAATATTCAGCACTGCGCCGCACCGAGATCATGGAGCAGTTCAACCAGAAGGCGGAAGACCTGCTGAATGAACGCCTCGGCATGGAGGCTCAAATCCTCGCCCTGCAAGGCAATGCCACGGCCGCCCTAGCGCTGGCACGACAGTTGGAGCGTGACGCGCTGGACGAGACCCTGCGCCCGCTGCAGGACCAGATTCACGCGCTGCAGGATGCCGCCGCCTATCGCGAGATGGAAATCCAGCTGCTGGAAGCGCTGGGGCAGTCCGAGGCGGCTTTGGCGGCACGACGTCAGCAAACCCTTGCTGCGACGGTGGACAGCCTGAAACCGATCCAGATGGCGATCTGGGCGGCACAGGATGCTGCGGCGGCATCGGCCAAGGCGCAGGAAGATTACACCTCCAAGCTGTCTGACGCGCGCTCTGTCCTGATCTCGACTTACAACCGGGAAGCCTCAGCGCTGCAAGCCACGGCGGACAGGTTCCGTGGGTTTGCCGATACGCTGCGTTCGTTCAAGGCTGATCTGTACGGCGCGGACAGCGGGCTATCATCGACCCGCTCCCTGCTGGCCAATCTGATGAAGGTCGGGGGGCTTGCTGCGGCGGGGAATGAAACGGGCTTGCAGGGCCTTCCGGGCGCAGGGCGGGATTATCTTTCATCGCTCAGGAACACCGCCACGTCATCGCAGGAATATGCCCGTGGCGTCGCCATGGTGGCCCGTTATGCCGATCAGGGCATTGCGGGGGCCTCGCGTCAGGCATCCAGCGCAGAACGGCAGATCGCGCTCATAGAGAGCCAGGTCAAGAAGCTGGTCGATCTCGACAACAACACCATCAGCCTGAACGAAGCGATGCAGGCGGTGAAAGACCTGCTCGAAAACCCGGTAGTGCCCGCCGAGCCTGCGCCGATCACGCTGCCGGAAGATTTCGTGTCCGCGAACTACGACGCGCAGCAACAGCAGATCGATACGCTGGATCGCGGCTTCCGGGACAATCGGGACATGCTGGACCGCATGGTGGAGCGGCTCGACCGGATACAGGCCGCCGTTGAATCGTCCGCCTCCTCCAATTCCACGACCGCAACCACTGTGCGCCGCTGGGATGATGGCGGGCGCGCAAGAGTGACGGAGGCCGCATGATCATCATCGAACCCATCACGATAGGCGATGGCGAGCTGACCGCTTCCAATGTCGTTTACGACAGCCCGCGCGGGTCCTCAGTGGAGAGCTATGACGCATGGGATGCATCGACGACCTATGATCCGAACGACGTGGTTTGCTCAATCGATGAGGAGACGATCACGGGTCTGTGGCATACTTTCCGCGTCTACAGCGCCATCTATGGCAGCGTTAACCGCGAACCGGACAAGACCACGACAGATAGCGACACCTTGCCCGGCAAGGACTGGTGGAAGCGCGAGGGGGCATTCGCACCCAAGTACAATCAGTTCTACACCTACAGCGCGGGTTTTATAGTCGGCCATATCAACGGCTCGACAGGGGCATTCTATGAATCGCTCGTATCTGGCAATAAGGGCAACTCACCCAATAGCTCTCCGTCGCACTGGCGGCAGACTTCGTTCAATTCCTACGAGGAATGGGATGATGGCACGACCTATGCCGAGGGCGTGCGCGTCGTCATCCTGAGCGGCCCCAGCAACACGACCGCATCGATCTACACCTCCTTGCAGAGCGGCAATCTCAACAAGCCCCCGGCGTCCGAAACCGACTGGTGGCAGTTCGACGGCGACACCTACACTCTGTGGGAGACAGCCACCTCCTATGCGGTAGGAGCGACAGTCCTCGATCTGCGCACCCGGCACGAATATGAGAGCCTGGTCGGGTCGAATATGGGCAATGACCCGACTACCGATAGCGGATCGAACTGGCTGGATCTCGGTGTCGCCAACCGCTGGCGCATGTTCGATGTGACGAATACGCGCGCGACGACCGGCGCGGAGCAGATCGATGTGACCCTGCAACCGGGTACGGCCTGCGATGCGCTGGCACTGATGAACCTGACGGCGCAGGAAGTGCAGATCATCGCCACTTCCGATGAGGTCGAGGTCTATAACGAGACTTTCAATCTCACCGATCCGGGTATGATCACGGACTGGCGGAAATATTTCTTCGATCCGCTGACCTATAAATCCGACCTGATCGTTACCGATCTGCCGCTCTACACCGATCTGCACGTCCGCGTGATCATCACGAATAGCGGGGGGCTGGCGAGTTGCGGCCTTTGCGTAATCGGCAAGTCGTTCGAGGTTGGCGCGACGGTCTACGGAGCGTCGGTCTCCTACACCGATTACAGCCGTTACGATCTCAACGAGTTTGGCGATCAGTTCAATTTCGTGCCGCGAGGCTTCTCCAAGACCGGGCAGTTCGATGTGGTCGTGGACAAGGCTTCGCACGACACGGTTTACAATCTGCTGGTTCGTCGCCGGGGCAAGTTCTCGGTGTTCATAGGCTCCGGGGATTATTCCTCGACCTGGATCGGCGGCTTTCCCCGCGAGCCGCGCCTGGCCATCGACTATCCCGAGCAAAGCAAACTCAGCATCGAACTGGTGGGCATCCCATGACGATACCTGTACTTCCTCCGGCCCCGCCAGCACCGCAGCGCGCCAGCGACAACCCTGACGAATGGGTGACGAAGCGCGATACCTTCGTGACCTATGAAGAAGGACTGCCCGATCAGCTCAACGGATGGACCGATGCGGTCAATGCGTTCAGGGATGATCTGCTGGAAATCGTCTCAGGCGTCGATTTCAATTCCACTTCCACCACCTCTAACAGCGTCGGGACCGGCACAAAGACGTGGGCCGTTGGCACCGGCAAGCTCTATCAGGTCGGAACGCTGGTATTCATTGCTCGCACGTCCGATCCGTCTGGCGCTCGCATGATCGGGATTGTCTCGGATTATTCCGGTGGCGATCTCGAAGTAAATGTCACGGACAGCGAGGGTTCCGGCACTTATACGGATTGGTCGATAGGCATCGCCGCGTCTGAAACCGGATCGATGATCTATCCCGGCGCGGGGATCGCCGTTTCCACTGGCACGGCATGGGGAACCTCGAAGGACGCACCCAGCGGCGCGATCGTCGGCACGACCGACACGCAGACGCTCAGCGGCAAGACCCTGACAGCGCCCATCTTCACCCGCCCTCATTCTTATGCTGCGCTGAGAGAGGTTCCTTATACAATCACCGATGGTGCATCGGTCGATATCGACCCGGCCAATGGCGGTATCCAGACCTGGACCCTCGGTGCGTCTCGGACGCCGACCGCCACGAATATGTGGGACGGCGACAGCGTGCAGCTACGGATCGCGGACGGCACAGCCTATTCCATCACCTGGTCTACCATCGGCGTCGTATGGGTCGGCGGCAGCGCGCCGACGCTCGCGACGTCAGGCTATACGGTCATCGAGTTGTGGAAGGTCGGCGGTACCGTCTACGGCGCGCTGGTGGGCAATGTGGCCTCATGAGCCTGCATCATCGCCTGCGCGGTTCTGGATCGCCTAGCGTCGTCACGTCGGCCTATGTTGGGGGCACAAACAACTCCAGCAGCGGTAGCTCATTCACATTCACCAATCATGCAATTGGTACGGCGAATGCGAACCGGCGCGTGGTGGTCATCGCCTACCCGAACGGTTCATCAGTAACCAATATCTCCGGCATCACAATCGGCGGCAACGCCGCCACGGAAGACATCAAGCGAACAAATGTCAACAATGGTCCTGTCGCGATCTATTCGCGCGCAGTCGCCAGCGGAACCACAGCGACCATTGTGGTCAGTACCAACGGAAACGCTTCGCGCTGCCGGATCGAGGTCTTCACTGTGACCGGTAGTGCGGCGGTTCCAACCATTCTCGACACGGGCGAGGTTTATGCTCCCTCTGGCACAACGGCGAGCGACACCCTGACCGTTGCTCCCGACACCGCTGTGGTCGCGGGCGTCGGCATCAACAGTGCAGCCGGTGTCACCGTGTCCTGGACCAATCTGACGGAAAATTCGGACACCAACTCGGGCGTTGCGGCGCGCGGCATGTCCACTGCGAGCAGCAATATCGCCAGCGGTTCTTCTCTCACGGTCACAGCCACCATTTCCAGCACGTCTGAAAAGCAGTTGCTGGCGGCGGTTTATCAATAGGGGCCTGCAATGTATGCATTGATCATAGACGGTGAGGTGGTGAAATACCCCTATTCGCTGGCGGAAATGCGGGCGGATAATCCCGACACCTCGTTCGGGGCGGAGCCGTCGGACGAGACGATGGCAGAGTTTGGCCGGGTCGAGGTCGCGCCTTCCGACACCCCTCCCGTCGCGGTGGAGCAGGTGGCGGAAGAAGTTGAACCCGCCCTGATCGAAGGCGCGTGGACCCAGCAATGGACCGTCCGCGACAAGACCTCCGAGGAGCTGGCAGAAGCCAAACAGGCGAAGCGGCAGGCGGTCACGCAAAAGCTGGCCTCGATCTTCGCAGGCGGCTTCACGCCCGCCATTGGCCCGCTAGCTGGAAAGACCCTGCAAACCCGCGACATGGAGGACCGCACCAACTGGCTCACCTCGCAGGCCGCTTATTCGGCTGCGGTGGCTGCTGGACAGGGCAGTGAGGAAGGCGCGGTATTCAGGACCGCCGCGAATGAAACCATCGCCACGACCTATCAGAACGGCCTGCTGACCCTGCTGGCTATGGCGGCATGGGGTAAGGCGATCATGGGGCATAGCTGGTCGCTGAAAGACGAGATCGAAGCGGCGCAGAGCTTCGCCGATCTGGCGGCCATCGACATCGAAGCGGGGTGGCCGTCATGAAGCGGCTTCCTTCCTTCATGCTGATGCTGCTGATCTCGATCGATCAGTTTCTCCAAACGCTGTCTGTCGGGCTGTGGTGGACACTGACGGGCAGG
>JBAYOD010000221.1:0-5273 GCA_041678445.1 Burkholderiaceae bacterium | reverse complement strand
TAGCCGCGCAGCAGGTCGCGCACCATCTCGGGGGCCGAGAACAGCAGTCTGTAGCCGGTGTCGTGTTCGTGTGCCATGCAGACACGGTAGCGGGCCGGGGCCCGGTGCGGTATCGGCCAGAGGTAATCGGCCAAAGGTATTCGGCCAGACTCATTGATGACGCTGCGGGCAGCGTGCTGGACTCAGGGGGTCTGCCGTGCCGCGTGTTTCAGCCGCAGGATTTCAACGGTGCGTGCCGCGTCCAGCACACGATGCAGTTTCGAGGCACGACCGACTCACGCACGCCGGCCGGCCGGCAGCCGAAGCCGGACGGCGATCGGTGTCGGAAGACAATGGATGCTTTCAGCCGGCAGCAGGTATTTTTCAAGTCTGAAACTATATTTTCATATATGAAAACACCGGGCTTTCAGTCACTTTCACTGACACTACTGGTGAGGGACTCCATGCGCCGGCAAACGCTCCCGCAGACTCTGCCTGACGCATTCGGCCGGGTGCATTCGGCCATTCGTTCAACGATTCCGCACCAAATTTGCATATGCAATTGACATATGCATTCGAGGTGACGCCATGACCCTGCCCACGACCCGATCCAGGCCACGTGAGGCCAAGCTCTTTCGGAACAACCGCAGCCAGGCCGTTCGCATTCCGGCCGATATCGAATACGGCAAGCTGCGCGTCGAACTGGAAACTGCCGGGCAACCGATTGGCGGGAACGATCTGTTGATTGCTACCCACGCCCGCGCGCGGGGCATGACACTCGTGACCGGCAACACCGGCGAATTCGGGTGTGTCCGGGGTCTGGCGGTCGAAAACTGGTTGACGTGAGACGTCTGCCAACGGCCGCTCGCTGATCATCCGACCTCAGGTCCGCGATGGCTGGATTGAACACCCGGCGGATATCCGGGCCGCAACCTGCGAGTTGTGCTTCCCGGTCGGGATTCACGGATAATGCCGGCATGCACGCGCTGCGCACTTCTCCAATGCTCGCCCGCCTGGTCCTGGCGTGGTTCGTATTGATGCTCGGTGTCGCAGGCGTATCGCCCTTCGTCCACCCGAAGACGATGGAGGTGGTGTGCTCCACCGGCGGCAGCGTGCAGATTGTCTACCTCGACATCGATGGCGGGCCTTCGCAAGCGGGCCAGCACTCGCTCGACTGCTCCCTGTGCCTGCCCGCCGTCCTGCCCGTTGCTGCGGTCAGCGTTGCCGTGGACATGCCCCAGCCTTTGGCGCATGCACCCGAGCCCCTCGTCGCCGCCCACGTCGCCGCCCGCGTGGGCGCGCCTCTGCCCCCACGCGGGCCGCCACTCATCGCTTGATTCCAGGCGCCGGCCTTGCCCGTCCGGGCCGGGCTGCCGCAACGGCTTGCCGTATCTGAGCGTGGCTCAGGCGCGCTGGCGCCCGCATCGGGTACCTGCATTGGCGCCGCACACGGTCCGACTCTCATTTCCACCCACCCCGGGAAAGCACCATGAAGCTCGTCATTCGCATCGCCATCGCCGCCACCGCCATGCTCGCGGCCGCCGCCCACGCCCAGGTCACCGTGAAGGACGCCTGGGTGCGCGCCACCGTGCCGCAGCAACAGGCCACCGGCGCCTTCATGCAGTTGCAAGCTGCCCGGGACAGCAGGCTCGTATCGGCCAGATCCCCCATCACCCCCACCGTCGAGGTGCATGAAATGACCCTGCACGACAACGTGATGAGGATGCGCCAGGTGCCGGCGATTGACCTGCCTGCCGGCAAGACGGTGGACCTCAAGCCCGGCGGCTACCACATCATGCTGATGAACCTGACCCGAACCGTCACGGAAGGCGAGACCGTACCGCTGACCCTGGTCTTCGAGTACACCGACGGCCAGCGCGAGACCCTGGAAGTCGAGGCGCCGGTGCGCCCGCTCACCAGTCGTGCAGCACCCGCGATGCACGGCGGACACAGGCACTGACCGGTTTTCACAGCCTGCATCGCCCCGGAGTTCTCACCCGATAACCCCCGGCCATCGACACGCAGCGCATGCACAAGCGGCCACCGGCCCTCCGCCATCCTCTCTGGCGCACCCGCTGCGCCCGGCTGCTTGTGCTCGCGCTGCTCTGGGGGTGGCTGGCGGCGCCGCTTGTGCAAGTTCTGGGGGCGCCCGCGAGCGGCTGGGTCCAGGTATGCACCAGCCTGGGCACCCGGTTCGTCCAGCTCGACCAGGACGACGGCGCCTTCGCCCCCCGGGACGGCAAGTCTGCCTCCCGGGACGGCCAGCCCGCCCCGTCGGCGTCGCCGTCCACCGACTGTCCCTATTGCTGCGCGCATGCCAGCCCGGGGTTGGTCCCGGCCGATGTCCGGATACCGGTGCTTCCCGGCCCGGTCCACGCTCTGCCGCGGCTGCCGACACCCCGTGCCGGGCTTCCCGCACCCCCCTGGCCCCCGGCGCTGCCGCGCGCGCCGCCCTCGACGACCTCCGCTTGAACCGCCCGGCCTGCGCGCAAGCGCACAGCGCCGTCCCGTGTGCTGCCCGTTCCGCGGGCAACCCGACCGGAGTCGTCCATGTATTCATTGTCTGCATCGCCCGTCTCGCCGGGCTCGAGCCGCGCCGCTGCCAGGCGCTCCAGCATCCGGCCTGCGCTGCGGGAGCTTCTCGCAGCCGCCACGGCCACCGGAGCGCTGACGCTTCTGATCCCCACATTCACCAAAGCCGCTGAACCCGAAGAAGAAAAGCCCGCCCCCGTCGATGCCATCGCCCCCCTCAACACCGCCTCCACACTCGATACCGCCGCCCCCCTCGCTACCGTCGTCATCAGCGCGACCCGTCGCGCCCAGCCCATCGCGGACGTCCAGGCTTCGGTCCAGGTCATCGACCGTCAGGACCTGGAGGCCTATTCCGGCACCAGCGTCACCGAGGCCTTGCGGCAGGCCGTCGGCGTGGACGCCAGGCCCCTGGGTTCGAACAGTTCGGTCTCGGTGCGCGGCTTCAGCCTGAACCCGGGCGCGCTGCTGGTCGATGGCATGCGGCGTCCGGGCAAGTACGGCGGCATCAACCCCAGCCTGTTCGGGCTGGAGAACCTCGACCGGATCGAAGTGGTGCGCGGCCCGATGTCCGCGCTGTATGGCGCAGATGCCACTGGCGGCGCCATCAACCTGATCTCGCGGTCTCCGTTGCGCGACAAGAGCCTGGCCGGGGGTTTCAGGCTCATGGGCGGCGCCACCGATGACGGCCAGCGCCGCACGCACATCGGCGGGGCCATGCTGGGGTTCGGCGGCGATGAGCTGCGCCATCGGGTCAGCGTGGAGCATCGCGGACGCGGGCTGTTCCGCTACGACGACGGGTCTCCGACCACCGACCTGAATCGCCTGCAGCAGACCTATGCGAGCTACGAAGGGGCCTACCGCCTCACGGCTGATCACAGCTTGCGCTGGACGCTGGAGTACACCGACCAGGACGATACCGGCCCCGGCCTGCTGACGGCTTCGGCCACCCAACCCGCACAGGCCTATACCACCTTCGAGCGCGAGCGCCGCTGGTTCGGTGCCGTGCGCTACCGTGGCGCCGTGGGCCCCGGCGTGCTGGAGGCCGATCTCGGCTACGGCAGCACCGACGCCTCGACCACGCGCAGCTATCCGACGATCGAGCACACCGACTACCGGCAATCCCAGGGGCAGATGCGCTATGCCTTCGAGCTTGGCAGCCATTCGCTGCTGTTCGGCGGCGGCTTCGTGCGCGATGACATCGACGTCACGATCAACCGGGGCAGCGCCCGGCGCAGCAATACCTATCTGCTCGCACAGGACGAATGGAGCCTGCCTGCCCGATGGAAGCTGCTGGCCGGCCTGCGCCACGACCATTTCACCGACTTCGGGTCGGTGACCACGCCGCGCATCTCGCTGCAGCGCGCCCTCGGCCCCTGGCGCGTGCGCATCGGCTATGGCGAGGCCTACCGCGCTCCAAGCGTGCTGGAGCAGCATTCGTCGTTCACCCGGGCCACCATCCTGATCGTTGGCAACCCGGACCTGAAGCCGGAGACGAACAAGTCCTGGGAGGCCGCGCTGTCCTACCACGGCCAGGCATTCAACGCCGACGCCGTCTACTACCGCTCGCGGGTCAGTGACCTGATCAGCACCGTCAGCGAAGCACGCCAGCCCGACGATCCCTCGTCGATCCGCAGCCGCGCGCGCTACGTGAACGTGGCCCGCGCGGACCTGGAGGGCCTGGAGCTGTCAGGGGCGTGGCGCACGGGCACCGGCTGGTCGCTCCTGGTCGGCTGGGAATACCAGGACGCCCGCGACGGCACGACCGGCGCACGCCTGACCGAGCATGCGCGCCAGATCGCCCGCGCCGGCCTGCGCTGGGAACGCGGCCGCTGGCGAACCGATCTGCTGGCCCGCTACGACTTCGACTACTACGCGGCCGATCCGGGTGCGCGCGGCAGTGCGCCGTTCGATTCGAACTACGGCACCACCGACATCAAGCTGCGCTACCAGGCCACCGGGAAGACTTCGCTGGCCTTCGGCATCGACAACCTGTTTGCACGCCGCCAGCCGATCAACTTCAGCGCGCGCGGATCGACCTTCGACCCGCCGGCGCGCTTCCTCTACCTGGAGCTTCATCATGCGCTCTGACACCTCGCGCCCGTCTGCCGACGATCCCGACCGCCTGCTGGCCCGGTGGCGGGCGCTGCTTGCCGAGCAGCCCCACACCCATCTGCCGCAGGCCGCCGCAACGCTGGGCGTCTCCGAGGGCGCACTGCTCGCCACCCGCGTGGGCAGCGGCGCCGTGTGCCTGCAGCCCCGGCTGGCGGCGCTGCTCGACGGGATCGGGCAGTGGCGCAAGCTCTTCGTCGTCACGCCCAGCAGGCTGGGCGTGACGATTGCAATCCTCGAGGTTCCCGGCTGCCGTGAACGGGAGGAAGACCGGATCGAACTGCTCGGCAAGCAGCACCGGATCGTCATCGACGCCGCCCGCATCCGGCACTGCTACCTGTTCGAGGACCGCGACGTCCACGGCCACAGTCTGAGCCTGTGCTGGTTCGACGCCCAGGGGATCGGGCTGGGCAAGCTGTTCCTGCGCTCGCGCCGCGGCCAGGAGTTGGCCGTGCCGCGGCTGATGGCACAGGCGCTGCCTGAGCAGTCGCGCGTTTTCGCGGGAACACGAGACCCGGACACTGGAACGCACGACCCGGACGCCGGATCGCACAGCCTGGGTGCCACAGGTGGCGAGGCCGCATCTTCCGGGATGAAGGCCGACGCCCGGGCCGGGCGGCTGGCGCATGCCGCGCTGGCGGCCACCTGCCACC
>JBAYOD010000220.1:0-5440 GCA_041678445.1 Burkholderiaceae bacterium | reverse complement strand
GGCCGTGCTCGCCGCTGGGTCGGCGGCCTGCTGCTCGCTGCAGTGTCGACGCTGCTCGTGCTGGGCATCGCCGAAGCCGCCCTGCGGCTGGCCGGCGAGCGCGTGCTGCCTGCCTGGGGCTGGGGCTGGAGCGAGAGTCCGTATCGTGCCGACGCCTTCCCGGTGGCCGGGCAGGTCAACCAGCTGGGCCTGCGCGGCCGCCCGATCGCCTATGACGACGACGACTTCGTCGTGGTGATCGCTGGCGACTCCTACACGGAAGCCGGCCATCAACCGTTCGAGGACATGCCCGAGCGCCTGCTCGAAGCGGCCCTGCGCGTCGGCCAGGAGGCGGCCGGGACGGCCGGGGCGGTCGGGGCGGTCGGGCCAGGCGGGGCGGTCGGGCCAGGCGGCCGAGCCAGGGCGGTCAAGGTCTTCTCGCTGGCTTCGGCCGGCTGGGGGCAGGACCAGCAACTGCTCGCGCTGCGCCGCTATTTCGAGCATTACCGGGCCGACCTGGTGATCGCCTGGCTGACGCCGGTCAACGACTTCTGGGAGAACAGCTTCATCGAGCGCAGTGTCACGCCGGCCGCCGGTCGCCTGAAACCCGGCTTCCGGCTCGACGCGCAGGGTCGCCTCGAAGGGCCGCGTGAGCGGCATTCGGAGCTGCGCCTGCTCGACCTGCTGATCCGCGCCCGGGCCTCGGCACAGCAGGCAGCCGAGCCGGCCATGGTGCTCGCCGAACGGGAGATGCGGCGCTGGAATGCCGGCCTGCCGTCGCCACAGCGCACGCCGGCCGACCCGGCCGCCTGCCCGGCCCGCGAAGTGGCCCAGGACGATCTGGTTGCCGCGGTGCGCGAGGGCGCCCGGGCGCTGACCGTCCTCAGCCCGGAAGACCTGGCCGGTGCACGCAGCCACTTCGCGCCTTACGGCGTGCCGCGCTCGCCGCGCGAGGATTACCAGATCGCACTGACGCGCAGCCTGCTCGACCGGATGGCGGCACTGAGCCGCGCGCACGGCAGCCGCTTTGCCGCCTTCTACCCGCGCGGCAGCGACATCGATCGCGCCCTCGCTGCGGTGCGCTGCGTGCGCGAGCAGGCCAGCGGCCGGCTCTACGCCGTCGACCTGAGCGATCCGCTTGCACCGCTGACCGAACCGCCGCCCGGCTTCCCGGTCATTGCGCCGATCATCGCCAGCGCCGAGGCCACCACGCTGTCGAGCCGCGACTGGCATCTGAACCGGCGCGGCAACGAGATCGCGCTCGCCGGGCTGGCCGCCGAGTTGCAGCGCCGGGGCCTGTTGTCGCCACGCTGAGGTTGTCGCGGATCCGCCCCGCGTCTCGGCGCGCTGCGCCAGAGATCGCTCGACCGCAAAGGGGGATCAATCCGGCGCAAACGCGCCCCGGTGATCGCGCGCCAGCCCCACCGGCTGATCCTCCTTGCGCAGCAGGCAGTTGCCGACGGCGAGCAACTCGATGTCCGTGCCCATGAAGCAGGCGAAAGCCTGCTCGGGGGTGCAGACCACCGGTTCGCCGCGCACATTGAAGCTGGTGTTGACCACCACCGGGCAGCCGGTGCGGGCGTGGAAGGCGCTGATCAGCCGATGGAAGCGCGGATGGATGTCGGCATCCACGGTCTGGATCCGTGCCGAATGGTCGACGTGGGTGACCGCCGGGATCTGCGAGCGCGGCAGGCGCAGCCGGTCGAGGCCGGTGAGCGGCGCGGTCGTCTCGTCGGTGGCGATGCGCCGATGCCGGGCCACCTCGGCGACCAGCAGCATGTAGGGGCTGTCGCCGTCGAGCTCGAACCAGTCGGCGACGTGCTCGCGCAGCACGGCCGGTGCGAACGGCCGGAAGGATTCGCGAAACTTCACTTTCAGGTTCAGCGTCGACTGCATGCGCGGCGAGCGCGGGTCGGCGAGGATGGAACGCGCGCCCAGCGCCCGCGGGCCGAACTCCATCCGGCCCTGGAACCAGCCCAGCGCCTTCTCGTCGGCCAGGCCGGCGGCGCACTGCGCGTAAAGCGTTGCGTCGTCGAGCACGGTGAAGACCGCGCCGGCCGCCGTCAGCCGGGCTTCGATGTCGGCCTGGTCGAACTCCGGGCCGAGGCGGGCGCCCTGCATCGCGTCGCCCGCCGGGGTGCTGCGTGGCTGGCCGAGCTGCAGGTGGCGGGCGGCCAGCGCAGCGCCGAGCGCGCCGCCGGCGTCGCCGGCAGCCGGCTGGATCCACAGCCGCCGCGCTGCGCCGTCGCGCGCCAGCTTGCCGTTGGCCACGCAATTCAGGGCCACGCCGCCGGCCAGACAGACCGAGTCGATGCCGGTTTCGGCAACGGCTGCGCGCACCAACCGGCACACGGCTTCCTCGATCACGGCCTGCACCGACGCGGCCAGGTCCATCTCGCGTTGGCCGGGTGTCTGGCCGGCCGGCAACGGCGGGCCGCCGAACAGGCGGTGAAAGCGCTCGCTGGTCATCCGCAAGCCGGTGCAGTAGTCGAAGTACTGCATGTCGAGCCGGAAGCTGCCGTCGGGCTTGAGATCGATCAGGTGGTCGAGGATGGTCTGTGCATGACGCGGCTCGCCATAGGGCGCCAGCCCCATCAGCTTGTACTCGCCCGAATTCACCTTGAAGCCGGTGTAGTAGGTGAAGGCTGAGTACAGCAGGCCCAGCGAGTGCGGGAAGTGGATCTCCTTGAGGATCTGCAGCGACTGGCCGCGGCCGTGGGCCAGCGAGGTGGTTGCCCATTCGCCGACGCCGTCGAGGGTCAGCACGAGCGCCTCGTCGAACGGCGACGGATAGAAGGCGCTGGCCGCGTGGCTGAGGTGGTGCTCGCAGAACAGCAACCGCTCGCCGATCGGCCGCGGCCGGTTCACCCGCTCGGTGCCGGTGGGCTGCGACCGGCCCGGCCGTTCACTGGCCAGCGGGCGCAGGCTGGATTCCAGCAGGCTCTTCAGGAAGAGCTTTTCGCGCAGCCAGACCGGCATGGCCTTGGCGAAAGAGCGAAAGCCGCGCGGCGCAAAGCTCAGGTAGGTTTCGAGCAGCCGCTCGAACTTCAGCAACGGCTTGTCGTAGAAGACGATGTGGTCGACGTCGTCGAGGTCGAGGCCGCCGCGGGCCAGGCAGAAGGCAATGGCCTGGGCCGGAAAGCCGGCGTCGTGCTTGATCCGGGTAAAGCGCTCTTCCTGGGCGGCGGCGACGATCTGGTCGTCGACCAGCAGGGCCGCCGCGCTGTCGTGATAGAAGGCCGAGATGCCGAGGATCCGCATGCCCGCGGCCGGCTCAGAACAGCGTGTAGATGAAGGGTGCCACCGCCGAACCCTGCACCAGCACCAGCAGGCCGCCGAGCAGCAGCATCACGACGATGATCGGTGCAAGCCAGAATTTCTTGCGCGCCCGCATGAACAGCCAGAGTTCCTTGAGCATCAGAACTGCCGCTGCATCGAATCCGGCGCCGGCCCGGGCGGGTCGCGGCTGATCCAGTAGCTGTCGGCGGCCGGGTCGCGGCGCAGCCGCAGCGGGTCCTTGCCGAGCAGGCGCAGGATCAGGCCGGTGGGCACGATCGTCAGCCCGAAGATCAGCGCCAGCACGACCGGATTGACCACCCGGTGCATGGCCAGGCCGAGCCGGGTCCACGCGCGGTTGAGTGGCGCGAGCAGCCGGGGCCGCAGTAGGGTGGCGAGCGCGAAGGCCGCCGCCAGGGCCAGCGCCCAGCCACGCGGTGCGCGTGCGTCGAGCAGCGGCCACAGCGCCACGATCAGGAACACGATCGTGAAGACGATGCCGAAGCTGCGATCCGATGCCGTGCGGCCGGGCGCCTGATGGCGTTGCGAGTCGAAGTCCATCGGGAGGAGGGGAGGGGTCCGCAGAGCGGGTAGTTTATGCCAACTCGGGAGTGACGCCAGCCCGGCCCGGGAGTGTCGCGTCAGCCCAGATCGGGCGTAAAGATTTCCTCGCGCGCCAGGCCGCGCACGGCCACTGCGCCGGCCGGGATGAAGCGCCGCTGCGGCAGCAGGTCGGCCAGCGCGCGCGCGGCCACGATGTCGTACTCCAGGTCGCGGGCCGCCTGCTGCAGCCGCGAAGCCAGGTTGATCACGTCGCCGACCGCGGTATAGGTGCTGCGAAAGGTCGTGCCCAGGTCGCCGACCAGCGCCCGGCCGCTGGCCAGGCCGATGCGCACCCGCACCGGCAGGTCGCCGCGCTTGCGCCGCACCTCGTTGTAGCGGGCCACGGCGGCGTGAATTGCCAGCGCCGCGTCGAGCGCATGCGCGGCATGGTCGGGATCGGCCAGCGGCGCCCCCCAGAAGGCGACCATGCCGTCACCGGTGTACTTGTCGAGCGTGCCGCGGTAGTCGAGCACCGGCCGGGTCAGGCAGTCGAGGAAATCGCGGGTCAGCGAGGCGGCCTCCTCCAGCGTCGAGTAGGCGGTGATCCGGGTGTAGTCCTGCATGTCGGCGATCAGCACCGAGATGTCGGCGTGGCGCGGCGCCAGCGGGTCGTGCTCCTCGGTGCGCAGCAGTTCGTCGAGCACCGGGCGTGCCACGTAGCGCGAGAGCAGCCGCGTGCGGGCACGGATGCGCGCCTGCGCGGCGGCCCATTCCACCGGCAGGTGCAGCAGCAGCAGGCAGGCCCAGGCCCACAGCGCCGGCGTGACGGCCTGGGTGGTGCCGGCGCGCACCGCCCACACGGCCAGCGCCGCCCAGACCAGCGCGGCCAGCGCCAGCGCCGCGCTGGTGGTGCGCAGCCGGCGCCCGTGCGCGATCGCCCACCACAGCAGCAGCGTCGAGGCGATCAGCCAGCCCGGCAGCAGCCAGGCAGGCGGGGCCCGCCAGTGGCGGCCTTCCAGCCGGTCGAGCAGGGCGCTGAGCGCCGCCGCATGAACGGTCACCCCGGCCGTGCTCGACGACAGCGGGGTGGCCACCCGGTCGGACAGGCCGAGCGCCGACGAGCCGACCAGCACGATGCGTCCGGTCAGCGCGGGCAGGCCGGGCTCGCCGGCCAGCAGGTCGATGGCCGGCACCGCCAGATAGCTGCCCGGTTCGCGATTGAAGGGCACCCGCCAGTGACCGTCGGCCGCCACATGCAGCGTGCCCTCGAGGGCGGCCAGCCCGTCGGCCCCGGCCGTGCAGTGCAGGGCGGCCAGCGACAGGGTCGGGTACTGCCTGCCCTGCCAGGCGGTGATCAGCGGCAGCCGGCGTACCTGGCCGTCGACATCGGGCAGGAAGCCGACGTTGCCGACACAGCGCGCCGCGGCCATTGCCGCGAAGTTCGCCACGTGGCCGGTGGCCTGTGCCATCGGCCAGGGCAGACCGTCGAGCGCACCGCCCGGCTGGCCGGTGGCCAGCCGCGGATCGCGCGGCACGTAGTCGAAAGCCTGGGCCGGCACCAGCAGGCCCTGCGCCGCCAGCGCCACCAGTCGGGCGTCGCCGATCGCATCGGTTCCGGTGACTGGCTCCGGCAGCACCAGGT
>JBAYOD010000219.1:0-5445 GCA_041678445.1 Burkholderiaceae bacterium | reverse complement strand
GCCGACGCTGATTTCGGCCAGGGGTCTGGCCTGCCGCTTCGTGTCGCGTCGCGGCTGGTTCGGCCGCCAGGTTTTCGAGGCCGTGCGCGGAGTCGACCTGGCGGTTGCGCGGGGCGAGACCCTCGCCGTGGTCGGCGAGTCCGGTTCAGGCAAGACCACGCTCGGGCTCACCCTGCTGCGGCTGGCGGCCGGTGAGACCGGTGGCGAGATCCGGCTCGACGGCAGACGGATCGACCCGCTCGGTCGTGCCGCCTTCCGGCCGCTGCGCCGTCGTCTGCAGGTGGTTTTCCAGGATCCGTACAACGCACTGTCACCGCGGATGACCATCGGCCAGATCGTGGGTGAGGGACTCGCCCTGCACCGTCCGGAACTCGATGCACCGGCCCGCGAGCGCGAGGTGGTCGAGGTGCTCGCCGAGGTCGGCCTCGATGCTGCCGTCCTGAGCCGTTATCCGCACGAGTTTTCCGGTGGCCAGCGCCAGCGCATCGCGATTGCCCGGGCGATCGTGTTGCGCCCGGATCTGCTGGTGCTCGACGAGCCGACGTCGGCACTCGACGTGTCGGTCCAGCGCCAGGTGCTCGGGCTGCTGGCCTCGCTGCAGCGCCGCCACGGGCTGGCCTACCTGTTCATCACCCACGACCTGGCCGTCGTGCGGGCGATGGCCCATCGGGTGATCGTGATGAAGGACGGCGTGATCGTCGAGAGCGCCGAAGCCGGCCAGTTGTTCAGGGCGCCGCAGGCAGCCTACACGCGACAGTTGCTGGCCGCCGCCCTGGCGCCCGTGACCGATAGCGAAGGTCAGCCGGTAGGCGAGCGCCCGCGTACGGCATGAGTGGCGTTTCCTGTTTGGGGGTTGGACAGGTCGATATGTACAAATTATTGTACAATTCCCGGCCTTTGCGCTAGACTTGTCCAATAAATAGGACGAGTGAGGTTGTCATGAAAGTCGTTTCTTTCTCGGAAGCCCGCAACCGCTTGAAAGCGGTGCTGGACGCCGTGGTCAACGATGCGGACACCACGATCATCACGCGCCGGGATGCCGAGGATGCGGTGGTCATGTCGCTGGACTACTACAACAGCCTGATGGCAACGGTGCATTTGCTGCGTTCACCGGCCAATGCGGAGCATCTGGCCAAGTCCATCGCGCAGTACCGCGCCGGCAAGGCCACGCCGCACGAGCTGATCGATGGGTGACCGCCTGCTGTGCTGGACCGACGAATCGTGGAGCGATTACCTCCACTGGCAGGGCCAGGACAGTAAAACGTTGAAGCGGATCAACAGGCTCATCGATGATGTGCGGCGCTCGCCCTTCGAGGGCATCGGCAAGCCGGAACTCCTGAAGGAGAACCTGTCAGGCTTCTGGTCGCGGCGCATCGACGATACCAACCGCCTGGTGTACGTGGTGGACGATGCGGCAATCACCATCATTTCGTGCCGCTATCATTATTGACCGTTACCGCGCGGGGGCGCCGGGAGCCTTCCCTGGCTTGCTCAGGTCCGCTTGCCCGATGCCTGCCTTGCGACAGGCACCTTGGGTGAGCTTCTGCTGGGCGTGGCGGCCGGTTTGCCGGCTGCCGGTCGGACGCTGTGGGTTGTGGCACCGCGCGCCGCTGCCGGAGCGGGTGTGGCGGTGGGTGCCCGGTTCGAGGCGCGCATGATCACGGCGTCGTTGGCGATGACGCGGCGGGCGCCATTTTCGGTGGTGAGCAGGGTCTGGGTGCTTGCCTGCCGCACCAGCAGCCGTGCGCCGCGCGGGGCGACCGCTGTTTTCAAGCCGTTCAGCCGGCGCAGTTCGGCCACCGTCGTACCGTAGCGACGGGCGATCGCGCTCAGGGTGTCGCGCTGGCGTACGACATGGTGGAGGGCCGGTTTCTGGACGAGTTCATAGATGCGCGGGCCATCGAAGGCCTCCACACGACTTTCGTCCTCGACTTGCCCATGCGGGCTGAGAATGCGCGTTCCGGCGAGGATCCGCGATCCCGGCTGCAGGCCGTTGGCAGTGCGCAACTCGGCGACGGTGATGCCGGCCCGGCTGGCCAGGGCCTCCAGCGTGTCGCCGGCCTTCAGCGTGTAGGGCTGCCAGGTGGCGAAGGCCCGGTTGCTGCGGCCATGCGCCTCGACGGCGTCGACGAAGGCATCGACCCGGTCGGCGGGCAGCTTGATCTGGTTGTTGCGGCTGGCCGAAATCACCGGACGGTTGTGCGCCGGGTTCAGTGCAACGAACTCCTCGACGCTCATGCCGGCGAAGCGGGCCGCCAGTTTCAGGTCGACCGGCCGGGTTTTTTCCAGTGTGACGAAATAGGGCCGGTTGGGCAGTTCGGGCAGACGCAGGCCGTGACGGTCGGCGTGCTGGACGATGTGCTTGAGGGCCAGCAGCTTGGGGACATAGTGACGCGTTTCGGCCGGCATCTTCAGCGACAGGTAGTCGGTGGGCTGGCGTCGCGCCTGATTGCGCTTGATGGCGCGACCGACCGCGCCTTCGCCCCAGTTGTAGGAGGCGAGCGCGAGGAACCAGTCGTTGCCATGCATCGCGTAGATGTGTTCCAGATAGTCGAGTGCCGCCGTGGTCGACTTGACGACGTCACGACGGTTGTCGACCCACCAGTTCTGGTCGAGATTGAAGGCCTTTCCGGTCGACGGGATGAACTGCCACAGACCGGCGGCCTTGGCATGCGACAGCGCCGTCGGGTCCATCGCACTTTCGACGAAGGGCAGCAGGGCGAGCTCGGTCGGCATGCCGCGTTTCTCGATCTCCTCGACGATGTGGAACAGGTAGCGGCCGCCGCGCTCGAGCATCCGGGACAGCGATTCGGGGTGGCGCAGATAGGCCCGCTGCCGGTCGGCGACCAGCGAGGTGTCGAGGTCGGGCATGGCGAAACCGGCCCGGATCCGGTCCCAGAGGTCGTCGTGACCGGCCGGCGCCTCGCGGCCGGTCCACTTCCGGTCTTCGTCGCTTGGGGTTGCGGCCGAGGCTGCCGGGTTGTGCCCGACGGAGGCGACCGGCAAGCCTGCACCGCCGGCCGGGCCTGCGCCGGCGACCGGGCTTGCGCTCAGGGTGCCGGCCGGTTCCAGGGCGGCCTGATCCGGGCCCGCCGGGAGCGTCGAACAGCCGGCTGCCATCAGCAGCGCGAGGCAGGCTGCCCAGCGCTTCAGTGGGGAAGGCTTGAGCGCACGCATGCCGCCGCCGACGATACCTTGAAACCGCTGCAAGAGTTCCCCTTAAGTCTATGATTCAGAAAAAATTGTCGTGATCATAGGTAAGGGCGAAAGCGGGGTCAAGCGCGATGAACGTTCTTCCATTCGCGCAGCGCGGTGAAGACTTCCAGACGCGACTCCGGTGCCCGGCCGAGCCGTTCAGCCAGTGTCCGCAGATGGGCCGGTTCGTCACTGCGCAGGAAAGGATTGGTGGCGCGTTCGATGCCGATCAGGGTCGGCACGGTCCGTTCGCCGAGTTCGCGCATCCGGATGGCCTCGGCCAGTCGCTCGGCGACCAGCGGCGACTCCGGATCGGCCGCGGCGGCGAAATGCAGGTTCGATACGGTGTATTCGTGCGCGCAATAGACCAGCGTATCGTCGTCGAGTTCGGCCAGGCGGTCGAGCGAAGCCAGCATCTGGGCCGGCGTACCCTCGAAGATCCGGCCGCAGCCCGCGGCGAACAGGGTGTCGCCGCAGAACAGCAGCGGCCGCGGATCGTCGCCGATCGGGCCGCAGTGATAGGCAATGTGCCCGCTGGTGTGGCCCGGCACGTCGATGACCTCGAACGGCGTATCGGTGAGCCCTTCGATGACGAAGCGGTCGCCGCCCATCAGCGGCCGGTCGACCGTCGCGATCTCCTCGCCGGCCGGACCGTAGACCGGGCAGCTCCACTCTTCGACCAGTTCGGCAACGCCGCCGACATGGTCGGCGTGGTGGTGTGTCAGTAGAATCGCAATCAGGCGCAGGCCGGATTCGGCCAACTGGGCACGCACTGGCGCAGCGTCACCGGGATCGATGGCGACGGCAGCATCGCCATCGGGAGCACGCAACAGCCACAGGTAGTTGTCGGAGAACGCGTCGATCGGCAAAACGAGCGGATGGGGCGTGGCGGCATGCCGCCAGGGGTCGGGAGTCTGCATGTGATGAAGATGAATGATCTTGCGCCGATTATAGGGCGTAGTCCCGGATCACCCGATCCGGAGGGGCGTAACGCACGGCTGGCATGGCACGACTGGCTGGCCTCGCCGGCGGGCCGCTACGTCCTGCAATGGGAACAGCTGCAGATCGACGCCCTCGTCGCCGACATCTTCGGCTACCACGCCCTGCAATGCGGGATGCCCGAACTGGGTGCGCTGCGCGAGAACCGGATCCGCCACCGCTTTCTGGCTCTGCAACCGGGCGATCCACCGGCCGACCCCGCCGGCGGCGGCGATTGGGCAGCGCCGGCGAGCCTCTGGTTCGACCGCTACGAGGCCCTGCCGTTTGCCTCACAGTCGCTCGATCTCGTCGTGCTGCCGCATGTTCTCGAATTCGCCGATCATCCGCACGAAGTGCTGCGCGAGGTCGATCGCGTGCTGCGCCCCGAGGGCCGGCTGGTGGTTTCGGGCTTCAACCCGGTCAGTCTCTGGGGCGCCCGCCATCTGACGGGGCGGGCGCTGGGGCGTCCGTGGCTGCCCGGCGACGCACAGCCGCTGGGCCTGCCGCGCATGCGCGATTGGCTCAAGCTGCTTGGTTTCGAGGCCGAGCGGGGCCGTTTCGGCTGCTACCGACCCCCTTTCCGGTCGGAACGCTGGCTTGCCCGCAGCGGCTTCATGGAAGCGGCCGGCGATCGCTGGTGGCCGATCTGCGGCGCCGCCTACATGATCTGTGCGGTCAAGCGGGTGCGCGCAATGCGGCTGGTCGGGTTGGCGCCGCGGTTCAGTCCCGGTAGATCCAGGCGCGCGACATCGGCAGCGGGCTTTCCATGCCAGCTGGACCGGGCCGTGGGCGAATCACCTGCAATTGATAGAGATTGACCCAGCCGTGGGCGAAGCCATAGGCGCAGCCGGCGAGGTAGATCCGCCAGATCCGTGCCCGCTTCTCGCCGGCCAGTTCGGTGAGCCGGGCGAGGTTCTTCTCGAAGCCGTCCGACCAGAACCACAGCGTGCGCGCGTAGTGGCGGCGCAGCGACTCGGCATCGGCCAGTTCGAGGCCAGCCGATGAAAGCTCCCGGATGACCAGCGAAACGTGCGGCAGTTCCCCGTCGGGGAACACGTAGCGGTCGATGAAGTCGCCGGCGCCCATGCCCACTGAGCGGCTTTCCGGGTCGCTCGAGGTGATGCCATGGTTCAGCGCGATGCCGCCGGGCTTGAGCAGCCGGTGAATGATGTCGAAATATTCGCGCAGATTCTTGAGCCCGACGTGCTCGAACATGCCGACCGAAGAGATCCGCTCGAAGGCGGCTTCACCGGGGATGTCGCGATAGTCCTG
>JBAYOD010000218.1:0-5516 GCA_041678445.1 Burkholderiaceae bacterium | reverse complement strand
TGCCGCCGACTGTTTGAGCGAAACGAACGAAGCGAAGCGAAGGGAGTGCAGCGAGTTTCGGCGGCAGGCCACGAGCGCGAGCATCGGAGGGCACCCCGCGAAGCGGGGCAAGCACCCGGCGTGCGCCGAAAGCTTTGCCCCGTGTCCTGGCCCCCGGCGTGCGCCGAAAGCCTCGCCCCGCGTCCTGGCCCGCCGCTCCTTGACGTTCGAACGCAAAGAGGCTCAGCTGCCGATCAGCGCCTGGTAGGCGAGTTGCCAGCTCGCCTCGTCCGGTGCGCACAGCAGTCCGCCGTCGCGTCGGACGGGTCGGTAGGGGCTGCCGTCGAAGTGCGCCGAATAGCCGCCTGCCTCATGGTGCAGCAGCCAGCCGGGGGCGTGATCCCACGGCATCAGCATGTGATAGAGCAGGATATCGCAGTGCCCGGACGCCGCCATCCGGTATTCGTGCGCGGCACAGCGCAGATTGGCCGGTGAGCGCAGCCGCGCGAGATTGCCGGCGACCGTCTGGCGCAGCGGCGGCGGCAGGTGGGTGAGGCCGATGTAGCCATCCATCCGGGCTGCCTCGGTGACCGGCCGGGACACATGGAGCCGGCGTTTCTCCCCTTGCGTGTCCTGCAGCCAGGCGCCGCCGTCGCGCAAGGCCATCGCCGAATTGCGCCCGAGCGGGTCATGGATCACGGCACCGACCACCTGGCCGCCGGCGACGGCGGCCGCCATCACCCCGAACAGCGGTAGCCCGGCGGCGAAGTTGCGTGTCCCGTCGATCGGGTCGACGACGAAGGCCAGCGACGCCTCACCCAGGGCGTCGAGCAGTGTCGGATCGGCGGCGCAGGCCTCTTCGCCGATCACCCGGGCCGTCGGAAACACCCGGGTCAGGGCTGCGGTGATCGTGGCCTCGGCGGCTTCGTCGGCGTCGGTCACCAGATCGATGGCCGAGGACTTGGTCCGGACGGCGTTCGCGCCGAGCCGGTTGAAGCGCGGCAGGATTTCTTCGACTGCAGCCTCGGTCAGGATCCGGTCCAGCGTCTGCAGGTCGGCGGCGGTGAAGGCAGGGGAGGGGGCGGCAGGGGTTGCGGGTACGGAGGGCATCTGGAAAGGGTTTCCGGTAAGGGTTTGCCGGTAAGGCTTGCATACATCCTGGCAAGAGTATGCCGCGTCGGCGTGGGCGGGCGCCGTCAGGCCCGGGCATCGGGCTTGCAGGGTCTTCAGGGCAGGCCTGTTTCGGGCCTCGATGAACTTTCGAATCCTCGATGACACAAGGAGTGAAACCATGATTGGACGATACTGCTCGATGACCCTGATCGCCGCTGCACTGGCCGCCCCGACGCTGGCGATGGCCGCCGACCCGGTCAGCGATCAGGCCAGGGACGCGACCCCGCCGGCGCCTGCCGTGCAGCGGACCTCGCCGCCGGCTACGCCCGCCGCGCCATCGGCCGTGCCGGCCACGCCGTCTGCCGCGCCGGGCGCGCCGACCGCCGCACCGGCCACACCCTCGGCGGTGCCGGTCGCTCCGCCGGCTGCCCGAGACGCCACCCGTTTCAGTGACCGCGACGGTCTCAAGGCCTGGTCAGGAAACAAGAAGGAGCTCGAACAGGCGCTGGGCACCGGCCATGACCGGGCGCACTACCGGCAGGCCCTTGAGAAGATGGGCTATGCGATCACGGCGATCAACAAGGACGAGCCCGACTATCTCGAGTACGAGGTGATCGATGGCGACAAGTCCTATGAGATCCAGGTCGACTTCGACAAGGGCACCGGCAAGTCGACCAAGGTCGACGTCACCCGCAACCTGTGGAAGGCCGACACGACGCGTCAGGCACTCGCCGCCAGCGACTACAAGTACACCTATCCGACCGCGCCGTCGGCGGACGCCGAGCGCTCCAGCGACCGCGCCCGGTTGCTTGCCCTGGCTCCGGCGGCCGACAAGCTCGAAACCGAGCTCGGCACCGGCCAGGATCGTGCCCACTACCGCCAGGCGCTGGAGGACAAGGGTTACACGGTCACCTCGGTCAACTATGACAAGCCCGACTATCTCGAATACGAGGTCGTCAAGGGCGAGGACAGCTACGAGGTGCAGATCGACTTCGACGAAGCCACGGGGAAATCGAAGAAGGTCGACGTCACCGTCAACGCGATCCGTTCCGACGCGACCGAGCGCGCGCTCCCCGGCGCGCCGCGCTGAGCAGCGTCGCAGTGACCGTGTCAGCGCTGGCCGAAGACGGTTTGCCCGAACAGCATCCGGAATTCGCGCGGCTGGCTGCGCCAGTATTGCCGCGGCGCCTCGACCGAACAGCCCAGTTGCGCCGCGGCATGCCAGGGCCAGCGCGGATTCCACAACATGCCGCGGGCCAGCGCGACCATGTCGGCCTTGCCGCTGGCGATGATGTCCTCGGCCTGTTGCGCTTCGGTGATCAGGCCGACGGCGATGACCGGCACCGAGACGGCCTGCTTGACCGCTTCGGCGAAAGGCACCTGGTAGCCCGGTCCCAGGGTGATTTTCTGCAGGGGGGAGATGCCACCGCTGGAGACGTCGATCCAGTCCACGCCGAGCCGCTCGCAGCGCTGTGCGAAGATGACCGCGTCGGGGAGATCCCAGCGCTCATCGGCCGGCAGGTCGTTGCGCCAGTCGGTCGCCGAGATGCGGACACCCAGCGGCTTGTGGGCCGGCCATGCCGAGCGCATTGCCTCGAACACTTCGAGCGGCCAGCGCATGCGGTTTTCGAGCGATCCGCCGTAGGCATCGGTGCGCTGGTTGGCGATCGGCGACAGGAACTGGTGCAGCAGGTAACCGTGGGCGCCATGCAGTTCGATGGCGTCGAAGCCGATCCGGTCGGCGCGCCGGACAGCCTGCACGAAGCGCTCCTTCAGGGCGTCGAGTTCGGTCGTGCTCAGCGCATGCGGCGAGGGTTCGTCTTCAGTGATCGGGGTGGCGCTCGGGCCCACCGGCGCCCAGCCACCGGCTGTCGCAGGAATCAGTCCGCCGCCTTCCCAGGGGCGTCCGCTCGAAGCCTTGCGACCCGCGTGGCCGATCTGGATGGCCAGCGGCATCGGGCTGACGCTGCGCAGCACCCGGACCAGGTCGGCCATCGCGGTTTCCGTGGCCTCGTCGTACAGGCCGACGCAGCCCGGGGTGATCCGCCCGATCGCCTCGACGGCGGTGGCTTCGATGACGAGCATGCCGGCGCCGCTCAGTGCCAGCGAGCCGAGATGGGCATGATGCCAGGGCTGGACGCGGCCTTCGACGGCCGAGTACTGGCACATCGGCGAGACGACGATCCGGTTGGGAAGCGTGAGGGCGCGCAGCTTGACAGGGGAAAACAGGGCGGACATTGCGATGGGGGTCTGGTCTGCAGTTTTCGGCGGTTGCCGGGTCGGGCGGGGATTGCCCGGCCGGGCCTTTCCTAGCCGGGCCGAATGTAGACCTTTATACAGTCGCTCGCAAGCGGCGGCCGGCTTGAAAATCGGCCCCTGACCCCCCAGATGGGGCTCAGAGCCGGCGTTCGGCATCGCCTTCGCCAGTGTGGTGCGCGGCCGCCAATCCACGAACACCGTCGTCCCAGGAAGCCTCCCATGCGTTTCGACAAACTCACCACGCAGTTCCAGCATGCCTTGGGCGATGCCCAGAGCCTGGCGCTTGCCAACGACAACCAGTTCATCGAGCCGGCGCATCTGCTGGCCGCCATTCTTGCCCAGCCCGAGGGCTCCGGCCCGGCCCTGCTGGAGCGCGCCGGGGTGCGGGTGCCGCCGCTGCGCACTGCGGCGCAGGCCGCCATCGCCCGCGCTCCCCAGGTATCGGGCACGGGCGGCGACGTGCAGATTGGTCGCGATCTGCTCAACCTGCTCAATCTGTCGGAAAAGGAAGCACTCAAGCGCGGCGACCAGTTCGTGGCCACCGAGATGTTCCTGCTCGCGCTCAGCGATGACAAGGGTGAGGCCGGACGGATGGTCAGGGAGGCCGGTCTCACGCGCAAGGCGCTGGAAGCGGCGATCGAGGCCGTGCGCGGCGGTGCCAGTGTCGACAACCCCGAATCGGAAGGCCAGCGCGAGGCACTGAAGAAGTACACGATCGACCTGACCGAGCGCGCCCGCCAGGGCAAGCTCGACCCGGTGATCGGGCGCGACGACGAGATCCGCCGCTCGATCCAGATCCTGCAGCGGCGCACCAAGAACAATCCGGTTCTGATCGGCGAACCGGGCGTCGGCAAGACCGCCATCGTCGAGGGCCTCGCGCAGCGCATCGTCAACGGTGAGGTGCCCGAGACCCTGAAGGACAAGCGGGTGCTGGTGCTCGACATGGCCGGGCTGCTGGCCGGCGCCAAGTACCGCGGCGAGTTCGAGGAGCGGCTCAAGGCCGTACTCAAGGAAGTTGCCGCCGATGAGGGCCGCACGATTGTCTTCATCGACGAGATCCACACCGTGGTCGGCGCCGGCAAGGCGGAAGGCGCGATCGATGCCGGCAACATGCTCAAGCCGGCACTGGCGCGCGGCGAGCTCCACTGCATCGGCGCGACCACGCTCGATGAGTACCGCAAGTACATCGAGAAGGACGCCGCGCTCGAGCGTCGCTTCCAGAAGGTGCTGATCGGCGAACCCACCGTCGAGGCCACCATTGCCATCCTGCGCGGGCTGCAGGAGCGTTATGAAGTCCACCACGGCGTGGAGATCACCGACCCGGCCATCGTGGCCGCGGCCGAGCTGAGCCATCGCTACATCACCGACCGTTTTCTGCCCGACAAGGCGATCGACCTGATCGACGAGGCGGCCGCGCGCGTCAAGATGGAGATCGACTCCAAGCCCGAGGCGATGGACCGGCTCGACCGGCGCATCATCCAGCTCAAGATCGAGCGCGAGGCGGTACGCAAGGAAACCGACGACGCGTCGAAGAAGCGCCTGGAGCTGATCGAGGACGAGATCGGCCGGCTCGAGAAGGAATACGCCGACCTCGACGAGATCCTGCGTGCCGAGAAGGCCGCCGTCCAGGGCAGCGCCCAGATCAAGGCCGAGATCGACCAGTTGCGTGCACAGATGGCCGACTTGCAGCGCAAGGGCCAGTTCGACAAGCTGGCCGAGATCCAGTACGGGCAGTTGCCCGAACTCGAAGGCCGGCTGAAGAAGGTCACGGATGCCGAGGCCGCCGGCAGCGGGGCGGCGAGCGATCGCCCGAAGCTGCTGCGCACCCAGGTCGGTGCCGAAGAGATCGCCGAAGTCGTATCACGCGCCACCGGCATTCCGATCAGCAAGATGATGGAGGGCGAGCGCGACAAGCTGCTGAAGATGGAAGCGCTGCTGCACCGGCGGGTGATCGGTCAGGATGAGGCCGTGCGGCTCGTCTCCGACGCGATCCGGCGGTCGCGGGCCGGCCTCTCCGACGAACGCCGGCCCTATGGCTCCTTCCTGTTCCTGGGGCCGACCGGCGTGGGCAAGACCGAGCTGTGCAAGGCGCTGGCCGAATTCCTGTTCGACAGCGAGGAGCACCTGGTGCGCATCGACATGAGCGAGTTCATGGAGAAGCACTC
>JBAYOD010000217.1:0-5558 GCA_041678445.1 Burkholderiaceae bacterium | reverse complement strand
TGCGCTGGCCGGGGCTGCTGGCCGGCGCCGCAATGGCGCTCGTGCTGGCCACCGGCCTGGCCTGGCTGGCCGGATATTTCATTGCCGGGCCCGAACGTTCGGCCGCTGGCTTCGGGATCTACTCGGCCAATCTGCTGAGCTGGTTCGACCCGATGGACTGGGACGATTTCCTGCGCACCTGGCAGCGCAGCGACGCCCACGCCGGCGAATGGTCGCGGCTGTTTCCGGCGTTGCCGCAGGCCACCCAGGGACAGTACGAAGGCTTCGCCTGGCTCGGCGCCGGTGGGCTGCTGTGCGTAATGGTGGCGCTGGGCCTTGCGTTGACGGCTGCCCTGCGGCGGCGCGGCAGGGCGCTTGCGCGAGACGGCGCTTCACCGGCGCAGAGCTTTGCCTGGGAGGCGGCCCGGGAGCTTCGCCCGCAAGCGGATGGCGTCCGGATCGTCTGGCTGCTTGCTGGCTGCCTGGCCATGGCCGTGTTCGCACTGTCGTCGCGCCCGAGCCTGGGCGCGCAGATCCTCGTCGACCTGCCGCTGCCGGCGCTGCTCGAACGCCTGTCCGGCGTGTTCCGCGCCAGCGGCCGCTTCGTCTGGCCCCTGACGCTGCTGCTGCTGGCCTGGGCGCTGGCCAGGGTGGGGGCCGGCCGGCGAGGAGCGGTCGTGGTCGTCGCGGCGCTGCTCCTGCAGGCCTGGGACATGCAGGACAAGCTGTCCGAACTGCGCCACCGCTTCCGCACGGGCCCGGCCGAAGTGGTCGCGCCCGCGAACGCGCCGCTGTGGGCCGAAGTCTTCGCCCGTTGCCCGCGGCTGGTCTTCATGGCTGGGCGGGACCCTGCCGCAACCGTTGGTACCGACGAGGCCGTCTCTGACGCAACCCGCTTTGATGCAGCCGCCTCCGGTGCCGGCGCCTGGATCGGTCCGACCCTGGCCGCCGCGCGTGCCGGCGCCCAGGTGGCCAGCGCGCCGACCGCTCGCCTGTCGGCCGAAGCCGTGCAGCGCGAGCGCGAACGCTCGGCCCGGCTGCACGCCGGGCAGGGCTGGCGCGCCGACACCGTCTACCTGCTGAGCGCGCCGTTCGCTGTCGCGACCCCGGACAGGCTTGCGGCGCGTGCCCGGGTGGCCGGCGTGGCCGCTCAACCTGTCCGTGCGGATGGCTTCCAGCTGATCGTGCCCGACGCCTGCCGCGCGCGCTGAGCGGGTGTTGCCGATTCGAGCAGATGTCGTAGCCTCGAGCAAATGGCATAAGCCCTGGGTGGCGTGCCGGCTGCCACCGGCCTCGGCCAAATGGCCAATATCCGGGGCAGAGGCCCGACGCCACAATGGCCTGGCCATGCCCGAACCCGTCAGCCATGACCAGAACTTCAAGAACCTGATCCTGGACTACCCGCGTCAGGCGCTGGCGTTCTTTGCCCCCGAGGAAGCCGCGGCAATCGACGACAGCGTCGTCATCACGCCCATCCGCCAGGAACAGCTGAAGAACCGCCTGGGCGACCGCTTCCATGAACTGGACGTGCCGCTGAAAGTGGAGTGGCCCGACGGCCGGCGCGCCGCGGTGCTGTTCCTGTTCGAGGAGGAAACCGATCCGCGGCGCTTCTCGATCCACCGGCTGGTCGTTTACTGCGCAAGCCTGGCCGAGCTGATGGAAACGGACAGGGTCGTGCCCGTCGTGATCTTCCTGCACGGCCGTGCAGGCGTCCGCAAGCACTTGCGCCTGGGCAGTGAACACCACAGCTTCCTGGTCTTCGACTACCTCTCGTGCGTGCTCGACGAATTGCCCGCCGAGCAATACCGGGACAGCGGCAATATCGTCGCGCGGATCACGCTGCCCACGATGGCCTACGCCCGGGATCGCGTCGTGGACATCTTCGCCGCCGCCCTGCGCGGACTGGAGCTGGAGCCCGATGCGGAAAAGCGCCTGAAGTACACAGACTTCATCGACACCTACAGCGGGCTTGACGATAATGAACGGAAGGTTTTCGCGAGGCGATATCCGAGAGAGGGAACAACCATGGCCACTTGGAGTCAACGCATGCGGGCCGAGGGCCGGCAAGAGGGTCGGCAGGAAGGCAAAGCTGCCATGCTGCTGCACCAGCTCGTGCGTCGTTTCGGTCCGCTGCCGGCGGCAACAACAGAGCGCGTGCTTCAGGCCGATCTTTCCGAACTGGAGCAATGGGCCGACAATTTCGTGGACGCCCGCATACTCGACGACGTATTTGGCGGACGCTGACGTCAGCAGGATCAGCCTGGCAGATCAGTAGTCAACAACTGCCTGTAGGGTGCGGACATGCAGGAAACCGTTTCCGCGGCCGAGGCCAAACGGCGGTTCTCTCTCATTCTGCGCGGTGTGCGCGAGGGACGCCGTTATATTGTGACGTGCCATGGGCGGCCTGTGGCATGGATCGTTCCTGCTGGCCAGAGTGCAGCCATCGCGCCTGGGGCACAGGCTGCGCTGTTGTCACGCCTCGACCGCCAGCCTGTCGTCGACGCCGGGCATTGGGCGCGCAGCGCGCTTTACGACGACGATCGATGAAGCTCGGCTCGGGCACTGACTGATAGACACAAGGTTTTCGCGAGGCGATATCCGGGAGAGGGAACAACCATGGCCACTTGGAGTCATCGTCCGGCCCCCGGCAAGCCGTTCATCCGCCCCCCGAAACCGGGGCTGGCAGCCTGTCATCGTTTGAGGGTATCCTAGGACGATATTCGTCAAGCAGGTCGTCATGTCCGCAGCTGTATTCGGAATCGCGCCCGCCACCGCCTGCACGCTTGCGGCGCTGGCGGTCTTCTCGCTGACCCCGTCGGTCGTCAGCGCCCAGTCGCAGGCCGGCGCGCCGGTTGCCGGCCGGGTCGTGTTCGCGATCGGCACGACCCAGGTCCTCAGCGCCGAAGGCGTGGCGCGTCCGGCCACTGACGGCACCGAGGTGCTGGCCGGCGAGCGGGTGGTCACCGGCGCCGAATCCTATGTCCACCTGCGGATGGTCGACCAGGCCTTCATCGCGGTGCGGCCGGCGTCCACGCTGGCCATCGACCTCTACGACTACGACGCCGCCAACCCCAAGGCCAGCCGCATCCGCCTGCAGCTCGACAACGGCAACACCCGCACCGTGTCGGGCCGCGGCGGCGAAGCCGCCAAGGATCGCTATCGCTTCAACACGCCGGTGGCCGCCATCGGTCTGCGCGGCACCGACTACACGGTGCGTGCGCTCGACGAAGTCACCCGCGTCTCGGTTGCCCGCGGTGCGGTCGCGGTCACTCCGCTGGGTGGCGACTGCCGGCTGGACACGCTCGGCCCCTGTGCCGGTGCCGCCACCCGCGAGCTGAGCGCCGGCCTGCCGCATGCCTATCTGCAGGTCAGCGCGCGCCAGCCGGTGCCCGAACTGATCGCGCCCGACCAGGACCCCGCCGGCAGCGCCGACCAGAATCCGGCCACCCGTCCGGTGGAGCCGCAGGCCGGTAACGGAACCCACGGCACGCAGCCCGAAGGGCCGACCCAGGCCGGCGCCGATCCGGCTGCCACCGCCGATGCCGGTACTCCCGGCGAGAACGGCGCCGGCGACAACGCAGGCAAGGCCGGGAACGGCAACCGCCCGACCCAGGTCGCCAACGGCCCGGGGCCGGTCACGGCCGAAACGGTCAGCGAGATCACCGTCGACCGCCTCGTCACCAACCCGCCCAGCCCGGCCAAGCTGGTCTGGGGGCGCTGGTCCGGCCATGCCGACGGCCGGGGCGCGCCGCCGATGGTGGCGCTGCTCAGCCCCGATCGCGAGATCACCTACGGCAACGCTGTCTTCGGCCTGCTGCGCGACAGCACCACGCCGACCAGCATTCCGAGGCAGGGCGCAGTGGGTTTCCGGCTCGACGCGAGCGAAGCCTACGTGATGAACGGCGGCCAGGCAGCGTCGGCGCGGGTGCTCGGCGGCACGCTGGGCATCGACTTCGGTCAGCGCGCCTTCGATACCACGCTGGCGGTCAGCCACGCCGGCGGTGTCGAAGACCTCTACGCCAAGGGCGCGGTCCAGGCCACCGGCCTCTTTGCCTCCGATTCCGCGGCGTCCAACATGCGGGTGCTCGGCGCGCTGGCGCGCGATGCGTCCGAGGCCGCCTATCTGTTCGACAAGCCCCTGTCCAGCGGAGGAGGCCTGCTGGGTGCGGTCCGCTGGCTGCGCTAGCCGGTTCCCGGATCATTGGTTCACAGGAGTTCTGCTGGCGGTGCTGCTGGCCGCAGCGCCTGCCTGTGCCCAATCCCCCGGCGCGCTCGAACACTACCACCAGGGCACTGAAGCCCTCGAAGCCGGCCACGTCGAAGCGGCCCGCCGCCATTTCGCCGAAGCCGTTGCCCTCGATCCCGAATTCCCCGGTGCCTGGCTCGACCTCGCCGTCGCCACGGCCCGCGCCGGCGACGCTGCCCAGGCCGAGGAATTCCTCGACATCCTGGAAGCCCGCTTCGCGCTGCCCGGCCCGATTGCCGAAACCGTTGCCGCGCTGCGGGCGCGGCTGAGCGCCCGGCTGGCCGCCGAGCAGGCCGCGCGGGCCGCCCGGCTGGCCCGGGCCGAGGCCGGCTGGCAGTGGCAGCACAGCGTGCAGGCCGGCGGCGGTTACGACAGCAACGCCAACGCCGGCCTGTCGCTGGGCAGCCTGACCCTGACCCTGCCCGGCGGCCATGTCGTGCTGCCGCTCGACCAGGCCTACCTGCCGCGCGCCGACGCCTACACGCTGTTCGCGGCGGGCACAGCCGGCCTGCGGCCGGCCGGCAACGGCCTGCTCGGGCTCAACGCCAGCCTGCGCTGGCGGCGCAACATGGCCGAGCGCGACTTCGACGCCGTCGAACTGCGCGCCGGCCTGTCCTATACCTCCGAGTCGCCGCTGTTCGGCCCGGGCCCCGACGCCGACGGGGAGGCTGCCCCCGGCCTGGGCGGCCTGCTGCCCGGCCCCTGGCGCGCATCGGCCACCGTCCAGCAGGTGCGGCTGGGTGGTGCCGCCCTGCAGAACAGCGCCGCCGTGGCCATCGAGCATGTCTGGCCGCAGGCCGCCTGCCGGCCGCTGGGCAGCGCCGAACTCGACTTTCGCGTGCATCCGGTGGCGCGCAACCTCGACGCCTTCTATCTATGGCTGGGCGTGGCCTGGCGCTGCCCGGGGCTGCCCATTCCGCAAGCCCATCAGTTGCAGGCCCAGTTGCGCGTCGGCCAGGCCTTCGCCCGCCACGGCGGCGAGAACGGCCGCCCCGGCGGCAATTCGCGCCATGTCGAACTGGCGCTGCTGCACGAATGGCGCTGGCCGCGCGAAACGGGCGGCGAGCACCGCCTGAGCGCCCGCGCGCAGTGGGAGCGCGTACGCGACACCGGCGGCTACAGCCCCTTGCTGGCCGACAACGCGGTGCGCCAGGTGACCCGCAGCGCGGCCGGCCTGTCCTGGTCGCTGCCGGTGCCCGAGCTGGGCGAACCCTGGCAGGCCGTCTTCGATCTGCAGCGCTTTCGCCAGCGCTCCAACCTCGAAGTATTCGACCTGTCGGGCCATCTGCTACAACTGACTTTGCAGCGCAACTGGTAGACTCCCGTTGGCCGC
>JBAYOD010000216.1:0-5580 GCA_041678445.1 Burkholderiaceae bacterium | reverse complement strand
GGGGCACGGCGCGCTACCGCGGGACGCCGATGCCCAAGCATGCGGCCTTGCCGGGGCTGGAGCCTGCGCTGTTCCGGCGCTGGCTGACGCTGTTCCACGAGACGACGGCCGAGATCGGCAACGAGCCGATGCAGGCGCGTGCCGACCAGTTGGCCGAGCGGATTGCCGAGAGCCTGTGGATGGGCTATCAGATGGCGCGCGATCCGGCGCGGATCGCTGCCCGGTTCGACGCATAGACCTGCGTTTCGAAGGCCAGGTAGCGCGGCAGGACTTTCCGGTCGGCGAACGGCAGCAGCTGGGCGACGAATACGCCGGCGATGCCTTGGTCCAGGTCGATCCAGTAGTAGCAGTTGCTCAGGCCGGCCCAGGCCAGGCTGCCTGCGCTGCGGCCGGTCGGTGCCGTGCTCCGGTTGATCATGAAGCTCAGGCCCCAGCCTTTCGACAGGCCGGGGAAGAACTCGGCGTCGTTCGACACTTCCGGCACCCGGCTCGGCAGCGCTTGCACCTGCAGTGACGGGATCTGGTCGACGGCCATCGCGGCCACGGTATCGGCCTGCAGCACGCGCTGGCCGTCGAGTTCGCCCCGGTTCAGGATCATCCGCATGAATCGTGCGTAATCCGCCGCCGTCGAATACAGGCCGCCGCCGCCCATCTCGAATTCAGGTTGCTGCGGAATCTCGAACTCAGGGGTCGCGGCGATCCTGCCATCGGCGTCGCGCTGGTGCATGCAGGCCAGTCGCGTGCGCATCGCGTCGCTGATCCGGAAGGCAGTGTCGGTCATCCCGAGCAGGGTGAAGATCTCGTCGTGCATCCAGTCACCCAGGCGCCTGCCCGAGGCCGCCTCGAGCACCCGTCCCGCCCAGTCGACGCCGATTCCGTATTCCCAGCGCTCGCCGGGGTCGAACATCAACGGCGAGCGCAGGGCGGCCAGCCGGCAAGTGCCGTTTGGCGGGATGTCGAGCGCCTGGTGGCAGCGCCAGACGTCTTCGCTCCAGCGTTCATAGCTGAAGCCGGAGGTATGGGTGAGCAGGTCGCGCAGGGTGATCCGGCGCCGGGGTGGCCGCAGCCGTGGCTGCCCGTCGGCCTCGAAACCATCGAGTACGCCGATCGTATCGATGTCGGGAAGGGTGTCACCGGCGGGCGCATCGAGGTTCAGCAGGCCACGTTCGACCGCCTGCATGACGGCGGCGGCGGTGATCGCCTTGGTCATCGACGCGATCCAGCCGACGGTGTCGACCGACATCGGCTCGCTGCGGCCGAGGGTGCGTACGCCGGCCGAGTGCTGGTAGACGATGCCCTCGCGGTCGATGACGATTGCCGCGATGCCGGGGGCTTCGCCTGCGTCGACGGCTGCGTCGATCAGGCGGTCGAGGGCCGCCGGATCGGGGCGGGCCGGAGTCGGGGAGTTGCGCATCGTTCGCTCGCTCATCGCCCGGTCTGCAGGAACAGCGCACTGACGTCGAGGCCGCCGAGTCCGGCGCGGCGGGCCGCCTGGAACTGGCTGCGCACCAGGGCGGCGATCGGCGCCGGCTGGTCGACTTGCTGGGCCATGGCCAGGAAGTAGCGCAGATCCTTGTCCATCAGGCCGAGCTGGAACTGCGGCGAGAAGTTGCGAGTCAGCATCTTGGGGAGCTTGGTCCGGGTCAGGCGCGAGCCGGCCGCGCCTTCGGCGAGGACGGCCTGCGCGGCCTCGGGGTTCACGCCGGCGGCCAGGGCTACGGCGATGGCTTCCGCGATCGCCGCGTTCATCGTGCCCGACAGCATGTTGTTGACCAGCTTGATGGTGGCGCCGGCGCCGCTTGGACCGCAGTGGATGGTCATCCGTCCCATCGCTTCGAGCAGCGGCCGGGCCCGTTCGAGCGGGGCCTCGTCGCCGCCGACCATGAAGACCAGCTCGCGGTTGCCGGCTTGCGCGACGCTGCCCGAAACCGGTGCATCGAGGTGCAGGATGCCGCGGGCGCTCGCGGCCTGCGCGACCTCGCGTGCCATGGCCGGGGTGTTGGTGCTCGAATCGATGACGATGGTGCCCGGTGCGGCCCGGGCGATCACGCCATCGTCCGCCAGCATGACCTGACGGGTCGCTTCGTCGTCGGCCACCATCGAAACCACGAAGGCCGCGTCGGCGACGGCCTCGGACAGCGAGCGGCACAGGCGTGCCCCCCGGGCCTCGAGTGCGGCGGCCTTTTCGGGGCTGCGGTTGTAGGCGCGGACAGTGAAGCCGGCGGCCAGCAGATTGGCCGCCATCGGTGCGCCCATGGCACCGAGGCCTGCGAAGGCAACGTCGTTGGGCATCGAGGTCTCCGGTTCGTGCGCGCCGGCAGGCCGGCTGCCGGGCTGGGACTTCGATTCTAAGTGGCCGGGCGTGCGGAGACCATGTCGCTGCCCCGGCCATGTCGGCGCTCCGGTCACCACCGTCCGACCGGTTCGCGGAACGCCTGTCAACCGGTGCCGGGCGCGGCGAGCTAGACTGCAGCGCACGGAGATCGCTGCGATGGCTCACCAAGTTGATTCTGGCTACGCCTGGTTCCGCCTCGTCGTCAGCCTGTTGCTGATGACGATCGGTGGCGCCGGCATGTATGTGGTCGTCGTCGTCCTGCCGACGGTGCAGGCCGAATTCGGCGTGGCGCGTGCCGAGGCTTCGCTGCCCTATACGCTGACCATGCTCGGCTTCGGGCTCGGGGGCATCTTCATGGGTCGGCTGGCCGATCGCTACGGCATTCTGGTGCCATCGGTGCTCGGCGCCGTGGCCCTGGCTGCCGGTTTCGTAGCGGCTGCCTATTCGCCGAATCTGCTCGTTTTCGCGCTGATCCAGGGTCTGGTCATCGGTTTCATGGGCAGTTCGTCCACTTTCTCGCCGCTGCTGGCCGAGACCTCGTTCTGGTTCCTGCGTCGGCGCGGGATTGCGGTGGCGATCGTGGCGGCCGGCAACTATCTCGGGGGAGCGGTCTGGCCGCCGATCGTGCAGGCCTTCGTCGAGGACCACGGCTGGCGCAGCACCTACATCGGGATCGGCATCTTCTGCCTGGTGACGATGGTGCCGCTGGCGCTGTTGCTGCGCGCGCCGCGGCCGCAGGCAACGGCGCTGCCGGTTGAACCCGGGGAGGCCGCGAAGGCTGTCGAGCAGGCTGCGCAGCGGCCGGGTACGGCCGGAGCCGGCACGGCATCGGCCCGGGCATCGGCGCTGCAGCATTCCACCGAACGGCCGCTGGGCTTTGCCCCGGGGGCCTTGCTGACCCTGCTGTGCATCGCCGGCGTGGCCTGCTGCGTGGCCATGTCGATGCCGCAGGTCCACATCGTTGCCTACTGTGCGGACCTCGGTTTCGGTCCGGCGCGCGGCGCCGAAATGCTGTCGCTGATGCTGGCCTGCGGCATCGTCAGCCGGCTGGTTTCGGGCATGATCTGCGACCGGGTCGGCGGCCTGCGCACGCTGCTGCTCGGCTCGATCCTGCAGACGATTGCGCTGCTGCTCTTCCTGCCGTTCGATTCGATGGTCTCGCTGTACGTGATCTCGGCGCTGTTCGGCCTGTTCCAGGGCGGCATCGTCCCCTCGTACGCGATCATCATCCGCGAATACTTCTCCCCGGCGCTGGCCGGCATGCGCGTCGGCATGGTGATCACCTCGACCATGGTCGGCATGGCGCTCGGCGGCTGGCTGTCGGGCGCGATCTTCGACATGACCGGTTCGTACGAGGCCGCCTTCATCAACGGCATCGGCTGGAATCTGCTGAACGTCGCCATCGTGGTGTGGCTGCTCAAGCGCGCCAGTGGCGCCGGCCTGCTCACGCCGATCCGCCCGCGCCAGCAGCCGGCACTGGCCTGACGGCAGGCCCCGGCGCGGGGACGATCGTCGTGTGGACAGGCCCTAGGGAAAATCGGTGAGCGGTGTCGCGCTCGCCCAGGCCCGCGATTCGAGATTGATACCGGGGCCGGGGTTGAGCCCCGAGGTGGCCGCCGAATAGGCCGCGGCGGCTTCGAGCACGCGATCTTCGCAGAAGCGCCGCCCGACGATCTGCAGACCGACCGGCAGCCCGTCGGAAGTCGTGCCGCAGGGAACACTCGCGCAGGGCAGGCCGGTCACGCTGAAGGCGTAGGAGAACAGGAAGGCCTCGCGGTACCGGCCCGTCTTCCGGGCGCCGACCACATCGGGCAGTGGCTGGTCCAGGCGGAACGCGGCGACGCCGACGCTCGGTGTGACGATGTAGTCGTAGCGTTCGAGAAAGCACCGTACCCGGTGCCAGTAGAGGGTGCGCAGGCGCTCGGCCTGCGTGACGGTCCGGACGTCGATCGCCAGTCCCTGTTCGACCTGGCGTCGCAGCACGGGCGTCATGTCGTCGGCGTGCTGCGCCATGTAGTCGGCGTAGCGGGCAACCATGCCGAAGCCGCGGGTGCCGGCGCGGATCTCGGGCAGGTCGCTGGCGTCGAAGCAGTCTTCCTCGACGAGGCAGCCGAGATCTTCGAGGACCTTGACCGCAGCGCTCACGCGGCGCTCGACCTCGGGGTCGACCGGGACGAGACCGCCGAGATCGGGACTGTACGCAACCCGGCGACCCTTCAGGTCGACCCGCCCCGAGACAGCCAGCCGATAGTCCGCATCCTGCGCCGGAAGCGAACCGGGATCGCGGTCGTCGGGCCCGGCCAGGACGGCGAGCATCCGGCCGAGGTCGGAAACCGAACGGGCCATCGGGCCATGGACATGTTCGACGAGCGTGTCCCAGCCGAAGTCCGACGGATAGACCGGAACCCGCCCCGGTACGGGCCGGATCGACGCGATTCCGCAGAACGCCGCCGGTATCCTGACCGAACCGCCCAGGTCGGTTCCCAGGCCGATCGGTGCCATGCCCGCCGCGATTGCAGCGGCCGTTCCGCCGCTCGATCCGCCCGCCGAACGATTGAGATCCCGCGGGTTCCGGGTGGTGCCGAACAGATCGTTGGTCGTGTTGATATCGTGGGCGAACTCGGGCGTGTTGGTTTTCCCGAGCAGGATCGCACCGGCCTGCCTCAGGCGCTCGACAGCCACCGAATCGACGTCAGGGACGAAATCCGCAAGAATCCGGGAACCGAAGGTGGTGCGCAGGCCCCGGGTATGCAGGTTGTCCTTGGCCACGAACGGCACGCCTTCCAGAGGACGTGCCGGCAGCCCGGAGCGTATCCGCTGGTCGCAGGCTCCGGCTTCCTCCAGCGCCCGGGGGTTGATCGTGCACAGGGCATTGACTAGCGCGTCCAGCCGTTCCGCGTGGTCGAGGAAACTGCGCGTCAGCTCGACCGCCGACACGGCCCCGGAGCCGACCAGCGCCGCCAGTTCTCCGGCGGACTGGCGCTGGAGTTCAGTGGCCACGTTCAGTCGATCGCAACCAGCACCTTGCCGACGTTGGCCATCGCCTCGGTGGCCTCGTGGGCCGCGACGATCTCGTCGAGCGGGAAGGTCCGGAAGAACTGGTGCCTGAGCCGCCCTGCACGCAACTGTTCGGTGATCCAGCTTGCGGCTTCGTCGTGGGCCGACCGCGGCATCGCGTAGACCAGCACGAAGCGCACTGTCAGGTCCTTGGCAAGCATCGGCCAGAACGGAATCGCCGGCTCGGG
>JBAYOD010000215.1:0-5591 GCA_041678445.1 Burkholderiaceae bacterium | reverse complement strand
TCTGGCAGCGGTGGCGATGCCACCGATCAGGCCGCCCCCTCCGACGGCGACGACGAGGTCGTCGAGTTCCGGATGTGCGCGCAGCATCTCGATGCCGATCGTGCCCTGTCCGGCGATCACTGCATCGTCGTCGAACGGGTCGATCATCGTCAGACCCCGTTCCTGCGCGAGCTTCACACCCTGGGTGTGGGCGTCGTCGAAGCGTTCGCCGTGCAGCACGATTTCGGCGCCGAAGGCGCGGGTGCGCGCGATCTTCACTGCCGGGGTGAACTCGGGCATGACGATCGTGGCCGGGATGCCGAGCCGCCTGGCGTGCCAGGCAACGCCCTGGGCGTGATTGCCGGCGGATACGGCGATCACGCCGGCCTTGCGCTGCGCCTCACTCAACTGCGCGAGGCGGTTCAGCGCGCCGCGCTCCTTGAACGACGAGGTGAACTGCAGGTTCTCGAACTTCAGGAAGACCCGGGCGCCGGTGACTTCGGACAGCGTGCGCGACTCCAGGCAGGGGGTGTCCTGCACATGGCCGGCGATCCGGGCGGCGGCAGCCTCGATGTCAGCGTATTCGATCATCCGGCCATTCTGGACCGCCAGCCGTCAGACCGTCCAGGGATCGGGCGCGTCGATGTCGATCTCCCAGCGCTGCACCGCCTCGGCCACCGCCTGCCGGGGCAGTGCGCCCTCTTCGCAAAGCGCCGTCACGGCCGCGAAGGCGATCGATCGGGCGTCCACTTCGAAGAAGGCCCGCAGGCGCGCGCGCGCATCGCTGCGCCCGAAGCCGTCGGTGCCCAGCGTCACGTAGCGCCTGCCGGCCGGCATCCAGGCGCGCACGCTTTCGGGCACCTGCCGCACATAGTCGGTGGCGGCGATGATCGGGCCACGGGTGGGGCCGAGCGAGCGCTCGATCCAGCTGATGGCGCCGGGCTCCGCCCCCGGGGATTGCGCATGGGTCCGTGCACCGGTCGGCGCATCGGCCGGCGCGTCAGTCGGCGAACCGGTAAGCGCATCGGTCGACACACCAGCCGGCGCAACATCACGCGCCAGTGCCGCCCGGCGGGCGCGTTCGGCGCTCATCCCGTCGCGGGCCAGTTCGGAGAAGCTGGTCGCGCTCCAGACCTCGGCCTGCACGCCGAAGGCTTCGCGCAGCAGCTCGGCAGCACCCAGGGCTTCGCGCAGGATGGCGCCGGCGCCGAGCAACTGCACGCGCGGCGCGCTCCCGGCCTGTTCCCGACCCGCTTCGATCACCCCATCGAGCCGGTAGAGCCCGCGCAGGATGCCCTCACGCACGGCCGGGTCCACCGGCGCGTCTGCGCGCCAGCCGGTGAGCGTGGGCTGTGCGTAGTTCTCGTTGCCCACGGTCAGGTAGTAGAAGGCGTCGCGCTGTTCGACCAGCATCTCGCGCATGCCGGCGTCGACGATCACGGCGAGTTCGCCGGCGAAGGCCGGGTCGTAGGCCTTGCAGTTGGGCACCGTCATCGCCTGCACGTGGCTGGTGCCATCCTGGTGCTGCAACCCTTCGCCGGCCAGCGTGGTGCGGCCCGAGGTGGCGCCGATCAGGAAACCGCGCGGGCGCTGGTCGGCGGCGGCCCAGATCAGGTCGCCGACCCGCTGGAAGCCGAACATCGAGTAGTAGATGTAGAAGGGCAGCATCGCCAGCCCGTGCGTGGAGTACGCGGTGGCGGCGGCGGTCCACGACGACAGGGCGCCGGCTTCGGTGATGCCCTCTTCGAGGATCTGCCCGCAGACGTCTTCGCGGTAATAGAGCATCGAGCCGGCATCCTCGGGCTCGTAGCGCTGGCCTTCCGGCGAGTAGATGCCCACCTGCCGGAACAGGTTGGCCATGCCGAAGGTGCGCGCCTCGTCGGCCACGATCGGCACGATGCGCGGGCCCAGTTGCGGATCCTTCAGCAACTGGCCGAGCATCCGCACGAAGGCCATGGTGGTCGACATCTCCTTGCCGTCGGCGGCGAGCGCGAAGTGGGCGTACTTCGCCAGCGGCGGCACCGGCACCGGCGCGCAGTCGGTGTGCCGGGCCGGCAGGTGGCCGCCGAGCCGGGCGCGCTGCCTGCGCAGGTAGCGCATCTCGTCGCTGTCCTCGTCGGGCCGGTAGAACTCGAGCGCCAGCGCCTGTTCGTCGGACAGCGGCAGCGCGAAGCGGTCGCGGTAGGCGAGCACGGCGTCGGGGTCGAGCTTCTTCTGCTGGTGGGTGGTCATCCGGCCCTGGCCCGACGCGCCCATGCCGTAACCCTTCATGGTCTTGGCCAGGATCACGGTCGGCTGGCCGCGGTGGGCGCGCGCGGCGCTGAAGGCCGCGTGCACCTTCACGATGTCGTGACCGCCGCGGTGCAGCCGGTCGATCTCGTCGTCGGTCATCGCCTCGACCAGGGCCGCCAGCTCGGGTGATTGGCCGAAGAAATGCTGGCGGTTGTAGCGACCGTCCTTGGACGACAGGGTCTGGAACTCGCCGTCGACGGTTTCGGCAAAGGCGCGCAGCAGGGCCTGCGAGCGGTCGCGCTCGAACAGCGCGTCCCAGTCCGAGCCCCAGACCACCTTGATCACGTTCCAGCCGGCGCCGGTGAACACGCCTTCCAGCTCGTCGATGATCCGGCTGTTGCCGCGCACCGGGCCGTCGAGCCGCTGCAGGTTGCAGTTGATGACGAAGACCAGGTTGTCGAGCCGTTCGCGGCTGGCCAGCGCCAGGGCGCCGGTCGACTCGGGCTCGTCCATCTCGCCGTCGCCGAAGAAACCCCAGACCTTGCGGTCGGAAGACGGCAGCAACTCGCGGTGCTGCAGGTAGCGCATGAAGCGCGCCTGGTAGATGGCCGAGATCGGTCCGATCCCCATCGAGCCGGTGGGGAACTGCCAGAAGTCCGGCATCAGCCACGGATGCGGGTAGGAAGACAGGCCCTGCAGGCCCTTGTGCGTTGCGGCCACCTCCTGCCGGTAGTGGTCGAGCGCGCTGGCCGGCAGCCGGCCTTCGAGGAAGGCGCGCGCATAGACGCCGGGGGCCGAATGCGGCTGCAGGAAGACCAGGTCGCCGCCGAAGGCGTCGGTGCGGCCCCGGAAGAAATGGTTGAAGCCCACCTCGAACAGGTCGGCCGCCGACGCGTAGCTGGAAATGTGGCCGCCCAGCTCACCGTAGGCCCGGTTGGCCCGCACCACCATGGCCAGCGCGTTCCAGCGCACGATGGCGGCGATCCGCTTCTCGATGTCGAGATTGCCGGGAAAGCGCGGCTGTGCCGCGACCGGGATCGTGTTGCGGTACGGGGTGACCAGCGACGGCTGCCAGCCGATCTGGCGGGCCCGGACATGATGGGCGAGCCGGTCGAGCAGATAGCGGGCCCGCTCGGGGCCCTGAGTGGCCACCAGCGAGTCGAGCGCTTCGAGCCATTCACCGGTCTCGACCGGGTCGGTGTCGACATGCGCCTCATCGAGTCCGGGCATCTGACCCAGCGTCGCGGTGAGTTGCGTCGCGGTCAGTTGAATCTGGTTGGAAAGATCGGTCATCGATGACTCCATGGCGACCCCCGCAGCCGAGGGCGGACCTGCGTTGGCGAAAAGGCGAACGGCTCCGGCGAAAGGCGAGCAAGAACGACTTTAGGATGGAATGCACCGAATCGGGTGCCGAATCAATACCCGGGCGCCCCCTTGATCCGGCATAAACTGTCATCACAACCATGATCGACAGAATTCCATGCCGCCATCTTCTGAAATCGACAAACTCGACGCAATCGATCGCCGGATTCTTGCCGCCCTGCAGGATGACGGCCGCCTGAGCAACGTGGAACTGGCCCGGCGGGTGAACCTGTCGCCGTCGCCCTGCCTGGCCCGTGTGAAGGCGCTGGAAAAGCGCGGCCTGATCCGCGGCTACGTGGCCCTGTGCGACCCGCTGGCGCTCGGGCTGTCCCTCAACGTGTTCATCTCGGTGAGCCTGGAGCGCCAGCGCAAGGACGCGCTGGAGGTCTTCGAGCAGCGCGTGGCCGAGCACCCCGAGGTGATGGAGTGCTATCTGATGACCGGCGACTCCGACTACCTGCTGCGCCTGGTGGTGGCCGACATGCAGTCGCTGGAGCGCTTCATCGTCGACCACCTGGCGAAGATCCCGGGGGTGGCCAGCATCCGGTCGAGCTTTGCGCTGAAGCAGGTGAGGTACAAGACGGCTTTGCCGGTCGGGGCGTGAGCCGTCAGGAACCGGACCGTCGGGAGCCGGCTCCCGGCCCGGGTTGTGCTCCGCGAGCCAGGGAGTCGGGCGGCACGGGGCCGGCCGCCCGGCGGCAATGACTTACTTGCTGACCAGCTTGTTCTTCTCGGCGACTTCGCGCCACTTGGCAATCTCGCGAACCAGCATCGCGCGGAACTCGTCGGGACCGATACCGGAAGGCTGGGCACCCAGTTCCAGCAAGCGCTTCGCGAAGGCCGGATCCTTCAGGATCTGCGCCACCTCCTGATGAACCCGGTCGGCGACGGCGCGCGGCATTGCGGCCGGGCCGAGGATGCCGAACCAGGCGCTGACCTCGTAACCTTCCACGCCACTTTCCGCGATGGTCGGAATCGACGGTGCGTCGGGCCAGCGCGTGGGCGTCGTGACCGCCAGCGCCCGCACCTTGCCGGAGTTGATATGCGGCATCGAGGACGGCAGGTTGTCGAAGGCCAGTTGCACCTGCCCGCCGATCAGGTCGGTGATCATCGGTGCGCCGCCCTTGTAGGGGACGTGGACGAGTTCCACACCGGCCAGGGCCTGCAGAAGCTCGCCACTCATGTGCGGCGACCCGCCCGGGCTGGTCGACCCGAAGGTGATGGTGCCGGGTGCAGCGCGGGCTGCCGTCAGGACATCGCTCAATGTCTTGTACGGCGTGTTGACGTTGGCCAGCATCACGTTCGGCGTATCGGCAACGTTGACCACCGGCTGGAAATCGGCGATCGCGTCATAGGGGGTTTCACCCAGTGCCGGCTTGATGCTGTGCGTGGCGATCGTCGCCATGACCAGCGTATAGCCGTCGGGCTCCGAACGCGCCACGGCGGCGGCTCCGATCGTGCCGCCCGCACCAGCCCGGTTGTCGATGATCACCGGCTGCCCCAGCGTCGTGGTGAGTCGCTCGGCAACGAGCCTGGCCAGCACGTCGGTGGTGCCGCCTGGCGGATACGGGACCACCAATCTGACCGGCCGCTGCGGCCAGGCGGCCTGCGCCGCAGCCAACCCCGGCGCACAGATCGCGAGCGCCAGCGCCGTCCATCCCATTGCCTTTCTGATCCGGCTCTTCATCGTCATGTCTGCCTCACTCCTCGGTTCGTTGAATGTCTGTCCTGGCGTCAGAGTCCGCGCAGGTGGGGAGCCAGCGCCTCCGGCACCTCGATCTCGAACCCGAGGACCGCGGCCGAAAGCGCCTTGCCATAGTTGTCGAGACACAGGCTGCGCGACACGCCGCCGCCCAGTGCGCCATGGGCCACGAAATTCAAGGCTTCCAGATTGTCCACCTCGTAGCGGATGACCTCGCCCTTGATGGCCCCGCCGTAGAAGGCCTTGAAACGCTCGGCGGTCAATAGCGCCTTGAGCAGCGGGTAAAGCTCGGGGGCATAGGCGAACACCGAGATGT
>JBAYOD010000214.1:0-5637 GCA_041678445.1 Burkholderiaceae bacterium | reverse complement strand
TGCGGCTCGGCGAGCAGGACGTACTTCGCCAGCCCGCGATGCGGATAGCCGAACGCGTCGGGCAGGTCGACGCGAATCGTCATGATCTCGTAGCCGCGATCACGCAGCGTCTTCACTCGGGCAGGTGCCTGGTAGATGCCGACTTGCCGAAGCTCATCGGTAGTCACCGGGCCTGCCCGTAGCGCCGCCAGAACGCGCTGTAGCTGGTCGGCGGTCGCGGTGCTCCGGCTGTTATGCTTGCGCTGCTGTTTGCTTTGCTGTTGCGGGGTCTCCCGGTCGGCTGCCACCGCCGACCGGCCCGCGATTGGCTGGGTGGTCTGCATCAGGCCACCCCCAACACACGCTTGATTTCCTCTACCGGCCACGCGAGCCGGCCGTTCACCCGTTGCGGGCGCAGCGGGCCGTTCTCGCGGCAAGCCCAGATCCGAAGCGTTTGCTGCCTGCGGTTCAGGTGCCACGCTGCGGTGGCCGTGTCGATGTGGGTGCGGGTCTCTTGGGGGAGCGGCAGATATGCCGACGATCTCGATGTCATTGCAAGCCCTTGTCAGGACTCGCGCCGCCCGGAAACGGAAAAGGGGAAGCGCGAGCAATTTATGCCCATCGCTTCCCCCTGGGGGACTTAGAAGCATCCTCCTGCGCAGGCCATAGGCCTTCCCCCTGGGGGAACGGTGGCGCAGTGCCTCAACTTCAGCGAACCTATGCAAGACAGGGAAGCGACCTAGTCGCTTCTCTGTCCAGAGACTCAGAAACCTGCATCTGCGAAGGCCATCCGGCCGCCCTTTCGGGCCTAGTCGCAGTCTCTCGGTTTCAGCTACAACTGTAGTTTTGCACAGTTCTAAGCGCCCGTCAACGCCTAGTCATCATGGCGCATTCGACACCACGACACGCAACGGCCCGGCCGTCTGCCTCTCAGGGTCGAACGCGACCCCAGCCCTCGCCAGAACGAAGACCTCGATCCGTTCGGCGTACTCGCGCAGAGCATCCAGAGACCTCGGCTTGTATCGCTCTGCAATCGCGCTTGGTCGGTGGCCCATGATTTGCGCAATCGCCCCGGCCGGTGCGCCAGCCGCTTCGCCCAGCAGCGCGAACGTGCGCCGCAATCCGTGAATCGACACGTGCGCGATGCCTGCATCGGTCAGCACGGCAGCATGGGGCGAACGCGGCTCTACGATGTGGCCTGACTTCGTGCCTGCACTGGCGAAGACGAACGGGTTTTCGTTGCCGGCCTCGTCCTTCAGGCGCGGCAAGCCTTCGAGCAGGTGCGACAAGTACGGCGTCAGCGGTATCAGGCGCGAGTCGGCCACCTTGTCGGCAATCTTGATGCGCTTCCATCGGAAGTCGACATCTGCCCAGCGCAGCCGAGCCATTTCCTCGCGCCGCGCGCCGGTCAGAACCAGAGCTTGCAAGTAGGCCCGCGCCGTCCTGTTGCCCAGCTTGCCCGTGCCGGCAAACCAGTCTTTGAGCTGGCCGACCTCGATGGCATCCTCGCGGCGGCGCATCGTCGGCAACAGATCGGCGATGACAGCGGATCGGGCGCAGTCGCGATTGACGAACGCCCGATACTCTTTGCGCGTACCGCACCAGCCGAGGAACCCGCTCAGCATCGCGACGGCCCGAGCCGCCTGCACGGCCCCGCGCTTGCTTTCCTCCCTATACCAATCGCGAACGACATCCTCGTCAATCTCGGCGAGCCGGCGAGACATCAGCGGCCACAGGTGGCCCGGCTTCGTCGTGCCCGAGCCCCGCTTGCGCTTCTCGCCGCCCGGTGCTGCCGCCTTGTGCAGATCGGCAACATACCGAGGCTTCCACGCGTCCTTGCGCTTTGGCTTGCCCTCTGCCATGTAGACGGCCCAAGCGTCGGCAACGGTGATTCCCTCGCCCGCCTCCTGCGCGCGCTTCTGCGCATCCGCTGCGACCGCCTCGGCCTTCACTGCGCGCGGATCGCGACCGACGTCGATGCAGCTCTGCAGCTCGCGGGCGCGAGTGCGTGCATCTTCGATCCCCCAGACGTCCGGCGATCCAATCGTCATGCGCACCGTCTTGCCGTTGAACTTGCCTTGAAAGACGAACGCCTTGCTATCCGATGCCGTCACGCGCAGCGCGAGCCCCGGCGCACCCGCGTCCCAGATGAACGTCTGCGGCTTGCCTGCGGCGCATCTGGCATCGCTGATGCGCCGGGCTGTCAGGTTGATCCGCGATTCCATGTAACCACCTTGTAACCAGATTCGGCAAATACCAATCAACGCGGGCCAATCCCTCGCATTGGTGTAACCGTATTATCTCGTTGATTTTTATAGGTTACAAGGGGAATTTTCAACAGGCTGCAACGCTGGTAAATGGTGCTTTTAGCGCATTCGTAATGCGAAGGTCGACAGTTCGAGTCCGTCCATCGGCACCAGTCATTTGCGGGGAATTCCGTCAAAGCCGGCGATTTCCCCCAGAATAGCCGCCCGAGAGGCGGCTTTTCTTCGCCTGGCCGGAAGATGCCATCATCGGCGTTCCGGCAGGCGTCCGGATTGCCGCAGGCATCCACGGACAAGGAGACGGAGGGGATGGATTTGTACGGTCTCGATTTGCCGATTTTCGCCGTCTTCACCCTGCTGGTGCTGTTCGTGATCGAGCAGCAGCGGGCCTCGACCTCGCCTGAAAACGCCTCGCAGGCGCTGCGCCCGATGTTCGCCTTCTCCGCAGCGGCCGGAGCCCTCGCCGCGCTCGGCTTTCTCCTGTACTTCGGGTGGTACGTCTCCTGGCTGGGCTCGGCCGTCCTGCTGCTGGGAGCAGCGCTCGTGGCCGGCGGCCTGGCCACCGTCTCAGGCCGGATCGCCCCCGAAGGCGCCCTGACCATCGGCGGAATGGCCCTCTGGCCTGCCTGCGCGGCCTTTCTGTTCAGCCGGGTGTGACGGCGCGCCACCACGGCTTGCCCAGGGACACACCGCGTCCCCATCCCGCCGAACGAAGGACCATGACAACAAAGGACAGGGGTCGCGTACCCGTGCCTGCTCTCGAAATCCAGCATAACGACCGCCGCAGCCACGACCCGGAAGATCATCATCATTGCCGACCCGATCGCCGCCGGATTGGCCCATTTCCACCAGCATTACAAGTACGCCGTGAGCGACTGGATTCTGAACGATAATGCGGGCGACGCACCCGCCGTCCTGGAATGGGGAGAGAATCAATGACGCAGCAGACGCTTTCCAGCGCGAAGAATCCGGATCTGCGAGCTTCGCTGCCGGCCATGCAGCGGGCCGCCGAACTGGCCCGCGAAACGGCGATCCGGACCGACACCGGGATCGTCGTGGTGCGGAACGGCAAGGTGGTACACATTCCTGCCGAGCAGTTGCGCGAAGCCAAGCGCGCGGCGTGAACCGGGTCGACGCCCTTTAGGATCGGGATCTTCGAGGCAGGGGCTTTCCTCAGCGCCGCACCGCAAACCTCGGATACAGCCTGGCCACCACCTCGCCGTCGGATCGCCACGAATGGCAGCCGTCGATGAAGCGCGGCCGCTCGCCGTTGTCCGGCTGCGGCAATCCGCCTTCAGCGCCGTCCTGAGGCCAGCCCAGCACCGTCTGGAAAGCCACGGTAGCCATCGGAAACAGCAGCTCGCGAACGTGCGTGCAGCCCTGGATGCCGCCGACCGCATCGTTGACCGCACGCCGCCAGCCGCTGGCGATGCAGGCGCCGACCAGGCGATCGTAGTTCGGCTTGACGCCGGTGCAGGTCGGATACGGCACACTCGGCATGTCGACCTCGATTGCGTGCACGACCATGTCATCGTCGATCGTGAGCCGGATCAGCATGTCGTGGACTTCGCTACCCGGCTCACGGCGACCACGGTAGGGTTCGGTGTAGACGTAGGGCTTGGTGTCGACGATGCGGCCCTCGATGTCCCACAGGCCGTCGTCGCGAAGGAAACCTTCGCAGAGGACACGGCGGGTATGCATGGGACGGCGGGCGACGGGTTCGGACAGGGTCATGACGATGCGAGCGAGCTGAGGAGATCCGATGCAGTTTAACCACACACCGCAAAGCGCCGAAGAACGGCTGGCCGAACGCTCGGTCAGGCGCACGGCGCTGCGCGGTGCCTGGGGGATCGTGGCCTTCTGGCTGCTGATGCTCGGCGGCATGTACCTGGTCTTCGACCGGATCGAGGCACGTCGCGAAGCTTCGCTCGCCCCGTGGCTGGGCGAGGCCGGCGAGCTGGTGATTCCGCGCGGGCGTGATGGCCATTTCCGGGTCACCGGCCACGTCAATGGCCGGCCGGTGGATTTCCTGGTCGACACCGGCGCGACGCTGGTCACCATCAGCGAAGGCCTGGCTCGCGAGGCCGGGCTGCGCGGCGGCCGGCCCGCCACTTTCCGGACCGCCAACGGCGAACTGCCCGGCCGGGTGCTGCGCGCGGTTCCGGTCGAAGCCGGTGGCCTGTCCGCCGGCGGCACCGACGTGGCCATCGGCCTGCTCGGACACGACGAATCGATGGCCCTGCTCGGCCAGAGCTTCCTCTACCGCTTCGACATCGAGATCGGGCGCGACCGGATGATCCTGCGCCGCCGGCCAGCCAGCTGACCCTGCGACTGCCCGCCCCGCGGCAATCCCCCGCAATCGCCCCTTTGACCGTTTGACCGTTTGACCCTTCGGAGTGCCGGATTTGCTTGACCGCAGCACCGGTCGATGGTCGAATCCGCGCACCTCTCCAGGGGAGTAGCCGGCGCGGGCAACGGCGCGCGCCGCGGCATCGTCATTACGGTGGGGGCCGTCCGGCAAGCGGCCTTCATCCGGTGTCGCGAATCCGGGCGCAGCCGCGCCCGGGTCGGCAAGACCAGCGAGGACCTCCGACAATCCGTCGTCCGGCGCCTGCCACGCTGGTGAAAAGGTCTTCCGATGCTCTCCGTCGGCACGCCACTGCTGTGGTCGCTGTTCACCGTTTTCGTCATCGCCGCGCTCGCGGTCGATTTCCTCGTGCTCGAGCGCGGCGCCACGAAAGTGGTTTCACTGCGCAAGGCTGCGATCTGGTCGCTGGTCTGGGTACTCGTCTCCTTCGCCTTCGTGGGCTGGCTCTGGTGGTATCTCGGCGGCAGTTCGGCACAGGCCGAGACCCGCGATCTGGCCAACGCCAAGGCGCTCGAGTTCATCACCGGCTATCTGGTCGAGAAGGCGCTGGCCGTCGACAACATCTTCGTGTTCCTGATGCTGTTCAACTACTTCGCGGTGCCTGCCGGATTCCAGCGCCGTGCGCTGATGATCGGCATCATCGCCGCGCTGGTGATGCGCGCCGCGATGATCCTGGCCGGTGCCTGGCTGGTCACCCAGTTCCACTGGGTCATGTACGTCTTCGGCGCCTTCCTGGTCTTCACCGGCATCAAGATGTGGCGGGCCGCCGGCCAGGAACCGGATCTCGACGCCAATCCGGCGCTGCAATGGATCAAGCGTCATGTGAAGATCGCGCCCGACTATGACGGCGAACGCTTCTTCACCCGGATCGACGGCGTGCGCATGGCCACACCGCTGCTGGTAGTCATCCTGCTGATCGGCGTCGTCGACGCCGTGTTCGCGGTCGATTCGATTCCGGCGATCTTCGCGATCACCCTCGACCCGTTCATCGTGCTGACCTCGAACGTGTTCGCGGTGCTCGGGCTG
>JBAYOD010000213.1:0-5641 GCA_041678445.1 Burkholderiaceae bacterium | reverse complement strand
GTGCCGAGGCCGAGCGCCAGGTGGTGCTCTTCAACGACCTGCCGGCCGACACCCAGCTGCCGCCGCTGTCGCTGCTCGATCCGCCGCCGGTCGAGCAGGAGACCGTCAGCGAGGAGACCCTGCAGTTCACCTCGCGCCTGATCGAGAAGAAGCTCGCCGACTTCAATGTCGCCGCGCGTGTCGACGCCGCCTATCCGGGCCCGGTGATCACCCGCTACGAGATCGAACCGGCGACCGGGGTCAAGGGCAGCCAGGTCGTGAACCTCTCCAAGGACCTCGCCCGCGCCTTGTCGATGGTGTCGATCCGGGTCGTCGAGACGATTCCGGGCAAGAGCCTCATGGGGCTGGAGCTGCCCAATGCCCGTCGGCAGATGGTGCGCCTGTCCGAGATCCTCGGATCCAAGGTCTATGCGGATGCCGCATCCCCGGTGACGCTGGCGCTGGGCAAGGACATCGCCGGGAACCCGATGGTGGCCGACCTCGCGCGGATGCCGCACCTGCTGGTCGCCGGCACCACCGGCTCGGGAAAGTCGGTAGGCATCAACGCGATGCTGCTGTCGCTGCTCTACAAGTCCGACCCGAGCCAGGTCCGGCTCATCCTGATAGATCCCAAGATGCTCGAGATGAGCGTCTACGAAGGCATCCCGCACCTGCTGGCGCCGGTGGTCACCGACATGCGCCAGGCCGGCAACGCGCTGAACTGGTGCGTCGCCGAGATGGAGCGGCGCTACCGCCTGATGAGCAAGCTCGGGGTGCGCAACCTGTCGGGCTACAACACGCGCATCGCCGATGCCGAGAAGCGCGGCGAGTCGATCCCCAACCCGTTCACGCTGACGCCCGACGCACCGGAGCCGCTGGGCAAGCTGCCCACGATAGTGGTGGTGATCGACGAGCTCGCCGACCTGATGATGGTCGTGGGCAAGAAGATCGAGGAGCTGATCGCGCGGCTCGCGCAGAAGGCGCGCGCCGCCGGCATCCACCTGATCCTCGCGACCCAGCGCCCGTCGGTGGACGTGATCACCGGGCTCATCAAGGCCAACATCCCGACGCGTATCGCTTTCCAGGTGTCGTCCAAGATCGATTCGCGCACCATCCTCGACCAGATGGGGGCCGAGTCGCTGCTGGGGCAGGGCGACATGCTCTACATGCCGCCCGGCTCGGGCCTGCCGGTGCGCATCCATGGCGCCTTCGTGGCCGACGAGGAAGTGCACAAGGTGGTCGAGAGCTGGAAGCTGGTGGCCGAGCCCGACTACATCGAGGGCATCCTCGAGGGGGGCGTTCCCGAGGAGGCCGATACCGGCAGCGCGGTCGGCTTCGGCGGCCTGAGCAAGACGCTCGGCGAAGCCGGCATCGACGGCGAGGCCGACCCGATGTACGACCAGGCGGTCGCCGTCGTGCTCAAGAGCGGGCGCGCCTCGATCTCCTTCGTCCAGCGCAACCTGCGCATCGGCTACAACCGGGCCGCCCGCCTGCTCGAGCAGATGGAGCAGGCCGGGCTCGTCTCGCAGATGGCGACCAACGGCAACCGCGATATCCTCGTGCCGCGCAACACCGGCGAGGACGACTAGGAACCCGTGCAGGATTCACTCGCGGCCCATCGATTCAGCGGTTCGCCCCCGTCGCGGGTCAACCTGCGCCGGTCGCAAGCGTTCTCCGGCTCCATGAGCATCGATCGAATCGCGGGCCTTGTCCGTCGCGGCAAGGCCTTGGCGCTCGCGGTGGCGCTTGCGCTCGGGTCCGCACCCGCCTGGGCCGCCGGCGCCATCGATTCCCTCGAGCGCTTCCTCTCCGATACCTCCGGCGCCAGCGGGAACTTCACCCAGGAGACCGTCGGCGGCTCGTCCGCCCGGGTCGAACGCAGCCAGGGCAGCTTCGCCTTCGAGCGGCCGGGGCGCTTTCGCTGGGAAGTCACCAGGCCCTACGAGCAGCTGATGGTCGCGGACGGCGAACAGGTCTGGTTCTACGATCGCGATCTCGAGCAGGTCACGGTCCGGCCGATGACCGAGGCGATGGGCGCCACCCCGGCGGCGATCCTCTTCGGCTCGGGCGGGCTCGATGCGGACTTCGTCCTGGCCGATGCCGGCGAGCAGGACGGCCTGCAGTGGCTGCTCGCGACGCCGCGCAGCGGCGAAGCCGGCTTCGAGCGCATCCGGATCGGCTTCGGCGATTCCCTGCCGCGTGCCATGGAAGTGCTCGATGCCTTCGGGCGCACGGTGCGCTTTCGCTTCGATTCGATCGACACCAGTCCTGATTTCACGCCCGGAACCTTCCGCTTCGAGGTGCCCGCCGGCACCGATGTCATTCGCCAGTAACGGGGCCAGAGGCCATGGCTGACCTGTTTGCCCGGGAGCCCGCCGCGCCGCTGGCGGAGGCCCTGCGACCGAGGACGCTGGACGAAGTCATCGGGCAGTCCCATCTGCTGGGTGAAGGCAAGCCGCTGCGGCTCGCCTTCAAGTCCGGCAAGCCGCATTCGATGATCTTCTGGGGCCCGCCCGGCGTTGGCAAGACGACGCTCGCACGGCTCATGGCCAGCGCCTTCGATTGCGAGTTCATTGCCCTGTCCGCCGTGTTCTCCGGAGTCAAGGACATCCGGGAGGCGATGGAGCGTGCCCGGAACTTTCTCTCGCAGGGCAGGCACACCATCTTGTTCGTGGACGAGATCCACCGCTTCAACAAGTCCCAGCAGGATGCGCTGCTGCCGCACATCGAGTCGGGGCTGTTCACCTTCATCGGGGCCACGACCGAGAACCCCAGCTTCGAAGTCAATTCGGCCCTGCTCTCGCGGGCGCAGGTCTATGTCCTGCAGCCCCTGGGCGACGATGAGCTGCGACAGTTGCTCTCGCGGGCGCTGGACAAGGCCCTGGGCCACCTGCGGTTCGACGAACAGTCTGTCGCCACCCTCGTCGGCTATGCCGACGGCGACGCCCGGCGCCTGCTGAACCTGCTCGAGCAGGCCGACACGGCGGCCGGCGCCGCCGGCATGACGGACATCGACGCCGCGTTCATCAGCAATGCTCTGAGCCTCAACACCCGCCGCTTCGACAAGGGTGGCGACAGTTTCTACGACCAGATATCGGCGCTCCACAAATCGGTGCGCGGCTCCAGCCCCGATGGCGCCCTGTACTGGCTCAGCCGCATGCTCGACGGCGGGGCCGACCCGAGGTACCTGGCGCGCCGTATCGTGCGCATGGCATGGGAGGACATCGGCCTGGCCGACCCCCGCGCCATGCAGGTCGCCAACGATGCCGCCCTGACCTACGAACGGCTCGGCAGCCCCGAGGGCGAGCTGGCGCTGGGCCAGGCCGTCATCTACCTGGCGGTGGCCGCCAAGAGCAACGCCGGCTACAACGCCTACAACGCGGCGCGCGCCTTCGTGAAGCAGGACCGCAGCCGCGAGGTTCCGGTGCACCTGCGCAATGCGCCCACGAAGCTTATGAAGGAGCTCGGCTACGGGCACGCCTACCGGTACGCGCATGACGAGCCCCATGCCTATGCGGCCGGCGAGACCTACCTGCCCGAGGGCATGCGCGAGCCGGGGTGGTACCGGCCGGTGCCACGGGGGCTGGAAGCGAAGATCGGCGAGAAGCTGGCCTTCCTGCGCAAGCTCGACGCGGAAGCCGGTAAGGACGAGTAGCGCACGCCCGGCCCGCGGGTGGCCGGGCGCGGCTTCTGGAGGTCGGGCGCCGCTGATACCATTTCCAGTTCCGCCAGCCGGGCCGGGCGTGCCTGGCCCGGCCTTCAGATGATCCGGCTTTCCCCGGTGACCTGGCCTTCCGTATCTCCCGAAGCGTAGACCCACGATGCTCGATCCCAGCCTGCTCCGAAAAGATATCGAATCGGTCCGTACCCGTCTCGCCCGGCGCGGCTTCGAGCTCGATGCCAGCGCCTTCGAGGCGCTCGAGGCGCGGCGCAAGTCCCTGCAGACCTCGACCGAAGCCTTGCAGGCGAAGCGCAATGCGCTGTCGAAGACGATCGGCCAGCTGAAAGCGAAGGGCGAGGACACGAGCGCGGTGATGGCCGAGGTGGCCGGGATCGGCGCCGAGCTCGCGGCGGTCGCGACGCAGAACGAAGAGGTGCAGGAAGCCTTCTCGCAATGGCTGATGAACCTGCCCAACCTGCCGGCGGACCGGGTGCCCGATGGCCGCGACGAGACCGCCAACGTCGAGCAGCGGCGCTGGGCGCCCGGCGGTGGTACCGAACCGCCGCAGCCACCCTTCGAGCCGCGCGACCATGTCGACGTCGGTGCCGGGCTCGGGCTCGACTTCGAGACCGGGGCGAAACTTTCGGGCGCCCGCTTCTCGGTGCTGCGCGGGCCCGCCGCCCGACTGCATCGCGCGCTCGCGCAGTTCATGCTCGACGTCCACACCACCGAGCACGGCTATACCGAGTGCTACACGCCGTACATCGTCAACGCCGACAGCCTGCGTGGCACCGGCCAGCTGCCGAAGTTCGAGCAGGACCTCTTTGCCGCACGCAAGGGCGGGCAGGAAGGCGAGGGCGAAGCGCTCTACCTGATCCCCACCTCCGAAGTGCCGCTCACGAACTTCGTGCGCGGCGAGATCGTTTCCGCGGAAACGCTGCCCCTGCGTTTGACCGCACACACGCCGTGCTTCCGCTCGGAAGCCGGCTCCTACGGGCGTGATACCCGCGGGATGATCCGCCAGCACCAGTTCGACAAGGTCGAGATGGTGCAGATCGTGGAGCCCGCCCAGTCGGACGAAGCGCTCGAGCAGATGGTCGGGCATGCCGAGAAGATCCTGCAGCGCCTCGAATTGCCCTACCGGGTGATGCTGCTGTGCGCCGGCGACATGGGCTTCGGTGCCCGCACCACCTACGACCTCGAGGTCTGGCTGCCGGGGCAGGGCGCGTACCGTGAGATCTCCTCGGTATCGAGCTGCGGCGACTTCCAGGCGCGCCGGATGCAGGCGCGCTTCCGCTCGGGCAAGGGGAAGCCGGAGTTCGTGCACACCCTGAACGGCTCGGGCCTCGCGGTCGGGCGGACCCTGGTCGCCATGCTGGAGAACCACCAGCAGGCCGATGGCAGCATCGCGATACCGGTGGCGTTGCGGCCGTGGCTGGGCGGGGCGGAGCGGCTGGGGCCCTGCTGAGAGCGATGGGCCGCGACCGGTTCCCGTGATTTCCGGTTGCTCGCCAAACAGGAAACCGTTCATGAACTCCGATCCCGCATTGCTTTCCGTCATCGAACTGTCCAGCAGGATCCAGGCACGCGAGGTCTCTCCGGTCGACCTCGTCGATTCCTGCCTGCAGCGCATCGCACGCCATGACGCGAAGCTACATGCTTTCACCGAGGTCTATGCGGACGATGCCCGGCTTGCCGCCCGGGCGGCCGACCAGGCGATCCGCTCGGGCCATGCGCTGGGGCCGCTGCACGGCATTCCGATTGCGATCAAGGACCTCGTCGAGATCGACGGGCGCATCACCTCCGGTGGCTGCGCGGTCTGGCGCGAGCGTCGTTCGTCGCATACCGCAACGCTGGTGCAGAAGCTGGTCCGGGCCGGCATGATCGTCCTGGGCAAGACGCACACGGTGGAATTCGCCTACGGCGGCTGGGGCACAAACCAGCACCTGGGCACGCCCTGGAATCCGTGGGACCTGAAAACGCATCGTGTCCCCGGCGGCT
>JBAYOD010000212.1:0-5690 GCA_041678445.1 Burkholderiaceae bacterium | reverse complement strand
CGGCCGCCTGTTCCTCGGCGGCGCGACGGGCCCCGTAGGCCAGGCCGCCGGCACCCGGGATCCAGCCCGCACCCACTTCGACCAGCCCGATGTAGCTCTCCACGGCCGCCACCCGCCGCGCACAGTGGATGAGCAACTCGCAGCCGCCACCCAGCGCCATTCCGGACACCGCCGCCACGGTCGGCACCTGGGCGTGGCGCAGACGCAGCATCGCTTCCTGCAGCTTGCGCTCCTCGGCTTCGATAGCTTGCGCGCCGCCGCTCATGAACACCGGCAGCATGGCCTGCAGGTCGGCACCCACCGAGAACGGATCATCGGGCGACCAGATCACCAGCCCGCGGTAGTCGCGTTCGGCCAGTTCGATCCCCTCGAGCAGCCCGGCGATCACCCCGGGGCCGATTGCGTGCACCTTGGTCCGGATCGACGCGATCACCACTTCGTCGAGCCCCTGTTCGTTCAGCGTCCAGAGCCGGATCGACTCGTCCTCGAACAGCGTGTTGCCGGCAGTTGCCGGCGCGGGCGCGTTCTCGCCGGCCACCGACGGGCGGAAGATCTGGCGCCGATGCACCGCCTGCTCGGCACGCGGCACGAACACCCCGCGGGCAGCCGACCACGAGCCTTGCGGCTGGTGCACGCCGCCGCGCTCGGCCACCGGCCCCTCGAACACCCAGTCCGGCAACGGCTCGCTGCTCAGCGCGCGGCCCTGCTCGATGTCCTCGCGGATCCACTCGGCCACCCGCGTCCAGCCTGCCTGCTGCCAGACCTCGAACGGCCCTTCCTCCATGCCGAAGCCGAAACGCATCGCCAGGTCGAGGTCGCGCGCATTGTCGGCGATCTCGGCCAGCTTGATCGCCGCATACTGGAAACCGTCGCGCAGCAGCGCCCAGACGAACTGCGCCTGCGGGTTCTTCGATTCGCGCAGCAATTGCAGGCGTTCGCCCCAGGTCTTCTTCTTGAGGATGCGTACGACGATCTCGTCGGCCTTCGCGCCGGCCGGCACGTAGTCGCCCCTGGCCGGATCGAAGCGCAGGATGGCCTTGCCGTCCTTGCGGTAGAAGCCGGCCCCGGCCTTCTGGCCGAGCGCGCCGCGCCCGATCAGCTCGGTGAAGACCGCCGGCGTCCCGTAAAGCGGGTGAAAGGGATCGTCGCGAAGCTGTTCCTGCATCGTCTTCATCACGAGCCCGACGGTATCGAGACCCACGATGTCGGCAGTGCGGAAGGTGCCCGACCTGGCCCGCCCCAGCCTGGCTCCGGTCAGGTCGTCGACCACGTCGAAGCCCAGCCCGAAACGCTCGGCCTCGCGCACCGTGGCCATGATTCCCCAGATGCCGATGCGGTTGGCGATGAAGTTCGGCGTATCTCTGGCCCGGATGCACTGCTTGCCCAGCACCGTGGTGAGGAATCCTTCGAGGCGGTCGACCACCTCGGGGTCGGTTTCGCGGGTCGGCACCAGTTCGACCAGCGGCATGTAGCGCGGCGGATTGAAGAAGTGCACGCCGCAAAAGCGCGGCCTGAGTTCCACATCCACCCCCTCGGCCAGGCTGCCGATCGACAGGCCGGAGGTATTGGTCGCCAGGATCGCGTGCGGCGCCAGGAACGGTGATACCTGACGGTACAGCCCGGTCTTCCAGTCCAGGCGTTCGGCAATCGCCTCGATGACCAGGTCGCACTCGCGCAGCAACTCCAGATCGTCGTCGTAGTTGGCCGGCCGGATGAAGGCCGCCAGCGACGGATGACCGAGCGGCGCCGGGTTCATCTTCTTCAGCGCCTCGATCGCCTTGATCGCAACCCCGCTCTTGGGTCCTTCCCCGGCCGGCAGGTCGAACAGCACCACCTCGACCTTCGCGTTCACCAGGTGCGCGGCGATCTGCGCCCCCATCACGCCGGCGCCGAGCACGGCCGCCTTTCTGACTATGAAATTGCTCACCTTGGCATTCCTCGCTTCATTCTTCCCTGATCCAGGTCTGCGAGCGGCCGAACAGCGGCACACCCACGTATCCACGCACTTCGAGCTTGCTGCCATCATCGCGCAGCCGCATATAGCTGCGATAGACCTTGCCGTTGCTCGGGTCCAGGATGCTGCCGCCCTCGAACAGTCCGTCCTCGGACACGCTGGCCCGCATGCCCTCGATGATGGCCATTCCCTGGACCCGCTGACCCTTGCGGGCGTCGGTGCACAGATCGCAGACCGCATCGGTGCGCTCGGTCAGGATCTTCTCGATGCGCCCCGAATAGACGCCTGCTGTCTCGACGACCCGCACCAGCGCCTTCGGCTGGCCGGTCTCGTCATCGATGTTGCGCCACAGGCCGACCGGTGAGTCCGTCGCCTGCGCGCCCGGCTGGCCGGACACGATCTGCCCGAGCGCCTGGGCCGGCACCGTCGCCGGCGCACCGGCGAGCAGCAGGGTCAACGCTGCCGCCACGACCGGCAGCAAGGCCCTGCCCACGCACGTTCCACCCCTGTCCATCTCGCTCTCCCGATCCGCGTCAGAACAGCTCGACCCCGACATCCATCAGCGTTGCCGAACCGGCTCGCGCACTGCGGATCAGCGCCGCGGTTTCGGGCATCAGCCTGGCGAAGTAGAAACGCGCGGTGGCGAGCTTGGCACGGTAGATCAGGTCGTCGTCGTCCTGGTGCTCGAGCGCGAGCTTCGCCATCCGGGCCCAGAAGTAGCCGAGCACCAGATGGCCGACCACCCGCAGGTAGTCAACGGCGGCCGCGCCTGCCTCGTCCGGGTTCTGCAGCGCCTTCATGCCGATCTCCATGGTCAGCTTCTCGACCTTCTGGCCCAGGTCGGCCAGCGGGTCGATGAACTCGGCCATGTCCTCGTTCGTGCCCTCGGCTTCGACCAGCTCGGCGATCAGCTTGCCGAACTTGCGCAGCCTGGCGCCACTGTCGCCGAGCACCTTGCGCCCGAGCAGATCGAGCGACTGGATGGCATTGGTGCCCTCGTAGATCATGTTGATCCGGGCGTCACGCACGTACTGCTCCATCCCCCACTCGCGGATATAGCCATGGCCGCCATAGATCTGCAGAGCCAGGTTCGTCGTGGCGAAACCGTTGTCGGTGGTGAACGCCTTCACGATCGGCGTGAGCAGCGCAAGCATGTCCTCGGCGCCCTGGCGCACCGCCTCGTCCGGATGGCCGTGGGCCACGTCGGACTGCAGCGCCAGCCAGTACGCGAAGGCCCGCGCGCCTTCGGTGTAGGCCTTCTGGGTCAGCAGCATCCGGCGAACATCGGGGTGGACGATGATCGGGTCGGCCGGCTTGTCCGGCGCCTTCGGCCCGGTCAGCGAACGCATCTGCAGCCGCTCCTTCGCGTAGACCAGCGAGTTCTGGTAGGCGACCTCCATCAGCCCCAGCGACTGCAGGCCGACGCCGATCCGCGCCGAGTTCATCATCACGAACATCGCCTGCAGGCCCCGGTTCGGCTCACCGACCAGCCAGCCGCGCGCGCCGTCGAGGTCGATCACGCAGGTGGCATTGCCGTGGATGCCCATCTTCTCCTCGATCCGCGCGCACTTCACGCCGTTGCGCTCGCCCGGCCGACCGTCGGCATCGGGAATGAACTTCGGCACGATGAACAGCGAGATCCCCTTGGTGCCCTGCGGTGCATCCGGCAGCCGGGCCAGCACCAGGTGGACGATGTTCCCGGTCAGATCGTGTTCGCCCGACGAGATGAAGATCTTGGTGCCGCTGATCAGGTAGCTGCCGTCGGCCTGTGGTTCGGCCCGGGTGCGCAGCAGGCCGAGGTCGGTGCCGCAATGGGGTTCGGTCAGGCACATCGTGCCGCTCCACTCGCCCGACACCAGCTTCGGCAGATACAGCGCTTTCTGCTCGGGCGTGCCGTGTTCGACCAGGCAGGCGTAGGCGCCATGGGTCAGCCCCGGGTACATCGCCCAGGCCTGGTTGGCCGCGTTCATCATTTCCTGGAAGGCCATGCCGACGATGTGCGGCAGCCCCTGGCCGCCATGCTCGGGGGCACTGGTCAGCGTGGGCCAGCCGGCCTGGCAGAACTGCTGCCAGGCGGCCTTGAAGCCCTGCGGCGTGCGCACGACCCCGTCACCCTCGTAGGTACAGCCTTCCTCGTCGCCGCTGCGGTTGATCGGGAACAGGACTTCGGCGCAGAACTTGCCGCCTTCCTCCAGCACCTGGTCGATCAGCTCGCGGCCGGTTTCGGCATGGGCCGGCAGCTCGGCCAGTGTGGCCTCGGTCTGCAGCAGCTCGTGGAGGATGAACTGCATGTCGCGCATCGGGGGCTGATACTGGGCCATTTGCCTGCTCCTGGTGTCTGGACGTCGCGATCGGGACGTCGTGAATCGGATGATGTGGGTTCGTGGATTCTCGGCCGCGTTCAGCGGCCGGAGGATGAAAACCGACCTGCGAGCCGGGACGCTGGCTCGCTGGCGGGGACCCGCACCGCCGGGCCCGCCGTGAAGCCGGCCGGGGTGTTGGTGGGTGCCGGAATCGGGCGTCCGGTACCGTTGGTACGCCAGCCGTCGATCAGCCGGGCGATGCTGCGTCGTGCGCGCGGCAGCGCATCGACGCTGCCCAGCAGACGACCGTCGTGCTGGAGCACCAGCACGACTCCGTAGATCTGGAAGACCAGTTCGTCGACATCGAGACGATCGCTCAGTTCGCCGGTCTCGACGGCCTGGCGGATGGCGCGCGACAACTCGTTCTGCCAGCCGCGAACGGTGGCCACCAGCTCCTCGCGGACCGCGCCGGGGCGATCGTCGTACTCGGCTGCGCCGGCAATCCACAGACAGCCGCTCACGGCCTCCTGTGCCGTGCGATCGAGCCAGCGGGCCAGGATCGCCTGCAGCCTGGCCAGGCCGCGCGGCGCCTCGAGCCCGGGCCGCAGCACCGCAGCCACAAACCGTTGCTCGTACGCCTTCAGGACGGCCAGCTGCAACTCCTCGCGCGAGCCGAAATGCGCGAACACCCCGCTCTTGGACATCTTCATCCGCTCGGCCAGCGAGCCGATCGTCAAGCCTTCGAGGCCCTGGCGCCCGGCCAGTTCGAGGGCCGTGGCAACGATCAGGGCACGGGTCTGCTCGCCTTTCTTCATGGTGCGCGGTGAACGGGAATGGCTGGATTGCAGGGTCACGACGATGGAAACCGCAAGCGCTCGGAATATTACGAACGGTCGTACTATTTACGTTTTGGCGAGACTTGTCAAATCGGCCGACCGTCATCTCGGCCCGGGTATAATCGGCGTCGACCATCGGGGCGCTGCAAGCACAAGGACTCCTCAGGCACCCCGTGGCCTCGTCCATCGCGAAGCGTCCGACTCTGGCGCGTCTGGCGGTGCCTTCCCGGCGCCGGCGCGTCCGAAGCAGTGCAGAAGCCGTGCACGACTTGCAGGCTTCCGGTCGAACGCCCGCATCCGCCGGCCCGACAAGGCCCAGGTTCCGCAGTACGTCGCATGAATCATTCAATCCGGTCCGGCCCGCCCTGACCCCAGAGGAGCGATGCAGGAAATCCTGGTACAGACAAGCGAATGGCTGGACCGCTACGCCGTGCAGCTGCATCTGGCCGCTTCGATCGTCGGCATCGTCGTGCTGGCGCTGGTGGTGCGTGCGCTGGCCGGCAAGGCCCTGCGGCTGTTCTTCGAACGGGTCGGCGCCCGGGCAGCCCTGGTCGAGGAGCGCCGCCGGATCGATACGCTGGCACGGGTAACCCTGCG
>JBAYOD010000211.1:0-5711 GCA_041678445.1 Burkholderiaceae bacterium | reverse complement strand
CAACACCACCCAGTCGCTGGGGCTTTTCGCCGGCGGCCTGCTCGGCGGCTGGGTCCAGCAGCGCTGGGACGGGCCGGCCGTGTTCATCGTCTGCGCGCTGCTGGCCGGAATCTGGCTGGCCGCCGCGGCCGGTCAGCAGCGCTGGCCGTCGCGCGCCGCATGACACAATCTCAGGTCTTCGAAACAAGGGGAGCAAGATGGCATCGGTCAACAAGGTGATCCTGCTCGGCAATCTCGGCCGGGATCCCGAAACCCGCTACGCGGCCAATGGTGGCCAGATCTGCAACATTACGCTGGCCACGTCGCGCGTGCGCACCGACAAGGCCAGCGGCGAGAGACGGGAAGACACCGAATGGCACCGCGTGGTGTTCTTCGACCGCCTGGCCGAAATCGCCGGCCAGTATCTGAAGAAGGGTCGGCCGGTCTACGTCGAAGGCCGCCTGCAGACGCGCAAATGGACCGACAAGGAAGGCCAGGAGCGCTACACCACCGAGATCGTCGCCGAGTCGATGCAACTGCTCGGATCGGCGCGTGACGGCGGTGGCGGAGACGACGGCGGCTACGGCGCCGAGAGCGGCGGCCGCGCGGCCCGCGGCGGACAGGGCGGCGCTCCGGGCGGTGGCCAGGGGGGGGGGCAGGCCGCCCGCCGGCAGCCGGCGCCTGCCGACAGCGATCCGTTCGGACCGATGGACGACGACATCCCGTTCTGATGGCGGATGAAGCGGTCGGCCTGCTTGCCGGAGACGGGACGGGCAAAGACGGGAATCAGGAGGGCGCAGGAGGGCGCAGGAGGGCGGCGCATGGGTTTCGATCTCGGTCTGAAGGACCGGCACGTATTCGTGTTCGGGGGCACGGCCGGTGTGGACCAGCTTACCCGGGTGCTCGCCCTCGAGTGGGGCGCCGATGGCATCCGTGTCAACGCGATCAGCCCGGGGCCGACCGAGGGCACCGAGGGATTTACGCGACTCATGGCTGCCGATGCCGACAGCCTGGCCGCCGCCATCCGTCACGTTCCGCTCCGACGCCTTGGCCAGTTGGGCGACATCGCAGATCTGGCACTCTTCCTGGCGTCCGAGCGCGCCGGCTACATCTCGGGCGAGATCATCCCCTGTGATGGCGGCGGCGCGCTCGAGAGCGTCAAGCCGGCCCTCGAGGCAGCCGCGGCTCGCGAGCTATAATTCAAGGTTTTCCAGAATCTGTGCCCCTGCGTGCGCCCCCTGAGTGCGCGCAGGGGCTGAACTTCGTTTCGGAAGCCTTGCTCCATGCCGATCTACGCCTATCGTTGCGACCACTGCGGCGCCAGGAAGGATGTGCTGCAGAAAATCTCTGATCCCGCGCTCACCCTCTGTTCCGAGTGCGGTACCGAAGCCCTGCGCAAGGAACTGACCGCTCCGGCCTTCCAGCTGAAGGGTACGGGCTGGTACGTCACCGACTTCCGCGACAACGGCAAGGCGCCCGACAAGCCTGCCGAGGGCAAGCCTGCTGCCGAAACGGCTGGCAGCGGGTCTTCGGACGGTGGCACGGCCAGCGAGTCGGCTTCGGCGAGCAAGCCGGCGCCGGCCGCTGCCGCGCCGTCGACTCCGGCCAGCTGAACCGGGCGGGGCGAGGCGCCGTTGTGAGCCGCCTCTCGTCCGCCTGCCGATCGGTGTCGGTCAGGGATGCCGGGTACTGTCCGGATGCGTAAATACTTCGTTACCGGCCTGCTGATCTGGGTGCCGCTGGTCATCACGATCTGGGTGCTGAACCTGATCGTGACGACGATGGACCAGAGCCTGCAGTTGCTGCCCGAGCAGTGGCATCCGAGGCTCTATCTCGGGACCCAGGTGCCGGGCATGGGGGTGCTGCTGACCTTCGCGGTCGTGCTGGTGACGGGCCTGCTGGCCCGCAATTTCATTGGCGAGCGGTTGATTGGCTACTGGGAGGGATTGCTTGGCCGCATCCCGATCGTCCGGTCGATCTATTCGAGCGTCAAGCAGGTCAGCGACACGATCCTGTCGCCCAACGGGCAGGCTTTCCGGCGGGCGCTGCTGGTGCAGTATCCGCGTACCGGCGTCTGGACCATCGGGTTCCAGACCGGTTCGCCCGCCGAGGAAGTCCGCCGGCACGTGGCCACCGACATGGTGTCGGTCTATGTGCCGACCACCCCCAATCCGACGTCCGGCTTTTTCCTGATGGTGCCGCGGGCCGAGACGATCGAACTGAACATGAGCGTCGACGAAGCGCTGAAGTATGTGGTCTCGATGGGCGTTGTCGCCCCGCGTGACCGGGCCGTCGTCGCGCGACCAGGCGCCTGAACGGAGAACAATCGATGCGCAGCTGCTACACCGGCCGGGTTTCCACCGACCAACTCGACCAGGTGGTCACCCTCTTCGGCTGGGTGCATCGCCGACGCGACCACGGCGGGGTCATCTTCATCGACCTGCGCGATCGCGAAGGCCTTGCGCAGGTGGTCTGCGATCCCGATCGCGCCGAGATGTTCGCGGTGGCCGAGCGCATCCGCAACGAGTTCTGCGTGCGCGTGACGGGCCTGGTGCGCCGTCGTCCCGAGGGAACCGAGAACACTCACATCCCGAGCGGGCAGGTCGAGCTGCTGTGCCACGAGATCGAGATCCTGAATCCGTCGGTCACGCCGCCCTTCCAGCTCGACGACGAGAACCTGTCGGAAACCACGCGCCTGACCCACCGGGTGCTCGACCTGCGCCGGCCGGTGATGCAGAAGAACCTGATGCTGCGCTACCGGGTCGCGATGGAGGTGCGCAAGTATCTGGACGCCCTCGGCTTCGTCGACATCGAGACCCCGATGCTGACCAAGTCCACGCCGGAGGGCGCGCGCGACTACCTGGTGCCGTCGCGGGTCAACGCCGGACAGTTCTTCGCGCTGCCGCAGTCGCCGCAGCTGTTCAAGCAGCTGTTGATGGTCGCCGGCTTCGATCGCTACTATCAGATCACGAAGTGTTTCCGTGACGAAGACCTGCGCGCCGACCGCCAGCCCGAGTTCACGCAGATCGATTGCGAAACCTCCTTCCTGTCCGAGACCGAGATCAGGGCGATCTTCGAGGACATGATCCGTGTGGTGTTCCGCAACGCGATCGGGGTCGAACTGCCCGCTGCCTTCCCGCAGATGCCTTACGCCGAGGCGATGCGCCTGTACGGCTCGGACAAGCCCGACCTGCGGGTGAAGCTCGAATTCACCGACCTCACCGATGTGATGAAGGACGTCGACTTCAAGGTGTTCAGCGCGCCGGCCAACAGCGAGAGCGGACGGGTCGTGGCGCTGCGGGTACCGGGCGGCGCGGCGCTCACGCGCAGCGAGATCGACGCCTACACCCAGTTTGTCGGCATCTACGGGGCGAAGGGCCTGGCCTGGATCAAGGTCAACGAAGCAGGCAAGGGGCGCGACGGCCTGCAGTCGCCGATCGTCAAGAATCTGCACGATGCGGCGATCGCGGCGATCCTCGAGCGCAGCGGCGCGACCAGCGGTGACCTGTTGTTCTTCGGCGCCGACAAGGCCGGCGTGGTCAACGATGCCATCGGCGCGCTGCGGGTCAAGGTCGGCCATTCCGAACTGGGCCGGCGCAACGGCCTGTTCGAGGATCAATGGCGGCCGCTCTGGGTCGTCGACTTCCCGATGTTCGAGTACGACGAGCAAGACGCCCGCTGGACGGCCGTTCATCACCCGTTCACCGCGCCCAAGGACGGCCACGAAGACCTGATGGAGACCGATCCGGGCCGCTGCCTGGCCAAGGCCTACGACCTGGTGCTCAACGGCTGGGAGCTGGGCGGCGGCTCGGTGCGGATCCACCGCGAGGCGGTGCAGAGCAAGGTGTTCACGGCGCTGAAGATCAGCCCGGCAGAGGCGCGTGCCAAGTTCGGCTTCCTGCTCGATGCGCTTCAGTACGGCGCGCCGCCCCATGGCGGGATCGCGTTCGGGCTGGACCGGATCGTCACGATGATGGCTGGTGCCGATTCGATCCGCGACGTGATCGCCTTTCCCAAGACCCAGCGGGCCCAGTGCCTGCTGACCCAGGCCCCGTCCGAGGTCGACGAGAAGCAGTTGCGCGAACTGCACATCCGGCTGCGTCTGCCCGAGGTGCCGAAGCCGTGACCCTGGCGGTGGCGCTCGGGGTGGCGCGGTGATGACGACCAAGATTCCAGTCTCGGTGCTGGTCGTGATCCATACCGCCGACCTGCGCGTGCTGCTGCTCGAGCGGGCCGACCATCCCGGGTTCTGGCAGTCGGTGACCGGCAGCGTGGAGTCGCTGGACGAACCGTTGACCGAGACCTGCCGACGCGAGGTCTGCGAGGAGACCGGCCTGGATACACGCCGCTTCGAGCTGATCGACTGGCACCAGCAGAACCGCTACGAGATCTATCCGCACTGGCGCAAGCGCTATCCGGAAGGCGTCATCCACAACACCGAACATGTGTTCGGTCTGCAGTTGCCCGATGCGCTGCCGGTCAGGCTGGCGCCGCGTGAACACCTGGGCTGTGAGTGGCTGCCTTGGGAAGAGGCGGCGCAGCGCTGCTTTTCCTGGAGCAATGCCGAGGCGATCCGGAGCCTGCCGGCCCGGGTCGGCAGGCACTGACGGCCGGTCGGAGACGAGGGCCGGGGCGGTGACCAGGGTGCGGGTGGCAACCTACAACATCCACAAGGGCGTGTTGCGCGACCTGTTCGGGCTGCGCCGGGTCGCGCGGATCTACGAGCTGCGCGCGCGCCTGCACGAACTGGGCAGCGACCTGATCTTCCTGCAGGAGGTGCAGGGCCAGAACGAGCGGATGCAGCGCCATTTCGAGCACTGGCCGAGCGAACCGCAGGAACTCTTCCTGGCGCGCTCGCCCCTGCTCAAGAGCGCGTTCGAGACGGCCTACGGGCGCAACGCCAGCTATCTGCACGGCCATCATGGCAATGCGCTGCTGTCGCGCTTCCCGATCATCGGGCAGGAGAACCGCGACATGTCCGACCATGCGCTGGAGAAGCGCGGCGTGCTGCATTGCGTGGTCGACGTCGAGGGGCGCGACATTCACTGCTTCGTCGTGCATTTCGGCCTGTTCGCCCGCAGCCGCGACCGGCAGCTCGACGCGTTGCTGGCCTGGATCGACAGCACGGTCGAACCGGCCGCGCCGATGATCATCGCCGGTGACTTCAACGACTGGCGCAACACCCTGTCGGACCGGCTGTGCCGGCGGATCGGCGTCGTCGAGGTCTTCGACGCCTGGCGGCCGCGCAACCGGTCGACGCAGCGCGCCGTCTACTACGTGCGCGACCGGCTCACCGAGATCGGGGTCTCGCCGGATGCGCCGATCCCGGGCCTGCCGCGCACGGTGCGCACTGCCCGGACCTTTCCGGCGCTGGTCCCCTGGCTGCGGATGGACCGCATCTACCAGCGCGGCTTCGAGGTGCGCTCGACCGCCGTCCTCAAGGGGCTGGAGTGGTCGCGGTTGTCGGACCACAGCCCGCTGGTCGCCGACCTCGAACTGCTGCCCGAGCGCTGAGCGCCGGCGCCGGCACCGGCACGAAGCCGGGTGCCGACAGCAGCGGGCCGGTCTGATACCGGTTCGCATTCGAACGTTCGGGGCGCCAAGGTGCGGAGGGCTGCCAAGGTGCGGGGGGCTTCGCCTGGCCGGCGCCGGTGCTTGGCCCCGCTGCGCGGGGCTGCCCTCGGTGCTCGGGTTCCTGGCTGCGCGGCGTAACTCGCTACGCGCCCGCCGCT
>JBAYOD010000210.1:0-5719 GCA_041678445.1 Burkholderiaceae bacterium | reverse complement strand
CTGCGAATACCCCTCCAGCAAGGCACGAATGCTCAAGAAATCCCGCGTGAGTCCGAAAGAAGTGATGCTACCCATCATTATGCAAGTAAGGCCGGCTGGTATGGCCTGAATCATCAGCGAGGAATCACAATGCCCAAGAATACCCCCAACTCTTTGCGCCTGCTGCCACTTGCGATGCTGGCAGGCGCGCTGGCCATCAGCGGATGCGGCGGCTCGGGCAGTTCCAGTTCCAACGTGGGCGGCGGTGGCTCCGGCGGTGGATCCGGTGGCGGCTCCGGTGGCGGCTCCGGTGGCGGCAATGACAAAGTGACGATCAGCGCGGTGGTCGTCGACCCGTATGTGCAAGGTGCGGAGTTCTGTATCGACCTTAATCACAACCAGAGATGCGACGACGATGAGCCGCGCTCCACGGCTTCCGACGCAGACGGCAAGATCAGCTTTGAACTTGATGAGTCTCTGCCGGAAGGCAGCTTCATCATTGCGGATACCGACAATCTCGGTACCCATAATGGCGTGGACTTCCAACTGGCGATGTCTGCCCTGGTCGGCGCGGAGGCTGGCGAGAACGACAGCATTATCATTTCGCCTCTGACCACGCTGAGCGCGCGCACCGCCCCTGTCGATGAAGACGGCATGGTCGTGAGCAGCGAAGTGCTGTCCGCCGCCAACATCGTCGAAATGCTGACGGCCGCCGGCCTGTCCGGCATTACGGAAGAGGACGTCATCGGCGATCCGATGGCGAATGTCGCTGATCTGACAGCTGAAGCGACGGATGCCGACCTTGTACGCATCCAGGCTTCGCTCAGCGTCTATGGGTTCATGCGGCTGTTTGACGGCTCCGATACGCTCAAGGCGATGTCCCCCGCAGAGATTTTCGCCAGCGGTCTGGATGCTACCAATGCGACAAGCAACAACGCGGTGTGGCGGGTTCTCTCGACCATGGTCGGTGCCATCAAGAATGTCGTGAATCCCGCTTTGATCGCACAGGCCCAGACGCCGATCGATAACGGTAATTCCGGTTTGGCCCCTTACGGTCTGCCAGCACTGCCGGATGTCAGCGCCGAAGTGATCGTCAAGACCGGTGTCGCGATCATCGACCGGATCGTCGGCGATGCGGTCGAGGCGTGCAACGATGCGGATGAAGACGAAGAGGGTTACGAAAAAGGTCTGGAGGTTGCCGGAGACTACCTTGACGATCCGGGCCTGCCGGCAGTGATTCAGGCGTTGGGCATCAGCTACTACGCTGCTCATAACAAGGCTGCCCTTGCCTCCGTCCTCACTGCCGCCTCGAAGCAGAACATGCAGGAATTGATGGGCCCAGGCGGCATGTCCGAGCGGATCGATACGGGCATCGAGTGCGAGAGCGGGCATTTCGAAGTCACGGCGGGATTGGACTACGCCTGCATCGTCTCCGAATAATCCCGTGACGACGCAATACGGCTCCTGAAGGAGCACTCCCCGGCGGCTCCGGTTTTCCGGAGCTGCTGGTTTCGTTGGAGCCGTGCCTGCGACACCGAGGCCTATCGCCCGAGCCGCAGCTCCGGCCGATCGTCGGGTGTCACCCGGCATGTCAACTAATGCGGAGCGGGCTGGGATGGCGGGTGATCCAGGCGAATGCGGCCCCCGCCGGACATGACTCATTGCGCCGACCGCCGCTTGTTCACGGTCCGCGACTACTGGATCTCCGCTGCACGCATGCGCTTGATCGCACGCGCGTACACCGTGCGGGCCTTCTCAGCAGCGACGCGCGTGTCCGTGCCGATATAGATCTTGTTCATGCGGTCATTCCCAGGTCCACCGGTCTGGCAACCAGACGCCGGTGCCGCTAGCCAGTACGGGATTCAGGAAGGTTGCGACTGCTGAGGTGAGTTGATCGAGCGTCGGCCACGCCAGTTCGTTCTCGCGCGCCATCGTCTGGTAGGGGGCAGACCAACTCGTGGGCGGATCGGGAAAGGCCTGCGGCAGCGGATGCGTCGCCCGATGCTCGAAGGTCTGATCCAGCGCCTTTCGCAGGCGCTCCGCCTGTAGCGACTGTATCCCTGCGAGCAATGCAATGTCTGGAAGATCCTTCACGCGGGTGTTCGTGCGGGTGCGCGGCATCGGGATTCACCTCGAAGGTCATGAAGTCGCCCAGATCCTGCTGCCCCGCCAGTTGCAGGCTCGCGAGCAGTTTGGCTGGCGAACCCGTAACTTTCAGATCGACGTCCTTGGTCGTTCGCGCGCGTTCAAGTCGCAGTTCGAGTACCAGCCCGCCTTTGAGTAGAACGGAATTTCCGAAGGCCGCCGAAACGCGCGCGAGGAACCGATCGAAGGCCAGCAGTTGTCTTCGACGTGCAAAGTCGACGCCGTCCTTCGATGCGGCTTTCAGCCGTTGTTCCAGCGCCTGCTTGAAGGCGGGCGGGGAGGAGTAGACCCGCGCAGCCATCCCCTGATGCCTCCGTAGGGTTCAAGCGATTTCTCAACGCCTTTCAGGTCAGTCTTCTTCACTATCCCGCGTGTGAGGGCCTGCCTTGCGGCCTGGCGCAGCAGGTCCGGTGCGAGGGCGGATTGCGCGCAATCATCCAGTGTGCGGCGGATCGAGGTCACGGGCACGGGGCCAACCCACGTCCGTTCCCTGTCCGGCACGTCGGCGTAGTGCAGGACGAGGCCTTTTGGTACGCGGAGGCGTCGTCGCTGCCAGTGTGTGGGCAGGGTGAGGTGGATCTGTGCCGGCAGTGAATCCGAAAGCCCGTGCAGCGACAGCGCCGTCTGATGCGAGAGTACTGCCGCGGCTTCCGTCCATAGCCACGCCACTACAAGGTCTTCGTGTTCGCCCGCTGGAAAGTGGACGAGGCGGTATATGCTGCGGCGAATCCGTGTGATGCGGCCTGCCTTGATGTGGTGGGCCAGCAGGGGGGCGGAATAGCCGGCAGTGGCGGCTTGGCGCGTCGTGAAGAGTCCCTCCTGGGATGCGGCGACGTCGTAGAGCGCTTGCCAGGCGGGCTCCTTGGAGGAGGGAACGAGCATACACAAAACTTAAGCCATTTTTAAGTTTTGTGCAATAATGCAACTAATTCAGGACTCGATTGCTGCCTGGGCCGGAAGGCGTGGTACGGCGGAAAAAACGAACCTTCCTCAATGAACCGCCTCCGGCGCCCCTAGATACTTGTGCTTTTCGACGAACAAAGAACTGATCGAAAGACGAGATGAGAATCACCATGTTGACGCCGACGTAAAACCGACTCCCTTCGCCGAAGTAAGTTGTCAGCGCCGGTGTAATACTGATCCACCCTGTCGGAGTAAATCTGACCCACCTGGGCAATGATGGCGGCTTTTTGAGCCGCCGAGATGTTGACCCAGGAGCAAGCAGTGGAGATTCAGGTTCTGAGCAGGCAGGGGCGGTCGATTCGGTGGATTGCCCGGGAAATCGATTCGGATCTGTTTGCCGGAACGCATGCACGCGGGGTTGTTACTTGTTAACAGACGAATGCCTGCGACTACCGGGACCGCCGATGTGAAGCGTTGGCAGTTGCGTGGCATTGTCGTCAAAGACTGGGAAGGATCAGGCAATCACGGCCATGCCGGTGGCGATCACACCCAGCAGGACGTCTCAGTCTGCTTGAGAGTCCCCGCGTTACGAGGGTGACCTCTAATAAAATGCCACACCATATAGAAAGGATATAAAGGGGCGAGTGGATTGAAGATCGAGGACATTTCCAGGGGACAGCGACTGGTCGGGGTGGATCCCGCTGGTCCGGTGGAAGTGGTCGCAGTCGCGTCGGGTGGCTCGGACGCTATCATCTTGGTGTACCGCTCGCCGGCAGGAACCATCGGCGAGCGGATGCTGTTCCGGGACGATGAAGCCTCCCTGGCCGAGGCAACCGCCACCCGTCCCTGGTCCTTTGCCGCCAGCGGCGAGGACTTCCAGCTGGCCGCAGAGGCGCTGCGCATCCGCTTCGCCCACCTGTTCGATCCGATGATGGCTGTCCACACCTCGGACGTGGAGCCGCTGCCGCATCAGATCTCGGCGGTGTACGAGGCCATGTTGCCGCGCCAGCCGCTGCGGTTTGTCCTGGCCGACGACCCTGGTGCAGGCAAAACCATCATGGCCGGCCTGCTGATCCGCGAACTGATCATGCGCTCCGATGCGCAGCGCATCCTGGTGGTCTCGCCAGGCTCGCTGTCTGGGCAGTGGCAGGATGAACTGCGCGACAAGTTCGGTCTGGAGTTCACGCTGTTCAGTCGAGAGCAGCAGGAGCTGTCCGCCAACGGCAATGCCTTCACCCAGACCGACCGGATGATCGCGCGGCTGGACCAGCTGGCACGCAACGACGACCTGAAAGAGAAGCTGCGCGCGTCGCACTGGGACCTGATCATCATCGATGAGGCCCACAAGTGTGCCGCCAGTTTCTCCGGCGGCGAGGTCAAGAAGACCCAGCGCTACGAACTGGCTGAACTGCTCGGCTCGATCTCGCGCCACTTTCTGCTGATGACGGCCACGCCGCACAATGGCAAGGAAGAGGACTTCCAGCTGTTCATGGCGCTGTTGGACGGCGACCGCTTCTACGGCAAGTTCCGCGAGGGCGCCACGCGCGTCGAAGTGTCGGATCTGATGCGCCGCCTGGTGAAGGAAGAGCTGCTCAAGTTCGACGGCGCGAAACTGTTTCCGCCGCGCTTCGCCTACACCGCCAACTACGACCTGTCGCCCGCCGAGGAAGCGCTGTACGCGCATGTTTCGGATTACGTGCGCAACGAGTGGAACCGTGCTGAACAGCTGGATGGCAAGCAGCGTACCAGCATTGGCTTCGCGTTGACTCAGCTGCAACGCCGCCTGGCGTCCAGCCCTGCGGCCATCTTTCAGTCGCTCATGCGCCGTCGCAAGCGACTGGAAGAGCGGTTGGAGGAAACGAAGCTGATTGCCCGCGGCAACCGGATCGGCGAGGAGCGCCTCATCTACGGCAAGGTGGTGGCGATCGATGTGCCCGACGATCTGGATGAGGCCGAGGATGAGCTGTCCCCGGAGGACTTCGAGAACGTCGCCGACCAGGCGGTGGAGCAGGCCAGCACTGCCGACACCATCGCCGAGATGGAGGCCGAGCTGTTCACCCTGCGCTCCCTGGAAGCCGAAGCAAGTGCGCTCTACGACAGCGGCAACGACCAGAAGTGGCGTGAGCTGTCGCAGATCCTGCAGGACAGCGCGCTGATGTTCGACGGCAGCGGCAACCGTCGCAAGATCATCATTTTCACCGAGCACCGCGACACGTTGGCCTATCTGACGAGCAAGATCACCAGTCTGCTGGGCAGGCCGGAGGCCGTGGTCCAGATCCACGGTGGCACCAATCGCGACGAGCGCCGTCGCGTCCAGGAGGAATTCCGCCAGAACAAGGACGTCCAGGTCCTGCTGGCCACCGACGCAGCAGGGGAGGGCGTCAACCTCCAGAACGCCAATCTGATGGTCAACTACGACCTGCCCTGGAACCCGAACCGATTGGAACAGCGCTTCGGACGCATCCACCGCATTGGTCAGCGCGAAATCTGCCACCTGTGGAACCTGGTGGCCGACAAGACCCGCGAGGGCGCAGTATTCCAGCGCCTGTTCGAGAAGATCGAGATCGAGCGCCAGGCCCTGGGTGGCCGCGTGTTCGACGTGTTGGGTGAGGCCTTCAACGGCAAACCGCTGAAAGACCTGCTGTGGGACGCCATCCGCTACGGCGAGCGCGAGGATGTCCAGCGCGATCTG
>JBAYOD010000209.1:0-5721 GCA_041678445.1 Burkholderiaceae bacterium | reverse complement strand
GGCGGCGGCTACTTCACCCTGTCGTGCAGCTCGCTTTCCAGTCTTAGTGTCCTGGGCGGCGGCTGCAACATGAACACCACGCAGAACACCCAGGCCGGCTGCGGCGCGTCGATCCTCTAGACCTACAGCGAAGGCTCGACCGAGGTCCCGGTGCCCGGCACGCTGGCGCTGTTCGGCCTGGCCCTGACCGGCCTCGGCGTCGCTTCGCGCCGCCGCGTCAAGTAAGCGTCTGAAGCAGGCTTCACCGAAGCCTGACAGCAATACGACCCCCCGACCCGGGCAACCAGGTCGGGGGTTTTTCTTGGCCTGCTGACCCTCAGGCCTCGCCGAACCCCGCGATCGCCTTCACTTCGAGATAGTCGTCGAAGCCGAAGCGGCCCCATTCGCGGCCATTGCCCGACTGCTTGTAGCCGCCGAACGGTGCCGTGCGTTCGTTCGGAACGCCCTGCAGGTTGACGTTGCCGGCCCGGATCTGGCGGCCGACCTTGCGGGCGCGCTCGACGCTGCCGGCCGAGACGTAGCCGGCCAGCCCGTAGGGCGTATCGTTGGCGATCCGGACGGCGTCGGCCTCGTCCTTGGCGCCCATGATCGCCAGCACCGGCCCGAAGATCTCCTCGCGCGCGATGGTCATGTCCTCGGTGACATCGGCAAAGATCGTCGGCTGCACGTAGAAACCCTTGTCCAGCCCCTCCGGACGACCCGGACCGCCGGCGACCAGCGTCGCACCCTCGTCGATGCCCTTCTGGATCAGCGACTGGATCCGTTCCCACTGCCGACGGTTGACCACCGGTCCGATCGTCGTGCCCTCGGCACGCGGGTCGCCTGCGCGGGTCTTTTCGGCCACCTCCTTCGCGATGGCACTGACCTCGGCCATCTTCGAACTTGGCACGATCATCCGCGACGGCGCATTGCAGGATTGCCCCGAGTTGTTGAACATGTGCACGACCCCACCCGTCACCGCCTTGCCCAGGTCGGCATCCTCGAGGATCACGTTGGGCGACTTGCCGCCGAGTTCCTGGCTCACGCGCTTGACCGTCGGCGCCGCACGCTGGGCCACATCGACGCCGGCGCGGGTGGAACCGGTGAACGAGATCATGTCGATGTCCGGATGCTCGCTCATCGCCACACCGACGTCCGGCCCCAGGCCGTTGACGAGGTTGAACACGCCTTTGGGCACCCCTGCCTCATGCAGGATCTCGGCGAAGATCAGCGCCGAGGTCGGCGTGAACTCCGAGGGTTTCAGGATCATCGTGCAGCCGGCCGCAAGCGCCGGCGCAACCTTGCAGGCGATCTGGTTCAGCGGCCAGTTCCAGGGCGTGATCATGCCGACCACCCCGATCGGCTCGCGCACCACCACGGCCGAGCCGATCGGCTCCTCGAACGCGTAGTTCTTCAGCACGTCCAGCGTGGACATCAGGTGGCCCAGGCCGGCGCCGGCCTGCAGCCGCTCGGCCATCGGCAGCGGCGCGCCCATCTCGTCCGAAACGGCGGCACCGATCTCCTTCGCGCGCGCCTTGTAGAGGGCGATGATCCGCTCGAGCAGCGCCACCCGCTCCTCGCGGCTGGTCTGTGAATAGGTTTCAAAGGCCCGCCGGGCAGCCGCTACCGCCTTGTCGACGTCGGCCTTCGAACCGAGGGCGACCTCGTACATCGGCTCTTCGGTGGCCGGATTGACGACCTGCGTCGTCTTCATGACGACCGGGTCGACCCAGGCACCATCGATGTAGAACTTCAGGCGATTGATCATGGCGAGACCTCACAAGAATCTGGATTCGGGGGACTGGCAAGCAGCCGGCACTGCGACCATGAACCGGGCACCCGGCCGGAACGCAGGCGCTGCTCGCATCTGTACGGGCCATTTTAGCCCCTCGCCGCGATCGCGCCTCAGGATCGTGCCTCGGTTCTGCTGCCTGCGATCGGGCCTCAGTCGCGCAGCGCCTGCCGAAGCGCGTCGCAAAGCCGGTCGAAGGCCTCGCTCGCGGCTTCGCTGACGAAACGCGCTCGAAGCAAGCCGTGGATACAACCCGGCAGCACCCGGCATTCAGTGGCCACACCGTCGCCACGCAACCGCTCGGCATACTCCAGCGTTTCATCGCGCAGCGGATCGAATTCCCCGACGAGCAGATACGCAGGCGCGAGTCCCGCGAGCGAGGCCCGGCGCATCGGCACCGCCCTGGCGTCATCGGTATCGAGGCGACCCCCGAGGTAGGCATCCCAGAAGAATCGCATCGCCTCACGGCTGAGCATCGGGTCCCGGTCATCGACCATCGATCGGCGATCGAAGCGGGTGTCCAGACAGGGGTACAGCAGGGCCTGCATGCGCAACCCGGGCCGGCCACGATCGGCGCAGTGGGCAGCGAGCACCGTCGCCAGGCAGCCGCCTGCACTGTCGCCCGCCACGGCGAGGCGCCGCGGATCTGCGCCCAGCAGGTCCGCATGCTCGACGATCCAGTCGAGGGTGGCGAGGCAATCGTCCGGTGCGGCCGGATACGGATTCTCCGGCGCCCGGCGATAGTTGACGCTGATGACCAGCGCGCCCGTCTGGCGGGCAATGCCCCAGGTGATCGCGTCGTGGGTCGCATAGCTGCTCGCCACGAAACCGCCGCCGTGGATGTACAGGACCACCGGCAACCGCCCTTCGGCCTGCGGTCGATAGACGCGGACCGGAATCTCGCGACCCGGCAGCGCGATCCACCAGTCGAACCACGACACGTCGTCAGGCGCCGGAACCTTCCAGACCGAATGACGAGCCTCGGTCAGCCACCGGCGCTCCTCGATCGAGCGGGGCGTGGCGAGCGCGCCGACCTCGCGCTCGATGCGCTCCAGGTACTTTCGGATTCCCGGCTCGAAGTCGTTCATCCTGCTCAGCCAAGCTGAAGATTCAGCGGCTCCATGATCTTGCGCATGTGTTCGGTGTCTTCGTCGATGAACTTCCCGAACGCTTCGGGACTCAGATCGCCGCGCGGCAACTCGCCGCTGGCGACGAAACGCGCATTGATCTCCTTGTCGCCGACGAAGGCCGCGACTTCGCGATTCAGCGTCGCGATCACCTGTGCCGGCGTCCCTGCCGGCACCAGCAAGCCGTACCAGACGCTCGTGACGACCTCGGGCAAGCCGACTTCAGCCATCGTGGGCACGTCGGCAAGCGCCGACGCACGCCTTGGCGCCGCAAGCGCGAGCATCCGGATGCGCTGGTCCCTCAGGGCCGGCTGCGCGGTCGTTATCGTGCTGAAAGTGTAGTCGACCTCCTTGCTGAGAATGGCCATTGCAGCGGGCGCCGCGCCCTTGTAGTGAACGGGAACCGCCGTGATGTCGGCCGTCGCGGCAAACAGGGCTCCAGCCAGATGCGTCGCGCCCCCCGCTCCGGTGGTCGAATAGGTCAGCTTGCCCGGATTGTCGCGTGCGAACTGGACGAGACTCCGGACCGAATCGAAGGGAGAGTCGCTCGGTACGGTCAGGCCGGTGACGGACTGGAACATCAGGGCAACCGGCGCGAAATCGGCCATCGTGTACGGAACCTTGGCGTAGGCGAAGCGGTTCGTCGCCACATTGGTCACGCACAGGCAGATGGTGTAGCCATCGGGCGGCGACGTCGCGACATGCTGCGCCGCAAGCATCGTCGCCGCCCCCGGGCGATTTTCGACGATCACCGGCTGACCCAGGTTTTTCTGGAGATGCGTGGCAAACAGGCGTCCGAAGATGTCGGTGTTGCCACCGGGCGCGAATCCGATGACGATCCGGATGGGCTTGGACGGGTAGCTGTCCGACGCGTGGACCGGGGCAGCGAATCCGGCGGCAGCGATTCCCAGCATGAGCAAGCCTTTCAGACCCGCGGCTCGTAACATGGACACTCTCCTGCAAACAGTTGATCGTGTCAGGAGCCTGCTTTAGTTTTCACACCCATGCAAATTTATTTCATGGAAAAATAAACCCCGACCGCTGACACTGATCGACCCTGACCTCTGGTCCTCGTCGTCCCTTGATCATCGTGACATCCCTGATGGCGCCTGCTGACAACCCCTCTTTCGACGCCCGGATCGGCCACCGGCTGCGCTCGGCGCGCAAGCAGGCCAAGGTTTCGCTGGCTGAACTGGCCCGGGTCACCGGCCGCTCGATCGGCTACCTGAGCCAGATCGAGCGCGGACTGTCCTCGCCGACACTGCGCGAAGTCGCCCTCATCGCCGACGTCCTGAAGGTCGGTTTCATGGACCTGGTCGCACCGCATGGCGCCAACGCCGGGGCCGAACCGATCCGGCGCGACGCAGACCGGACCTACATCCCCTTTCGCGGCCCCGGTATCGCCAAGCGGGTGCTCTCACCGCGCAACAGCGGCTCGATCGAAATGTTCGTCATGGAAATCGAAGCCGACGTGGGCACCGGCCAGCAACCCTACTCGCACGATGGCGAGGAGTCGGGTTTCGTGCTGGCAGGCTCGATCGAACTGACGGTCGGCCCGGCCCGCTACCGCCTGGAACCCGGTGACAGCTTCCGTTTCTCGAGCCGGATCCCCCACGCGTTCAGGGCCTGCGGGACCACCGGGGCGAAGGTACTCTGGGTCAATGTCGGGCACCGGTGAAGCGAACCGGTCCTCGCTGCCCTTCACAGATCGCCCTCGTCGACGCGCAACCTGGGCTTTGCCATCCTGTATTGTTGACACTCGCCTCTCCTTACCTAAAAGCAAGGAATCCGGAGAATCAGATGTCTACTGCAACACTTCCGCATCGGCCGGCTGCGAACAGACACTGACCTTCGATGCGAAGGCTGCCAGATACGTCGGCATGACGCTGGTTCGATAAGCGGACCACACGACTGACCTCAGGAGCAGTTTGCGGCCAGCCATTCAAGGTTGCCGGTCGATTTGCTTATGCGGTGCCAAGCGACGAAGCGTCGCCACCCTGGCCTCAATGCGCATCGTGATCTGCCATGAGTGCCTCAGGACGTCGATCTTGTATATCGTGAGGCGGTAGCCGGAGAGCGCGTGAAAGCGAAGGCTCTTCCTGGCCTCGTCGCTGCAGAGGCGGCGCAGACAGTCTTCCACTGCCTCCTGGATATTCTTCGGCGCTCGCCTGTAGTCGCGCTTGAACCGGTCGGTGTAGGCAACCGAGTCAATCCGCGGGCCAGTCACGACTTCAACTGCAGAATCAGATCGTCGACGTTGGTGAAAGTGGCCGTCACGGGCGAATCATCCGCGCCGCGGTCCAGTACCATCCAACGCAAGGCTTCGATCGCCTCGAAAAGTTGTTCCAGCGCGTGGTGCGCCCGCTCGAAAGCATCGATCAGGCCATCATCCGTGTCTAGGCGGCGGTTGCTTTCGGCGGAATCGCGCCGCTGAGACAATTCGTCTCGCTTTCTGCGTATCTCGGTAAAGACGGTATCGAAAACTTCGAGCAGCGCCTCTTCGTCTTCAATGCCCGGAGATCCATTACTGTGCGATACTCGCTTCGATAGCTCCCGGAACCGGCGCTCCGCCGTTTGAACGTCTTCGGAAAGCCAGTTCAGTTCCGTGAGCGTGTTCTCGATTGCTCGCAGCAGATCAAGGCTGCGCCGGGCTTGCGAATACGCAGCCACCGCCAGCGAGTCATTACCAGACCCACCCCTGTAACGATCGAATACATCGTCCGCTCTGACCAACTGTCTGGCCCCCTCATTACCGGGAAGTCCAGTGCCGCAGAACCGGCCCTCGACCGGAAAACCGGTCGAAATCGACTGAAGACCCGCGTC
>JBAYOD010000208.1:0-5721 GCA_041678445.1 Burkholderiaceae bacterium | reverse complement strand
CCGATGTCCTGGCCGACCGGCTCGGCGCCATTCGCGAGGCACTTGCCGGCCGGCTGCCCGAGGTCCGCTGGATCGGGGCTGCCGCGCCCGGCATCTGCGCGACCGGAGTCGAGCTGGTGGGGACTGCGGCCCTGGCGCTGATGATCTGTCCGCTGCACCTGGCCGATTTCAGGATCTTCTCGGGACGGGCACGCCTGCCCGGCAGCGCCGGGCAGCTCGAAGCGGCCCTGGTCCACGCCGACCCCGCCACGCCCGAGCTCGCCGAGCTGCTGGTCGAGCTGGCCACCCGCACAGGCGCTCGCCATCTGTTCGGCGGGGTCGTCGAGGGCGCAGCCGACGGCCGCTCGCGAGCGGCGACCCAGCTGGCCGACATCCCGGTGGGCGGCGGTATCTCCGGCGTGGCCTTCGGGCCCGGTGTGGGACTGCTGTCGCGGGTCACCCAGGCCTGTGCACCGCTCGCCGCAGAGCACGTGATCTCGGCCTGCGAATCGCACTACATCCACACACTCGACGGCCGCCCCGCACTCGATGTCATGCTCGACGACCTCGACGTGCCGGCAAAGGCCCGCAGTTCGCGCGACGGCGACGCGATCCTGCAGGCCCTGCCTGCCGACCGGCTCACCAGCGGCCTGATGGTCGGGCTGGCCGCCCCCGACGCCCCCCGCCAACGCGGCTTCGGTGGCTACCTGGTGCGCGATGTGGTCGGGATCGACCCCGAGAACCGCCTGCTTGCCGTGGCGGCCCGCCCCAAAGCCGGAGACCGTCTGGTCTTCTGCACCCGCGATCGCGACGCGGCCCGTGCCGACCTGGTCCGGATCTGTACCGAACTGCGCGACGAAATCGAGACTGGCACACTGAACGTGCTGGGGGCGCACTACGTCAGCTGCATCGGGCGCGGTGCGAACCTGTTCGGCGCACCCGGCGCCGAAATGCAGATCATCGCGCACAACCTCGGCGAGGTCCCGCTGGTCGGTTTCTGCGCCAACGGCGAGATCTCGGGCGACCAGCTCTATGGCTACACCGGGGTGCTGACCCTGTTCGTCACCCGCAACGAATCCTGAGCCGCATCAGTTCGGCCAGCCCGGCGACGACCCTGACACCCTCGGGCGGACGACGCTGCAGGCCGGGGCAGCACCCGACCGCCCAGATCTGCACACGGGATTCCAGGCGGCCGCGCAATTCGGCCAGGCCGTCGAAGGCACGGTTCGCATTGAGCATGGCCGAGAACGTCAGGACGACGACCTCGGCACGCTGGGATCCGGCAGCCCCGACAATGGCGGACAACGGCGTCTGCACGCCCATCGACACGCAGTGACAGCCGTCCAGGGCGAGCAGCGCTTCGGCCATCAGCAGACCCTGCCCCTTCCATTCACCCGGGAAAGTCGCCAGCAGCACGCGCGGCGATCCCTGGCGGGCCGGGAACTTCGCGACCGCGCTGCGCAGCACTCCTTTCAAGGCTTCGACATACAGGTGCTCGGCACCGACTTCGATCTCGCCACGCAGCCCGGCTTCGTCGACCAGCGCGTCGAGCGGTGCCGCCCGCTCGATGATGAAGCGCCCGAGGCCGAGGCGCTGCGCTGCCCGGGACAGGGCCTGGCGCAGGCGCTCGACTTCGTGGGCGCGCACCAGGCCGACCCAGCCGTCCAGCTCGCGTGCCTGCTCTTCGTCGAGCGGCGGCAGCGAACGTCCGGCAAGCGCCTGGCCGACCAGTTCCCGCAAGGCCTCGATCGGCTGGCGAACGATCCGACCCGGTCGGTGACCGGCATCGAGCAGCCTGCGCACCAGCCGCAGCTTCTCGACCTCGGCAATCGAATAGGCCCGCTCGCCCAGCGCGTCGCGCTGCGGCCGCGGGAAGTCGTAGCGCCGTTCCCAGACACGCAGGGTGTCCTTGGACAAGCCGGTGTCGCGCTCGACCGCCGCGATGCCGAGCAGGCCACGCCCCCCTGCATCATCGCGTCCGACAGCTCCCGGCTCCTTGCTTACCATCGACAGCTCACCTGCTTGCTGCAATCCGGCCCCCATTCTACGAAGTAGACAGGCCCCGACGAAGGACATCATGCACCCTCCGGGATCCAGGGTGGGAAGCGCCGGGCCGGCTTTGCCCTAGAATTCCGCCATGCCCGAACATCCTGCCGCGGCCTTCGAACGCAAGATCGTGCCGCCCGAGCGGCTCGCCGACGCCGTGGCCGCGCAGCCGCGCCCCCTCGTCTTCACGAACGGCGTCTTCGACATCCTGCACCGCGGCCATGCCAGCTATCTGGCGCAGGCGCGCGCGCTGGGCGCCACGCTGCTGGTCGCGCTCAACAGCGACGCTTCAGTGCGCCGGCTGGGCAAGGGGGAGGAGCGCCCCGTCAACCCACTGGCCGACCGCCTGGCCCTGATCGCCGCCCTGGAATCGGTCTCGCTGGTCAGCTGGTTCGAGGACGATACCCCGCTGGCGCTGATCCTCGCGACCCGTCCGGATGTCCTCGTCAAGGGCGGCGACTGGCCGGTTGCGCAGATCGTCGGCGCCAGCGAGGTCCGGCAGTGGGGAGGCAGCGTGCACTCGATTCCGTTTCGCTTCGAGCGATCGACCACTGGGCTGCTCGAACGGATCCGGGCGCACGATCGGGGTTGACGGGGGCTGACCCGAATCGACCGGAGCGGGCGGCCCGTCCCGGGCATTGGCGAAGTCCACGCGCTTTGCTACGCTCTGGCCGGAATCAAGCCCGTGACCACCGAGGAGACCCCAATGGCCGGCAAGTTCGTGCTCAGCAAGACCAGTAACGACAAGTTCCACTTCGTTCTCAAGGCCCGCAACGGCGAGGTCATCCTGCAAAGCCAGATGCACGCGGAGCGCGCCGATGCCGAGAGCGCCATCGAGGCGGTGCGCACCAGCGCAGCCGATGCCGCGCGCTTCGAGAAGTCGCTGTCCAAGCGCGGTGAGCCGTATTTCTCGCTGACTTCGGCCGGCGGCCAGATCATCGGCATGAGCGAGATGTATTCGTCCGAACGGGCCCGCGACAACGGTATCGAGTCGGTGCGCAACAACGCGCCCGATGCCAAGTTCGAGGACAATACCGCTTCGGGCTGATCGCCCACCGGTGCCAGGTCGGCTTCGGCCGGGCATCGGCTCTGCATCAGACCGGCTTCGGCACGGTATCGGCGCTGCGGCTCAGGCGGCGCCGCGGCTCAGGGACAGTCCAGCGCCCGGGCAGCGAGCGCAGCGGCGGCCGCAACGCCCCGCTCGACCCCGGATCCGCGCGGCCAGTGAGCCGTCAGCCGCCATTCACCGGCCGGCCGGGGAGCGATGCGCACTTCGTAGCCGAGCGCCGTCACCCGGGCGGCCATTTCGCGCGCCCCGGCCTCGCGGGCAAACAGGCCCAGCGACACGCCGTGACGCAGGCTTCCGTCGGGCAGCGGAAAGGCATCATCGAAGCCGGCCTGACGCAGCGCGGCGACCCGCCGCTGCGCCTCCGCATGATTCGGTGCCGGCGGCAGATAGACCAGATGGCCGGTCGACGGCCCGGGCGCCTGCACCGAGACTTCGGCCGACGATCCTGCCAGCGCAGCGCGCAAGGCCCGGGCCTGGTCGTCCGAGGCCGCAACGAAGATCCGGCATGCGCTGGCCGGCACCACGGCCGCGCCGGGCATCCCGAGACGTTCGATCGGCACCACCCGGATCCGCTCGGGATTCTGCTCGGTGACTGCGGCGGCCCGCTCGCCTCCGGTTTGCCAGACGGTGAACAGCGCCAGATTGGCCACCACCAGCGCCACCAGAATCCAGCGCATCACCCGCTCCCGACCGCGCCGCCGGCCTGGCCACCCGCCGACGCGAGACGCTCGAACGGACGCACCGACACCTCGCCCCAGCGCACCGGCAACCGCCCGGCCGGTGTGTCGATCAGCAGCGCACCCTCGCCATCGATGCCCTGAGCCACGCCGCGGGCCTCGACCCGCCCGCCGGCCAGCACCTCGATCTCGCGCCCCTGCAGGGCGTCGAGTCGCCGCCAGGTATCGGCGAACGGCGCCAGGCCGGCGGCCACGAAGCCTTCGGTTGCGGCGAGCACGGCCCGTGCCGCCCGGCCGACGATCTCGCCGGCCGGCACCGCCAGCCGGTCACCGTCGAACAGCCCGGCAGCCGGCTGGCCGATCAGATCGCCCGTGGCCTGCGGCGCCAGCAGGTTCAGGCCGACACCGATGACGCAGCGCTCGATGCTCGCAGCACCGACGCTGCGCCGACTCTCGATGAGGATGCCGCCGAGCTTGCGGCCGGCCCGCTGCAGGTCGTTCGGCCATTTCAGCTCGACGGGCCCGGCCAGGGTCGCCAGCACTTCAGCCAGGGCGACACCGATCGCGATCGACAGCCCGGTCATCGGCCGCGCGCCGGCGGCAAGGCGTTCGACGGCCACCGAGAAGGCCGCCGAGCGGCCCGGCTCCATCAACCAGTTGCGTCCCTGGCGACCGCGCCCGGCGGTCTGGCATTGCGCCACCAGCAGATGCGGGGGCGCCGGCAGCGACTCGAAGGGGGCTGTCATCAGCGTCCGGTTCGTCGATTCGATCCGGTCGACGAGCGTGACCCGCAGGCCCTCACCCGCGGCAGTCCGGATACTGTCGATATCGATTGCAGCCATGTCCGTTGAATCATATCCTGCCCGGTTCATGGCTCGCAGCACCCCCGCCCGCCCCTTCTCACCCGATGCCGGCGCCGGCATCGCGCTTGGCGCCTGCCTGCTCGGCTGGGTAGCGGTGATCGTCTACACGACCCTGTACCCGTGGTCCAACTGGCGCACGCCGACGGTCGCGCCGCTGGCCTTCCTGCTCGACGGCTGGCCGCGCTACTGGACCTGGCAGGACGTCGGCCTGAACTTCGCCGGCTACCTGCCGGTCGGCCTGCTCGCCGCCGCCCTGATCGGCCGCGGCCGGCCGCGTGCTGCCGCGATGATCGCCGCCACCGCATCGGGCGCTGCCCTGTCCGGCGCCCTTGAAACCCTGCAGAACTTCCTGCCGGGCCGGATCCCGGCACTCTCCGATGTCATCGCCAACACGGCAGGCGCTGCGATCGGCGCCGCGCTGGCCGGCATCGCCGGCGCCTGGCTGGCCCGGCGCAAGCCGCCGGTGCAACCCGTGCGCACATCACTCGACGGCGGCGCGCTGACCGGCAACCTGATGCTGCTGGCCTGGCTGGCAGCCCAGGCACACCCGCAGCCGATCTCGTTCGCAACCGGCGAGATCGGGCCACTGCTGGCCACGCTGTGGCCGCAGGGCGCCGGCCTGCTCGAACGGCTGCGTCCGTCGACCGAACAGGCACCCTTGTTCGAAGCCGTCGCAGTGGCCACCACCGTGTTCGGAGTCGGGCTGCTGGCCCGCGAAGCCCTGCGCGGCCCGCCGCTGCTCACCATTGCGGCACCCATCGTGGCCGCCGCCGCGGCCGAATCGCTGGCCAGTGCTTCGCTGCTCGGCAACCGGCACGCGCTGGCCTGGCTGAACGCGAGCACGCAGGGCGGGCTGATCGCAGGCACCCTCGCACTGGCGCTCGCTGTCTGGTGGCCGCCGCGGCTGCGCCTGCTGGCCGCAGCCGCGGCGCTCCTGCTGTCGATCGTGCTGCACAACCTGGCACCGCCGAACGTCTACTTCCAGTCCTCGGTCGCGGTCTGGAACCAGGGACACTGGGAGAACCTGAACGGACTGCTGCGCGCGGTGGCCACGCTGTGGCCATTCGTGGCCCTGGGCTGGTGCCTG
>JBAYOD010000207.1:0-5771 GCA_041678445.1 Burkholderiaceae bacterium | reverse complement strand
TCGATCACCGACGGCCAGATCTTCCTCGAAACCGACCTCTTCAACGCCGGCATCCGGCCCGCCATCAACGCGGGGATCTCGGTGTCGCGGGTCGGCGGCGCTGCCCAGACCGACATCATCAAGAAGCTCGGTGGTGGCGTGCGGCTGGCACTGGCCCAGTACCGCGAGCTGGCGGCCTTCGCCCAGTTCGCGTCCGACCTCGACGAGGCCACCCGCCGGCAGCTCGAACGCGGCCGTCTGGTCACCGAACTGATGAAGCAGCCGCAGTACCAGCCGATGGAAGTCTGGGAAATGGCGCTGACGCTGTTCGCGGTCAACAACGGCTACTTCGACGACATCGACGTGACCAAGGCGCTCGACGCCGAGCGTGCGCTGCGCGAGCTCATGAAGAGCAAGTACGGCTCGCTGGTCGACGAGATCAGCCGCGACGCGAAGTTCAGCAAGGATGTCGAGGCCAAGCTTCACGAAGTCGCCAAGGACTTCAAGAAGACCGGCGCGTACTGATCGATCGCTGCGCAGTCACGCGCAGCCTGAGAAGGACTCGAGATGCCCGGAAGCAAAGAGATCCGGACCAAGATCAAGAGCGTGCAGAACACGCGCAAGATCACCAAGGCCATGGAAATGGTCGCGGCGTCCAAGATGCGCAAGGCGCAGGACCGGATGCGCGCGGCCCGGCCCTATGCCGACAAGGTCCGCAACATCGCCTCGCACCTGGCGCAGGCCAACCCCGACTACCAGCACCCGTATCTGGTCAGGCGCGAGCAGGTCCGCAAGGCTGGCCTGATCGTCGTCACCACCGACAAGGGGCTGTGCGGCGGCCTGAACACCAACATCCTGCGCAACGTCACCCAGAAGCTGCGCGAGCTGGAGGCGGCCGGCGCAACGGTGCAGACCTCGGCCATCGGCAACAAGGGCTTCGGTTTCCTGTCGCGGATCGGTGCGCAGGTGGTCTCGCATGTCACCCAGCTGGGCGACACGCCGCACCTGGAGAAGCTGATCGGCCCGATCAAGCTGCAGCTCGATGCCTATGAGCGCGGCGAGATCGACGCCGTCTACCTGGCCTACACCCGCTTCATCAACACGATGAAGCAGGAGCCGGTGATCGAGCAGCTGCTGCCGCTGGCAGCCGACCGGCTCGAAGGCGAATCTCCCGAGTACGCGTGGGACTATCTCTACGAGCCCGACGCCAAGTCGGTGCTCGACGAACTGCTGGTGCGCTACATCGAGTCGCTGGTCTACCAGGCGGTTGCCGAGAACATGGCTTCCGAGCAGAGCGCCCGGATGGTCGCGATGAAAGCCGCCTCGGACAACGCGAAGAAGGTCATCGACGAACTCCAGCTCTCGTACAACAAGGCACGCCAGGCTGCGATCACCAAGGAACTCTCGGAGATCGTCGGCGGCGCGGCCGCCGTCTGACGGGCCGCGAGCGCCCGGCAGACATTCAGCAATCTGGCGAACGGAATTTCAGGAACAGGAAGGCGAACATGGCACAGGGTCAAATCGTTCAGTGCATCGGCGCCGTGGTGGACATTCAGTTTCCGCGCGACGCGATGCCCCGGGTCTACGACGCGCTGACACTGCAGGACACCGGCGACAGCCTCGCGGAAGCGGGCCTCACGTTTGAAGTCCAGCAGCAACTCGGCGACGGCATCGTGCGCACGATCGCGCTGGGTTCGTCCGACGGCCTGCGCCGCGGCATGAAGGTGGGCAACACCGGCGCGCCGATCTCGGTGCCGGTCGGCACGGCCACGCTGGGCCGGATCATGGACGTGCTGGGCCGCCCGATCGACGAGGCCGGCCCGATCCCCACCGATGAGCGGCGCGCGATCCACCAGAAGGCGCCGAGCTTCGAAGAGCTCAAGCCGACCACCGAGCTTCTCGAAACGGGCATCAAGGTCATCGACCTGATCTGTCCGTTCGCCAAGGGCGGCAAGATCGGCCTGTTCGGCGGTGCCGGGGTCGGCAAGACCGTCAACATGATGGAGCTGATCAACAACATCGCCAAGCAGTACGGCGGCTACTCGGTGTTTGCCGGCGTCGGCGAGCGCACCCGCGAGGGCAACGACTTCTACCACGAGATGGAAGAGTCGAACGTTCTCGACAAGGTCTCGATGGTCTTCGGCCAGATGAACGAGCCGCCGGGCAACCGCCTGCGCGTCGCACTCACCGGCCTGACCATGGCCGAGAAGTTCCGCGACGAGGGCCGCGACATCCTGTTCTTCGTCGACAACATCTATCGCTACACGCTGGCCGGCACCGAAGTGTCGGCGCTGCTCGGCCGGATGCCGTCGGCGGTCGGTTACCAGCCGACGCTGGCCGAGGAGATGGGCAAGCTGCAGGAGCGGATCACCTCGACCAAGACCGGTTCGATCACGTCGATCCAGGCCGTCTACGTGCCTGCCGACGACCTCACCGATCCGTCGCCTGCCACGACCTTCCAGCACCTGGACGCCACCGTCGTGCTGTCGCGCGACATCGCCGCGCTGGGCATCTACCCGGCCGTCGACCCGCTCGACTCCACGTCGCGCCAGGTCGACCCGTACATCATCGGCGAAGAGCACTACGGCACGACCCGCAAGGTGCAGGCAACGCTGCAGCGCTACAAGGAACTGCGCGACATCATCGCCATTCTCGGCATGGACGAACTGTCTCCCGAAGACAAGCTCGCCGTGTCGCGGGCGCGCAAGATCCAGCGCTTCCTGTCGCAGCCCTTCCATGTGGCCGAGGTCTTCACCGGCTCGCCGGGCAAGTACGTGCCGCTGAAGGAAACCATCCGGGGCTTCCAGATGATCGTCAACGGCGAATGCGACGCGCTGCCCGAGCAGGCCTTCTACATGGTCGGCACGATCGACGAGGCCTTCGAGAAGGCGAAGACGCTCCAGTGAGGAGGCTCGGATGAGCACGATTCAGGTTGACGTCGTCAGCGCCGAAGCCTCGATCTTCGAGGGCAAGGCCGAGTTCGTCGTGTTGCCGGGCGAGTCCGGCGAGCTGGGGATCTATCCGCGGCACACGCCGCTGATCACCCGGATCCGGCCCGGCGCGGTGCGTATCAAGGTGCCGAACAAGGCCGAGGAAGAGTTCGTGTTCGTGGCCGGCGGCATCCTCGAGGTGCAGCCGAACCGCGTGACCGTGCTGGCCGACACGGCCATCCGTGGTGCCGATCTCGACGAAGCCAAGGCCGAGGCCGCCCGCAAGGCGGCCGAAGAGGCGCTGGCCAACAAGACCGGCGATATCGATTACGCGAAGGCCCAGGCCGAACTGGCCGCGGCCATCGCGCAGATCGCCGCCCTGCGCAAGCTGCGCGGCGGTCGCCGGTAAGGCGGGGCCGGGCCGCTAAGCTGGGCTGCCCAGGCGCGGGGCTGCCCAGAGGCGGGGCCGCCGAGGCAGATGGCTTCCCGCCGGGGTAGAATCCCGGCGTGAAACCACTTGCCAACGACACTTTCCTGCGCGCGCTGCGGCGTGAGCCCACGGAACACACCCCGGTCTGGCTGATGCGCCAGGCCGGCCGCTATCTGCCCGAATACCGGGCCACCCGGGCCCGCGCCGGCAGCTTTCTTGCCCTGTGCAAGACGCCCGAACTGGCCTGCGAAGTCACGCTGCAGCCGCTCGAACGCTTTCCGCTCGATGCGGCCATCCTGTTTTCCGACATCCTGACCATCCCCGACGCGATGGGCCTGGGCCTGTACTTCGCTGACGGCGAAGGCCCGAAGTTCGAGCGGCCGCTGCGCGACGAGGCGGCGGTTGCCGCGCTGGCGGCGCCCGACCCCGAAACCGAACTGCGCTATGTCATGGACGGCGTGCGCACGATCCGCGCCGCGCTGGCCGGGCGGGTGCCGCTGATCGGCTTCTCGGGCAGCCCGTTCACGCTGGCCTGCTACATGGTCGAGGGCGGGGGCAGCAGCGACTTCCGGCAGATCAAGACGCTGCTCTACCGGCGCCCCGACCTGCTCGAGCGCATCCTGTCGGTGAACGCCGACGCGGTGGCCAGCTACCTGAACGCCCAGATCGCCGCCGGTGCCCAGGCGGTGATGATCTTCGACTCCTGGGGCGGCATCCTGGCCGACGGCGCTTTCCAGCGCTTCTCGCTGGCCTACACGCGGCGTGTGCTCGCACAGCTGTCCGGTGAGGTCCCGGCGATCGTTTTCACCAAGGGAGGCGGTCCCTGGCTCGACCTGATCGCCGACAGCGGCTGTCAGGCGGTCGGGCTGGACTGGACGGTCGACCTGGGTCGGGCGCGTGAGCAGGTCGGCGCACGGGTCGCGCTGCAGGGCAACCTCGATCCGATGGCCCTGATGGCCGGACCCGAGCAGGTGGCCGCTGAAGCGCGCAAGGTGCTCGACAGCTTCGGTGCGCCGGCGCCAGGGGTCGGCCACGTCTTCAACCTGGGCCACGGCATCTCGCAGTTCACGCCGCCGGACAGCGTCGTCGCCCTGGTCGAAACCGTGCACGCGCACAGCCGGGCGATACGCGCCGGAACCGGCTGAAATGCCCGATCCACGCGGTATGACAGGAATGTTGCACCGCGACTTATGCACAGAACGGGCCCTGCTGTCAAAAGGACGGCCTCAAAACGCTGTCTGCGGCAAGGCTTTTGTAAGTCATTGATTTTCAAGGGGGTGCCAGTGACTATAAAATGTGCAGACCACCCGGCGCCACGAAGGATCAAGCATTTGCGGCCGTTCGGAACAGATTTCCCACAGATTTATCCACAGCTTCTGTGAACGACCCGGAAAAGCATCGGTATAGCTTGAAGTTGATGGTCAAAGTTAAAGTACAGTCTCATGTCTTAGGCTGTTTGGCCGATGGAAGCTGGCATGTCTGACGACCATTCCGGAACGCTCGAGGGGCGGCTGATCCGGCCGCCCGCTGCTGCCGGCCGCCGGTCCGAGGCGTCGGGGCAGGGATCGGCGACGGCCGCCGAACCCGGCAAGGTTGCGATTTCGCGCGACTTCCTGCGCCGGCTGCCCATCCTGGGCATGCTCAACGACGAGCAACTGACCCGGGTGATGGCCGGCTCGCGGCTGTCGCGCTATCCGAAGAAGGCGCCGGTGGTGCTCAAGGGCCAGACCATCGACAACCTGGCCATCCTTGTCTCGGGCAAGCTCCAGGTCGTCGACTACATGGCCGACGGCCGCGAGATCGGCCTGAACATCATCCAGGCCGGCGGTTTCTTCGGCGAGCTGTCGGTCATCGACCGGCTGCCGCGCTCGGCCACGCTGGTGGCACTCACACCGGCCGCGGTCATCCACGTGCCGGGCGACCTGGCCCGCAAGCTGTTCTTCGAATACCCGCCGGTGGCCGAGGCCATGCTGGTGCACCTGGCCCGGGCCGTACGCCGGATGTCCGACCTGCGCACCGTCCAGGCTCTGCCGCACTCGTTCCAGCGCGTCTATGCGCTGCTCGACTACGTGAAGGAACAGGCGCCGGGCGGGATGTACGTGATCAACGATCTGCCGACCCACCAGGAGATCGCGATCATGGTCAACACCTCGCGCGAGACGGTGACCCGCGCGCTGTCCTCGCTGGCTTCGGCCGGCATCGTCGAGCGCGATCTGCGCCGGCTGCTGATCCGCAAGCCCGAGGCGCTCAAGCGGCTGGCCGAAGAGGGCCCCAAGCTGGCCACCGGCCGCACGCAGGCGGCGGCGCGCTGAGCGCGCAGGCCGCCGCGAAGCCGTGAGCACCGCCCGTTCCGAAAGCCGCCCCGGCTCCGGCCGTGCTCGCCGCTGGGTCGGCGGCCTGCTGCTCGCTGCAGTGTCGACGCTGCTCGTTCT
>JBAYOD010000206.1:0-5856 GCA_041678445.1 Burkholderiaceae bacterium | reverse complement strand
TTCCGACCTGTCGGTGATCTCGGGCGACCGGCCGCGGCCACTGCCGATGGTGCTGGGCCACGAGTCGGCCGGCGAGGTGGTCGAAACCGGCCCCGGCGTGCTCGACCTGCGTCCGGGCGACCGGGTCATCATGGTGTTCATGCCGAGTTGCGGCGGCTGCCTGCCCTGCATGGAAGGCCGGCCCGCGCTGTGCGAACCGGGGGCGGTCAGCAACGGCGCCGGCACGCTGCTATCGGGGCAGCGCCGGCTGAGCCTGGCTGGCAAGCCCGTCAATCATCACGTCGGCGTCTCGTGCTTTGCCGGGCATGCGGTGGTGTCGCGGCGCTCCTGCGTCAAGCTGGAGGCCGACCTGAGCTTCGAGGAGGCCGCGCTGTTCGGCTGCGCCGTGCTCACCGGCGCCGGCGCCGTGATCAACACCGGCAACGTCAAGGCGGGCAGCACGGCTGCGGTCGTGGGCCTGGGCGGGGTCGGCTTCAGCGCGCTGCTTGCGGCGCTGGCCAGCGGCGCGCGCGAGGTCGTCGCCATCGATCCGAGCCCCGACAAGCGCGCGCTGGCACACGAGTTCGGCGCCACGGCGACCTTCGACCCGGGCGATGACGATGTGGTCGGGCAGGTGCGCGAGCGGACCCGCGGCGGCGTCGACCATGCCTTCGAGATGGCCGGCGCCGTGCCGGCGATGGAACTGGCCTGGGCGATCACGCGCCGCGGCGGCACGACGGTGTCCGCGGGCCTGCCCCACCCCGACAAGCGCTTCGCGTTGCCGCCCACCCTGCTGGTGGCCGAGGAGCGCACGCTGCGCGGCAGCTACATCGGTTCGGCAGTGCCGGCACGGGACATCCCGCGCTACATCGAGCTCTACCAGGGCGGCCGGCTGCCGGTCGACCGCCTGATGGGCGAGCGGCTGACGCTCGAACGCATCAACGAAGGTTTCGACCGGCTGGCAGCCGGCAGCGCGATGCGCGACGTCATCGTTCTCTGATGGCAGGTCTGTCGGCGGCGGGTTTGCCGACGACAGGTTTCTCGGGATCGGAAATCTCTCTTTCGAGAATCCGAATGGTGCGGCAGGCGGGTCACGGCCTAGACTACAAATCGGCGTCATGGCGACTCCATCATGACAATTCCAGAATGAGGGGACAGAAATGATCACGAAGACCGTGAAACATCTGCTGGTGGGCGCGCTGTGCGTCGCGGCCGGCGTGGTGGGCGCGCAGGACATGAAGATGTGGCAGGTGTCCAGCGGCACGCTCGAACTCGACAAGGGCTGGCTGACCGCAATGTCCGGCGTCGGCACGCGGATCAAGGTGCCGGTGGCGATGTACGTGATCCAGCATCCGCGCGGGCTCGTGCTGTTCGACACCGGCAACAACGTGGCGGTGTCCGACGGCCAGTGCGCCAACTACTGGGGCCAGGGCCTGTGCGGCGCGTTCTCCGCCGTCCAGACGCGCGACGAGGTCATCGACCGTCAGTTGCAGAAGCTCGGCTTCCAGCCCGAGCAGGTCACCCACGTCGTCTACTCGCACTTCCACCTGGATCACGCCGGCAACATCAAGCTGTTCCCGCATGCCAAGCATGTCGTCCAGAAGGAAGAGCTGCGCGCGGCCTGGTGGCCCGAGAAGTTCCAGCGCGCGGCCTATGTGCTGAAGGACTATGACGGCACGCGCGACTACGACTTCATCCAGCTCGAAGGCGACTTCGACCTCTTCGGCGACGGCAAGCTGGTCATCCTCGACACCAAGGGCCACACCCAGGGCCACCAGTCGCTGCAGGTCTCGCTGGAGAACACCGGTGTCGTCCTGCTGGCGGCCGATGCGATCTACACCGCCGAGAACGAGGCGGGCGTCATTCCGGGCATCACCTGGAACACGAACATGTCGATGCGCTCGATCGATCGTCTCAAGCAGATCCGCGACGCCACGCGCGGCCAGATCTGGTACAGCCACGATGCCAAGCAGTACGGCGAGCACAAGCACGACTCGGCCTACGACTGAGGCCGCAACGGCGTCCGGATGACGGCGATCTCCGTCGAGCAGGTCGACAAGTTCTTTGGATCCCGCCAGGTTCTGCATGGCATCGGATTTCGCGTCGCGCCGGGCGAAATCCTCGGCTTGCTCGGCCCCAACGGCAGTGGCAAGACGACGACCCTGCGGCTGCTTGCCGGCTGTTACACGCCGGACGCAGGTCGCATCCGGGTCGTCGATGAAGCGGGCCGGGATGACGGCCGCGGGCTGCGCGGGGTCGGTTACCTGCCCGAACGGGCACCGCTCTACGATTCACTGACGGTCGACCAGTATCTGGCCTTCGTCGGCCGCTGCAAGGGCCTGTCGGGTGCCGCCCTCGATGCGGACATCGGGCGGGCGGCAGCGGCCTTCGACCTCGAACAGGTGCGCCGGACCGCGATCGGGCGGCTGTCCAAGGGCTTCCGGCAGCGTGTCGGGCTGGCGCAGGCGATTCTCGGCGACCCCAGCGTACTGCTGCTCGACGAGGCCACCAACGGCCTCGACCCGATCCAGATCGTCGAGGCGCGGGCCATGATCCGGCGCGTCGCGCAGGGTCGGGCGGTCGTCTTCAGCAGCCACCTGATGCAGGAGGTGCAGGCGATGTGCACGCGTGCCGTGGTGTTGCGCCACGGCCGGGTGATTGCCGACATGCCGATCGAGACCGCCGGCGGGGGCACGCGGATCATGCTGCGCTGGCGGGGCGCTGATCCGGCGGCACTGCTGGCCGAACTGCGCACCCTCGGCGGGTTGGTGGCCAGCGACGCCGAGGGCGGCGCGGCCGACGGCAGCCATTGCATCGAGTGCCGCTTCGAGCAGGCGCCGGACAGCATGAACGCGCTGCTCGCGATGGCCATGCGCCACGGCAGCGTGGTGGAGGCGCGGCGCGACGAAGCGAGCGTCGAGACCCTGCTGATCGAGGCCCTGCGGCGCAGCGAGGCTGCCGGAGTTCCGGGATGAGCGGACTGGCAGCGATCTTCACCAAGGAGCTGCGCGAGTATTTCGCGATGCCGATCGCGCTGGCCGTCGTGGCCTGCTTCTGGGTGCTGTGCGGCTATCTGTTCTCGTTCAATCTCTTCTTCGTCAGCGCGGCGCAGATGGTGACGGCGTTCCACAACATGACCATCCTGATGATCCTCGTGATGCCGCTGCTCACGATGCGGATCTTCGCTGAGGAGAACAAGAGCGGCACGATCGAACTGCTGCTGACCCTGCCCCTGCATGACGTGGCCATCGTGGTCGGCAAGTACCTGGCCGGCCTGCTCATCCTGGCCCTGATGCTGGCCGGCACCGCCACCGCAGTGATCCCGCTGGCGGCCTTCGGCCGGCCGGACTACGGTCCGATCGTGGGCGGCTACATCGGCATCTTCGCGTTCGGAGCGATGTTCCTGGCGATCGGCATCGCCGTGTCCAGCGCCTGCTCGAACCAGGTCATCGCCGCGCTGATCACCTGGTCGCTGCTGGTCCTGCTGTGGTTTCTCGACTACCCGGCCGCGCTCGACCTGGTGCCGGGCATGTCGCCGGTCTTCATGCACCTGTCGCTGTCGGCCCAGCACGTCGACCTGATCCGCGGCGTGCTGTCGGGCAGCGCACTGGTCTACTTCGGCAGCGTCGTGCTGCTGTCGCTGACCATCGCCGTCCAGATGCTGCGCTGGCGGAGAACGGCATGAGGCCGGGCACGCTGCGCAACCTGGTCGTGCTGCTGCTGCCGGTGCTGGCCATTGCCAGCGTGCTGGTCGCCGCCAACCTCTGGGCCTGGCGGCATCTGGGTCGCCTCGACCTGACCACTGGCGGCGTCTATTCGATCGGTGCCGACAGCCACAAGGTGCTGGCCGGCATCGACGAGCCGGTGCGCGTCACCTGGTTCTACGACCTGCGCAACAAGAGCATGACCGATGCGCTGGCGCTGCTCGAACAGTACGCGCAGGTGAATCCGAACATCTCGGTGCGCGGCATCGATCCGGCGGTTCATCCCGCCGAAGCGCGGCGCTACGGCATCCAGTTTGCCGGCAGTGCGGTGTTCGAGACGGCGCAGCGCACGCTGACCATCCATGGCGGCACCGAAACGGATTTCACCAACGCGCTGATCCGGATCGGTTCACGCGCCCACCAGTCGGTCTGCTTCACCCAGGGCCACCGTGAGGCCAACCCCTTCAGTCTCAAGCAGCTCGACGACCTCGAAGAGCACGATGGCGAGGAGAACCTGGTGGCCCGCGTCGAGGTTCATGAACGGCACGGCATGGGCATGGCCCGCGATGCGCTGGAAACGCTGGGTTTCCAGGTGCGCCGGGTGTTGACGATGCAGGGTGCCGAAGCGCTGACCGGCTGCGATGTGCTGGTGGTGGCCGGGCCGAAGCTGGGCCTGCACCCGGACGAGGCCGAGGCGGTGCGGGCCTATGTGGCCGGCGGCGGCAAGGCCCTGCTGATGCTGGAGCCGGGCATCGATCATGGGCTGGACGCGCTGCTCGACGATTTCGGCGTCGTCCACGACCGGCGCGAGCTGCTCGACCCGGGCCACCATTACAAGAGCGATCCGTCGTCGCCGGCGGTCAGCGACTACACGCGGCACCGCATCACCCGGCACCTGGCCCTGACCTTCTATCCGGGGGCCTCGTTCTTCGTGCCGGCCGAGCGCGGGCTGCCCGAAGACGTTCAGGTGACGCCGCTGGCCCTGACCAGCAACCAGGCTCATCCGCGCGGTGCCCGCGAGGAGCGGGGGTCGCTGACCCTGATGCTGCTGGCGACCCGGGTCATCGGGCGCGCCGGCGAGACGGCAGCGGTCGCCGAAGGGCAGGCGGCCGGGCAGGCGGCCGACGAAGCGATCCTGCGCCCGACCCTGCTGGTGGTCGGTGACGCCGACTTCGCGACCAACACCCACTACCCGCTGCTGGGCAATGGCGCGTTGTTCACCGGCGCGGTCAGCTACCTGGCCCAGCGCGAGCAACTGATCGACATCCGGCCGCGCCACTACGAGGGCGACCGGGTGCAACTGACCAATCGCCAGATGCGGCTGACCTTCTTCATCACCTCGGTGCTGCTGCCGCTGCTGGCACTCGGCACCGGGCTGTTGCTGTGGTGGCGGCGTCGATGAGCGGCAGCGGGCGTCGACGCTGGCCGCTGGCCAGCCTGTTCTGGTTCTTGCTGGCGCTGGCCGGCGTGGCGGCGAGCGTCGTGCAGCTGCACGACGGGCACGTCGAGCGCCATGCCGATCATCACCATGACCACGGGTCGGAGCACGCGCCGAAGCGCTTGTTCGACTGGCCGCCCGAGGCCGCGGCGCGGCTGACGGTCACAGCCCCGGGGCGGACCCGCGTCTTCGTCAGGGACCCGGCAGGCGAGGCGACCGGGCACTGGCGCACGGCCGGGTCGGAAGAGGTGGTGGGCGTTGATCTCGCGACCTACCTGGTCCAGTTCTCGCAGGCGCGCAGCGACCGCGAGATCGATCCGGGCAACGAAGGCGACGCCCGGTTCGGGCTGGCCGAGCCTCTGCTCGGCGTCGAAGTCCGGGCAGCCGACGGCGCGGTGCTGGCCCGCCTGTCAGTGGGCCAGCGAACGCCAGACGGCTTCGGTCGCTACGTGCGCGATGCGCGCACGCCGGATCGCGTGGTGGTCATCCCGCACTACCAGTTCGGGCCGGCCTGGCAGTTGCTCGGCCTGCCCGAGCCGAGCTGACGCGGTTTCGCGTTCGAGCGCCTGGGGGCAGCCAAGGTGCGGGGGCAGGGTCTGGGTCTGGGGGCGGGCCAAGGTGCGGGGGGCTGCGCCTGGCCGGCGCCGGGTGCTTGGCCCCGCTGCGCGGGGCTGCCCTCGGTGCTCGGGTTCCTGGCTGCGCGGCGTAACTCGCTGCGCTCCCGCCGCTGTGCGG
>JBAYOD010000205.1:0-5914 GCA_041678445.1 Burkholderiaceae bacterium | reverse complement strand
CGTTCGATCAGCCTTGCAAATCCTTTCGCGGCGCTTCGGCTCGCAGCGGCGATCGCCTTGTCGGGAGCCGTCGCCCTGCTGGGGGGCTGCTCGGCGGGCGTCGGCATCGGCATTCCGGTCGCGCCCGGTGTATCGATCGGTGTGGGTGTCGGCTCCGGCGGCAACGTCAACGTCGGGGTGGGCACCGGTGTGGGACCGGTCGGCGTGGGGGTCGGCGTCGACCAGCACGGCACGGTGTCGGCGGGGGCCGGCGTCGGCGCCAGCGTGCCGGTGGGCGGCGCACGGGTCGGGGCGGGCGTCGGCGTGGGCACCGTCATCCACGAGCCTGGTCCGGAGAACTGAGCGGCTGTCCGGCGGTCCAGGCGCGGGGACGATCGTAGTGTGAGCAGACCCTAGCCAGACGCCAGGTCGGGCAACTCGATCCGGGCGTGCAGGCCGCCGCCGGGCGCCTGGTCCAGGCTCAGGCTGCCGCCGTAGCGGCGGGCGATCCGGTCGACGATTGCCAGCCCGAGACCTGCGCCGCCTTCGTCGTTGCGCTCGGCATCGAGGCGCTCGAACGGGCGTAACAGCCGCTCCAGTTGGCTGGCCGGCACGCCGGGGCCGGCATCGGCCAGTTCGACGATCAGCTTGCGGCCCTCGGTGCGCGCGCTCACGGAGATCCGGACGGAGCCGTCCGGACTGCGGCCATAGCGCAAGGCGTTGTCGATCAGGTTGCCCAGTGCGCGGTTCAGGTCGATCGGGTCGCCACGCCAGGGCCGCGCGCCGACGGTATCCGATTCGATCGTGAGGGTTTCGGCCGCCGCGCGCGTGCGGTAGGCTGAGACGAGGGCCGCGATCGCAGCGCCGACATCGACCGAGTCGACGCGCGCAGGCTGGCCGATCCGTGCATAGTGGACGAACTGCCCGACGATCCGGTCGATCCGCTCGATGTCGCCGGCCAGCGCCTGGCGCTGGACTTCGTCGATCGGCGCCAGCTCGATTTCCATCCGCAGCCGCGCCAGCGGGCTGCGGATGTCGTGCGAGATCCCGGCCAGGGCAAGCGTGCGATCGCGCTCCAGGGCGTCGAGATCGCGGGTCATCTGGTTGAAGCTGCGATTGAGTTCGGCGAGCTCGAGCGGTCCGCTGACTGGCAGTGCCGGGGGTGACTCCCCGCGGCTGAAGGCCCCGAAGGCGTCGGACAAGGTCGCCAGCGGCTGGTTCACCAGCCGGGACAGTGCCAGCGCGCCGATCAGCGACAGTGACAGCGCGATGGCGCCCAGCATCTGCAGGCTCGGTCCGAAGCGTCTTTCCACCCGCTCGGTCGGCAGGATCAGCCAGTAGGCGTCGCCATCGATGCCGAAGCTGACCCAGACGGCATCATGGCCGTTGACCCGTGCCGCGACCTGGGTCGGTTCGCCGAGCAACTGGCGCAGCCGCGGCTCGATGGCGCGCAGGCGCGGCCCGGCTGCCGACGGATCGATCCGGTCGCCGGGCTCGAGTGGCAGCACGCGCACACCTTCGTCGACCGCCAGTTCGTCGAGCAGGGCCATTCGCCGGTCGGCGTCGGCGCTGACCAGCGCCGAGCGGGTGAGGTTCAGGACGGTCGCGATCTCCCAGGCCAGTTGCTGCTCGGGCGGCGCCGGATCGAGCAGGCGCAGCGAGCCGAGCGTTGCCGCGAGGCTGGCCGTGATCAGCGCGGCGAGCATCAGGAAGGTTCGCCAGAACAGGCTGATCCGCAGCATGGCGGGCGGATCAGTCGCCGTCGGGCACGAACACGTAGCCGACTCCCCAGACGGTCTGGATGTAACGCGGCTGCTGCGGGTCGGTTTCGATCAGCTTGCGCAGCCGCGACACTTGGACGTCGAGGCTGCGATCGTAGGCGCCATACTCGCGACCGCGTGCCAGGGCCATCAGCTTCTCGCGCGACAGCGGCATGCGCGGATGCCGGACCAGCACCTTGAGCACGGAAAACTCACCCGAGGTCAGCGGAACGGGGGCGCCGTCCCGGGTCAGTGCGCGGGTGGCCAGATCGAGCACGAAGGGGCCGAAACTGACCTCCTCGGGTTCGGACGACGGCGCGCCGGGCAGTTCGGGGGTTGGCTGGCGACGCAACACTGCGTGGATGCGTGCCAGCAGTTCGCGCGGATTGAAGGGCTTGGGCAGGTAGTCGTCGGCGCCGACCTCCAATCCGATGATCCGGTCGATGTCGTCACCGCGGGCCGTGAGCATGATGACCGGCGTGCGCTCGCCGGCGGCCCGCAGGCGCTTGATGATCGAAAGGCCGTCTTCGCCGGGCAGCATCAGGTCGAGCACGATCAGGTCGAAGGGTTCGCGCAGCAGCAGCCGGTTCATCGCCGCGCCGTCGGCGGCCAGGCTGGTGTCGAAGCCATTCTCGCTCAGATAGCGGCGCAGCAACTCGCGCATGCGCGGGTCGTCGTCGACGATCAGCAGCTTCTTCTGGGGTCGAGCGGCGTTGTTCATGGCAGGGATGATAGCTGCGCCGGCTTTGAACGGGCAGTCGCTGCGCCCCGGCTTACCCCTTGTTACAGAGCTTACGCCGCAGCTTGCGCCACCGTCGTCCGGACGCCGCTAGAATCCTGCCATGTTTACCCGCCCGAGATCGTTCGCCGCATTGTCGGCTCGCCGTGCCTTCCTGCGAACGGGTGCCGGCGCTGCGCTGCTTGCATGGCTGTCACCTGTGCTGGCGAAGTCGGAGCGCAGCGGGCGGAATGAATGGCGAGCGGGTCAGTCGCAAGCCTCCCGCCTGGCGCCCGACGAGCATGACCGCCTGCGTCGCGATCTGCGCCAGCGCGGTATGGAAGGCTGGCCGGCCGGCTCGGGGCGGACCAGCCGTCAGGCTCCCGAGCGCGGCCGCGGCCGGCTTTCCGACGATGAGCGTCGGCAACTGCGCCGGCAGGTGCGTGAGGCCGAGAAGCGGCAGCGCTGATCAGACAGCGCCGCCGTCGGCAGGCAGACCGGGCGGACGTCGGCCGTCAATCTCGGTTTCCAGCCGCCAGCCTCAGTTGTCGAGCATGCTGCGCAGCATCCAGGCGGTTTTCTCGTGGGTTTCCAGACGCTGTGTCAGCAGGTCGGCAGTCGGTTCGTCGCTGGCGGCGTCGACCACCGGAAACAGCTTGCGGGCCGTGCGCGCCGTGGCTTCCTGCGCGCTGACCAGGTGGCGGAGCATCTCGGTGGCCGACGGGACGCCCTCGATTTCCTTGATCGTGGCCAGCTTGACGAACTCGCGATAGGTGCCGGGGGCCGGGTGGCCGAGGGCGCGGATGCGCTCGGCGATCAGGTCGAGCGCATTCCACTGCTCGGTGTACTGATCCATGAACATCTGGTGCAGGCTGTTGAACAGCGGCCCGGTGACGTTCCAGTGGAAATTGTGCGTCATCAGGTAAAGCGTATAGCTGTCCGCCAGCAGCACGGACAGGCCGTCGACGATCTTTTCACGGTCGCTGCTCTTGATGCCGATGTCGATTTCAGGTGTTTTCTTGGCAGCCATGGAAACTCCTCTGAACGTTCAGGAACAAGGTGGAGATGGGTGGATGGGTGAGTGGCCGGGGACTATTGTCGCTCTTATCGAAGGCTTTGGGGCGACGGTTCCGGAGCGGGCACCCGCGGGCTAGAATCGCGGTCTGCGATGAACGCCAACACCATGATGTCAGGCGTCGCCCCTTGCGCGGCGCATTCGATTCGCCCGCCGGCAGTTTCGCCGGGAGGGCGCCTGCTGGCGATCGCGAGTTCCGGCGCTTGTGTATCGGTGGCCGTGCTGCGTGCCGGGCCGGCCGGGCTCGAGTGTGACAGCATCGCCGAGCCGGCCGGAGCCGAACAGTCGACGCGCCTGCTCGCGATGATCGACGAAGTGCTCGGCCAGCCAGGCCTGGCGACAGTCTCGGCAATTGCCTTCGACGCCGGGCCGGGCGCTTTCACCGGCCTGCGGATTGCCTGCGCCGTCGCCCAGGGGCTCGCGTTTGCGCGCACGCTGCCGGTGATCATGGTCGGGAGCCTCGAAGCGGCTGCCTGGCGCAGCCTGCGCCAGCATGGCGCCTCGCAGGCGATCGTGCGGGTCGCCAACGACGCCCGGATGGGCGAGCTCTATGCGATGCTGTGCCAGGTGCGGGCGCCGGAGTCGCCCGGTGACGGGCCGCTCGTCACGCCGTTGACCGGACCCTTGCTGGCCCGGCCCGAAGCCCTGCCGCAGGCGCTGGCGCGCGCGGCGCTCGAGCAGCACCGGCCCGAGCTGGCCGGGCAACCCTGGCTGCCCGCGGGCGACGCCTGGATCACGGTCGAGCTGGCCAGCGAGTGGGCGCAGGATTTCGGCGACGACGGGGCGGTACGTGCTGCCCAGCCGGCCGACGCACGGGCGATCGCGGAACTCGGCTGGACGCTGTGGCGCGAGGGCTGCACCGTCGTCGCCGAACAGGCTGCGCCGGTCTATGTCCGTGACAAGGTCGCGCTCGATGTCGACGAACAGGCCCGGCTGCGTCGGCAGCGCGCGGCACGATGATGAGCGCAGCGCCCCTGCCGGGCTGGCGGGCCCGCGCGATGACCGAAGCCGATCTCGACCGGGTCATCGAGATCGAACGGGTGATCTATCCGTCTCCGTGGACCCGTGGCAACTTCGCGGACTCGATCCTGGCTGGCTATGACTGCTGGCTGTTCGAGGATGCGGACCGGCAGCTCGCCGCCTATGCCGTGATGATGCAGATTCCCGAGGAGGTCCACCTGCTCAACCTGAGCGTGGCAGCCGCTCGCCAGGGGCGCGGTGTTGGCCGGGCGGTGCTCACCTGGCTGTGCGCAGAGGCAGTCGGACGCGGTGCGCACGGCATGGTGCTCGAAGTGCGCCCGTCGAACCTGCCGGCATTGCGACTCTACGAAACCAGCGGTTTCGAGCGGATCGGCATCCGTCGTCGCTACTATCCGGCCGGGCAGCGCGGTCGCGAAGACGCCTGGGTCTATTTCCGGCGCTTCGTGCCGACCGCCGAAGCGCCCGCCGGTTCGCCGCACGATGTCCGGGAATTCCTGCGCGGTGGGTTGGTCAGGCAGGGGGGGCGGCGGTGAAGCTGTCGCAACGGCGGGCCTGGGCCGCCCTGGAGATCGGGCCGCTGTGGCGGCCTCGCCAGCCGGCGGAGGCGGACGACCGGCAGTTGGCCAGTGACACCGGACCGGCCGATGAAATCGAACCGATCGCAGCAGTCGGACCGCCCGAAGCGATCGGACCGTCCGAAGCGATCGGACCGTCCGAAGCGATCAGTTCGTCCGAAGCGATCAGTCCGTCCGAAGCGATCGGATCGCCTGCCGCCGCTGCCGACGGGCTCGACTTGGCGGGTCTGCGCGCAGCCGTGGCCGCCTGCCATGCCTGCCGGCTGTGCGAGCAGCGTACCAACACGGTGTTCGGTGTCGGTGACGAGCAGGCCGGCTGGATGGTGATCGGCGAGGCGCCGGGTGCCGACGAGGACCGGCTCGGCGAGCCCTTCGTCGGCCGGGCCGGGCAGTTGCTCGACGCGATGCTGGCCGCGGTCGGGCGCTCGCGCCAACGGGGTGCCTACATCGCCAACGTGCTGAAATGCCGGCCTCCGGGCAATCGCAATCCTCAGCCCGAGGAGGTGGCGCGCTGCATGCCTTATCTGCGCAGGCAGATCGCGCTGATCCGGCCGAAGGTGATCCTGGTGGTCGGGAAGGTGGCCGCCCATGCACTGCTCGACACCGAGGCCTCGCTGGCGAGCCTGCGTGGCCGGCTCCATCGCTATGCGCTGGACGACACCAGCATCCCGGTGGTCGTTACCTACCATCCGGCCTATCTGCTGCGCCAGCCGCTGGACAAGGCGAAGGCCTGGGAAGATCTGCAGAAGGCTGCCCGCCTTTCCGGGCCGGACGGCTGATACGCCTCCTTTGCGTTCAGCCTGAACACGGCAGTTGACGACGCGCT
>JBAYOD010000204.1:0-5981 GCA_041678445.1 Burkholderiaceae bacterium | reverse complement strand
GACCCGGCTGCGAACCTGACTCGGCAGCACGATCGGGCTGCGCACATCCGGCTGGCCTGACGACCGCCTGCGAGCCGGCAAGGGGCTCGCGACCGGCAACCCGATTGCCGTGGCCCCGGATGCTTTCCCGTCGAATGGCACGGCGTCGCCGGCCAGGCGAAGCCCCCCGCGCCTTGGCTGCCCCAGGCGCTCGAACGCGAAATCCCGTTCGAACGCGAAGCCGGATCAGTGGATTTCCGGCTCCGGATTGCGCCCCGGCCGGGCCAGGAAATCGAAGTCGCAGCCCTGGTCGGCCTGCTGGACGTGGCGGGTGAACAGGTCGCCGTAGCCGCGGTCGAAACGCTGTGCAGGCGGCTGCCAGGCCGCCCGGCGGCGCTCGAACTCGGCGTCGTCGATCTCGAGTCTCAACTGGCGGCCCGGAACGTCGAGGGTGATCATGTCGCCCTCCTGGACGAGGGCGAGCGGGCCGCCGATCCGGGATTCGGGGGCGACGTGCAGGACGACCGTGCCGTAGCTGGTGCCGCTCATCCGCGCGTCCGAAATCCGGATCATGTCGCGCACGCCTTTCTGCAGCAGCTTCCTGGGCAGCGGCAGCATGCCCCATTCGGGCATTCCCGGACCGCCCTGGGGGCCCGAGTTGCGCAGCACCAGGATGCAAGTCTCGTCGACGTCGAGATCGGGATCGTCGAGCCGCCGTTCGAGTTCGTTGTAGTCGTCGAAGACGATTGCCCGGCCGGTATGCCTGAGCAGCGCCGGCGTGGCCGCCGAAGTCTTGATGACCGCGCCGTCGGGTGCCAGGTTGCCGCGCAGGATCGCGACTCCGCCTTCCGCGTCCAGCGCCTGGTCGCGGGGCAGGATGACGTCGGGGAGATGAACCGGTGCGCCTGCGATGTTCTCGCCGAGCGTGCGGCCGGTGCAGCTCGGCACGTCGCGGTGGAGCAGGTCGCCGAGGGTGTCGAAGAAAGCCCGCGAGCCACCGGCGTAGAACAGGTCTTCCATCAGGTACTTGCCTGACGGACGCAGGTTCAGCGTGACCGGCGTGCGCTGCGACAGCCGGTCGAAGTCGTCGAGCGTGATGTCGATGCCGGCGCGCCTGGCCATCGCGATGATGTGGATGACGGCATTGGTCGAGCCGCCGCCGGCCATCATGACGGTGATCGCGTTCTCGAAGCTGGCGCGGCTCAGGATGCGCGAGGGCTTGAGGTCTTCCCAGACCATCTCGACGATGCGCCGGCCCGAATTGGCGGCCAGCCGTGGATGGTTGGAGTCGGCCGACGGGATGGTTGCGCCACCGGGCAGGATGAAGCCGAGCACTTCGGCGATCGTGGCCATCGTCGAGGCCGTGCCGAAGGTCATGCAGGTGCCGAAGGAGCGGGCGATGCCTTCCTCGATCTCGTTCCAGTCGGTCTGGCTGATGTTGCCCGCGCGCAGCTCCGAGTGGTACTTCCAGACGTCGCTGCCCGAACCGAGCTGCTGGCCGCGCCAGTTGCCGCGCAGCATCGGGCCGGCCGGCATGAAGATGGCCGGCAGGTCCATGCTGAAGGCGCCCATCAGCAGCGCCGGCACGGTCTTGTCGCAACCGCCCAGCAGCACGCAGCCGTCGGCCGGATACGAGCGCAGGATCTCCTCGGTCTCCATGGCCAGCAGGTTGCGGTACATCATCGTCGTCGGTTTCTGGAAATTCTCCGACAGCGTGAGCGCCGGGATCTCGACCGGAAAGCCGCCAGCCTGCCAGACCCCGCGCTTGACCTCTTCGGCGCGGGTGCGGAAGTGCGCGTGGCAGGGGTTGATGTCGCTCCAGGTGTTGACGATCGCGATCACCGGCTTGCCCATGAACTCGCTGCGGTCATAGCCGATCTGCAGCGTGCGCGAGCGGTGGCCGAATGCGCGCAGCGTGTCGACACCGTACCAGCGGTGGCTGCGCAGCTCTTCGGGTTTGCGGCGGGGATGGTCGGTCATGTCGGTAACCTCATGTCGGCAAGCTCATTCCTTGACGGCACCGGTCATGCCCGAGACGTAGTGCTCGACGAAGAACGAGTAGATCACTGCAACCGGCAGCGAGCCGAGCAGGGCGCCGGCCATCAGGGACCCCCAATGGTAGACGTCGCCTTCGACGAGTTCGGTGATGACGCCGACCGGCACGGTCTTGACCTCCGATGACGACACGAAGGTCAGTGCGTAGATGAACTCGTTCCAGGACAGGGTGAACGCGAAGATGCCGGCCGAGATCAACCCTGGCACCGCCAGCGGCAGGATGATCTTGACCAGGATTTCCCAGCGGGTGGCGCCATCGATCAGCGCGCATTCCTCGAGCTCGTACGGAATCGACCGGAAATAACCCATCAGCAGCCAGGTGCAGAACGGGATCAGGAAGGTCGGGTAGGTCAGGATCAGCGCCCAGCGCGTATCGAACAGCCCGAGCTTGAAGACGATCGTTGCGAGCGGAATGAACAGGATGCTGGGCGGCACCAGATAGGCGAAGAAGATCGCCAGGCCGGCCGGCTTGGCGCCCTGGAAGCGCAGCCGCTCGATCGCATACGCGGCCAGGATCGACGAGAACAGCGAGAAGAAGGTCGAGGCCACCGAGATGATCATCGTGTTCAGCAGCCATTCCGGATAGGGCGTCTCGAACAGCAGCTTGTGGAAGTGATCGAAGGTGACGCTGGCGAGCCAGAACGGGTTGCCGTCCCGGCTGAGCAGTTCCTCGTTCGGTTTCACCGAGGTCATCGCCATCCAGTAGAACGGGAACAGCAGGATGAAGACGAAGATTCCCAGCGGGATGTAGACGGTGACCCAGCGGCGCGGAATGGACTGCAGGTAGTCCATGCCGGCGGTTTCGTTGGCCTTCTCGCTCATCGGTCACCTCCTTGCTGCCAGGCGCGGCGCTGCAGGCCGAAGTAACTGAACAGGATGGCGGCCAGCAGGAAAGGCACCATCGCGATCGCCAGCGCCGCGCCTTCGCCGAGCGCACCGCCCGGAATCGCGCGCTGGAAGGACAGGGTGGCCATCAGGTGGGTGGCGTTGAGCGGGCCGCCGCGGGTCAGCACGTAGATGAGCTGGAAGTCGGTGAAGGTGAACAGGACCGAGAAGGTCATCACGACGGCGATGATCGGCGTGAGCATCGGCAGCGTGACGTTGCGGAATTGCTGCCAGGGCGTGGCGCCGTCGATTGCCGCGGCCTCGTAGAGGCTGGGCGAGATCGTCTGCAGGCCGGCCAGCAGCGAGATCGCGACGAAGGGGATGCCCCGCCAGACGTTGGCGGCGATCGTCGAGAAACGCGCCATCCACGGGTCACCCAGGAAGTTGACGTACTGGTCGATCAGCCCGAGTCGCATCAGCACCCAGCTGATGACCGAGAACTGCGAGTCGTAGATCCACCAGAAGGCGATCGCCGACAGCGCGGTCGGCACGATCCAGGGCAGCAGGATCACCGCCCGGAAAAAGCTCTTGAAAGGCAGGTGCTTGTTCAGCAGCAGCGCCAGCCACAGGCCGAGCAGGAACTTCAGGATGCTGGCGATGATCGTGTAGAACAGCGTGTTGAACAGCGACAGCCGGGCGACACTGTCGCCGAACAGGAAGACGTAGTTCTCGAGCCCGACGAAGGAGCCGGCCCGGCCGATCTTGGTGTCCGTGAAGCCGAGCCAGACGCCCAGCCCCAGCGGATAGGTCAGGAAGATCAGCAGCAGCGTTGCCGCGGGCAGCATGAAGAGCAGCCCGAGCGTGTTTCGATTGTTCAGGATTCTGTCGAGCACGTCGATCGGCCGGTACGTGAAGCTCGGGATTGCCGTCCGCGCGAAGCGGCCGGCAGGTGAAAGGGGCGGGCCAGAGCGTGTGGCAACCGCCTCCCGGAGCGCCGCAGAGGCGGCTCCGGGAGGCGGTGTTTACTGCGCCCTCAGACCTTGTAGTAGCGCTCGGCGCGCTTCTGGGCGCGCTCGGCGGCTTCCTTCGGCGAACGCTGTCCGGAGGCGGCCTCGGCGACCATGTTCGGCACGATGAAGTCGGCGGCGGCACCGGCCGACGCGTAGCCGAGCTGACCCGCATAGCCGGCCGGGCGCATGTTCTTCACGCAATCGCGGTACGGGGTGGCCTTCGGGTCGTCGGTCCAGACCCGGTTCTTCTCGTAGGCGCGCAGCGGCTGGGCCGTGTAGCCGAACGAGGCCTGCATCCACGGACCGTACTGTTCCTCCTCCATCATGAAGCGCAGGAACTCCTTCGCGGCCTTCGGGTACTTGGTGTACTTGAAGATCATCTGGTTGAAGAACAGGTGCCACTCGGTGGGCACGCCCACTGGTCCGATCGGGAACGGCGCATGGTAGATGTCGTCGACCATCGCCTTGAGCCGCGGATCGGTGGAGTTCTTGGCAGCGTAGTAGACCGAGATCCCGTTGTTCGTGATGCTGACCTGGCCGTCGAGGAAGGCCTTGTTGTTGTTCGGGTCCAGCCACGACAGCGTACCGGGGACGAAGGTCGGGTACATCTCGCGGATGTATTCGAGCGCCTTCACCGTTTCCGGGCTGTTGATCACGACGTTGTTGTTCGTGTCGACGAGCTGGCCGCCGAAGGCCCAGATCAGCCAGTAGGTCCAGCCGCAGTCGCCGGTGGCGTTGCCCAGCGCGAAGCCCCCCGGCGTGCCCTTCTCCTTCATGGCCTTCATCAGCTTCATGAAGCCGTCGGTATCACGCGGGAACTCGCTGAAGCCGGCGGCTTCGACGTGGCTCTTGCGATAGACCAGGATGTTGCCCGAGGCGCCCAGGGCGACGCCGATCCAGCGTTTGCCGTCGGGTTTCAGGAAGGATTCGCAGACCGGGTACCAGCCGCCGTACTTGGCGCCCAGGTAGTCGCACAGGTCGGTGACGTCGAGCAGCTTGTCCGGGTACAGGTTGGCGTCGTCATTGGTCGACAGCACGATGTCGGGGCCGCTGCCGACGTTGGCCGCCACGGCCGCCTTGGGCCGGACGTCTTCCCAGCTCTCATTGTCGACGCGGACCTCGATGCCGTACTTGTCGGTGAACTTCTTGACGTTTGCCATGTACTGGTCGATGTCGCCCTGGACGAAGCGGCTCCAGCGCAGCACACGCAGCCGGGCACCCTTCTCCGGCTCGTTGTTCCAGGTCTGGGCGCTGGCATTCGGAATCCAGAGCGCCGGTGCGGCGACGGAGGCGCCAGCAGCGACACCGGTGGTGGTTTTCAGGAATTCGCGACGTTGTGTCATGACATGTCTCCTTCGTTTCGGGGCCGTGGAATCGCGGCAGCGGTTCAGGCTCTCGCCGGGAGCCGCTGGCCGTTTGCTGCGTCAAACACATGAACCGCCCCTGGCTGCGGTTCGAGAAAGATCTGCGCGCCAGGGCGGAAATCGTGGCGCTCGCGGAAGATCGCGCTCAGCTCGCCGGCCGGGCACCGCGTGAAGACCTGCGTATCGGCCCCGGTCGGTTCGATCACGCTGACCGTGGCCGGGATGCCGCTGTCGCCCAGAGTCAGGTGTTCGGGCCGGATGCCGCAGATGACATCCTGGCCGGGGGTGGCGGCCAGCCCGGTGACCGGAATGCGGGCACTGTCGCCGGCCAGTTCGATGCTGCTGCCGTCACCGCCGATCCGGCCGGTCAGCATGTTCATCGCCGGCGAGCCGATGAAGGTGGCAACGAACACGTTGGCCGGCTGGTCGTACAGTTCCAGCGGCGCGCCGATCTGTTCGACGATGCCATCGTGCATGACGACGATCCGGTCGGCCATCGACATGGCCTCGATCTGGTCGTGCGTGACATAGATCGACGTGGTCTTGAGCCGCTGGTGCAACTCCTTGATCTCGGTGCGCATCTGCACGCGCAGCTTGGCGTCGAGGTTGGACAGCGGCTCGTCGAACAGGAAGACCTGCGGGTTGCGGACGATGGCGCGGCCCATTGCGACGCGCTGGCGCTGGCCCCCCGAGAGCTGGCGCGGAAAGCGGTCCAGGTAGGGAGCGAGCCCCAGGATGTTGGCAGCCG
>JBAYOD010000203.1:0-6019 GCA_041678445.1 Burkholderiaceae bacterium | reverse complement strand
CCTTCGTTCTCGCGGTCTTCCTCGTCCACGAGGATGACCATCCGGCCGGCCTTCAGCTCGGCAATGATCTCGGCAGTGCTGGCAAGTGTCATGACGGCATTCTACGCTGTCGCTTCGCCCGGCCCGGAGGCTGGATCGGGGGGTGGCGCGGCGCCGTCAGGCAGGCGGCGACGCGCTGAGCATCCGCTCGACATAGCGTGCGATCAGGTCGATTTCGAGGTTCACGAAACGGCCCGGCTGCAGCGATTTCAGCGTGGTCGCAGCGACCGTGTGCGGGATCAGGTTGATCTCGAACAGGGTGCCCTCGGCGCCATCCTCGATCCGGTTCACCGTCAGGCTGACACCGTCGACCGTGATCGACCCCTTGAAGGCCAGGTAGCGGCCCAGGGCCGGCGGCGCGCGCACGCCCAGCAGCCAGGATTCGCCGACCGGCTCGAAGCGCACGACCCGGCCCACGCCGTCGACGTGGCCGCTGACCAGATGCCCGCCGAGTCGGTCGGCCAGGCGCAGCGCCTTTTCGAGGTTGACCTCCCCGGGCGCGCCCAGCCCGACGGTGCGCGACAGGCTCTCGCGCGACACGTCGACCGCGAACCGATCACCGTCGAGCTGGACGACCGTCATGCAGGCACCCTGGATGGCGATCGAATCGCCGATCGCGACATCCGACAGGTCGAGCCCGCCAGCCACCACCCAGAGCCTGACGCCGGCGGCCGAACTGTCCGCGGCGGCACTGCCAGCCTGGGCATCTGACGCCGGTGCGCTGCCGGCCGGCGCCGCCCCGGCGCCCAGCGGCTCGATTTCGCTTATCCGGCCGACGGCCGCAACGATTCCAGTGAACACGTCCACAACTCCTTGGATGACGGGTTGGGCGCTCCGGCCGGCGACAGCAGGCGCGCGCGCACTCGCAGATCGTCGCCGAGCCGGTCGACTGCCTGCAAGGTCAGGCGCTGCGCGGCCGCCAGCGACTCGGGCGGCACCAGGTCGAGCATGCCGACGGCGTTGCCGAGCAGCAGCGGCGCGAGATAGACGAGCAGTTCGTCGACGCAGCCCTCGCCCAGCAGGGCGCCGTTGAGCCGATGACCGGCCTCCACATGCAGCTCGTTGACCCCGCGCGCCGCCAGCTCGCGCAGCAGCCCGGCCAGGTCGACCCGGCCGCCGGCACCGGCCAGCTCGACGACCTCGCAACCGCGGCTGCGCAGCGCGCGGGCCCGGGCCGGATCGGCCCGGGCGCAGGCGATCAGCACATTGCCGCCCGCCAGCAACCGGGCGTCGAGCGGCACGGCAAGCCCCGAATCGACCAGCACGCGCAGCGGCTGGCGCTCGGTTTCGACGGCCCGCACGGTCAGTTGCGGATCGTCGTCGCGCACGGTGCCGATGCCGGTGAGCACGGCGCAGGCCCGCGCCCGCCAGGCATGGCCATCGTCGCGGGCGGCCGGCCCGGTGATCCACTGGCTGGCGCCGTCGGGCAGCGCCGTGCGCCCGTCCAGGCTGGCCGCCAGCTTCATCCTGACCCAGGGACGCTGGCGGGTCATGCGCGAGACGAAGCCGATGTTGAGCTCGCTGGCGTCCTGTTCGAGCAGCCCGCAGCGCACGTCGATCCCGGCCTCGCGCAGGCGTGCCAGGCCCCGGCCGGCCACCAGCGGATTCGGATCTTCCATGGCGACCACCACCCGGCCGACGCGCGCTTCGAGCAGCGCCTCGACGCAGGGCGGCGTGCGGCCATGATGACTGCAGGGTTCGAGGGTGAGATAGACGGTGGCGCCGCGCGCCCCCCCGTCGGCCTGGGCGAGCGCGAGCACTTCGGCATGCGGCTCGCCGGCGCGACGGTGCCAGGCCTCGGCAACGACCCGCTGGTTGCGCACGATGACGCAGCCCACCCGCGGATTCGGTGAGGTCGTCCACAACCCGCGGGCCGCCAGTTCGAGCGCCCGCGACATGTACTGATGATCGGCCTGGGTGAACATCTGCCTGCCGCCCGCCCCCGTTGCTTGCAAGGTCTCCGATTATCGCCGCTGCGGCCAAAGCGGCACGCAAGGCTAGAATCGAGGCCGCAAGCCATCCCTCTACACCGAAACCATGTAGCGCCGGCAGCGCACAGGAGACTCTCGTGACCACCCACCCCGCACCCCTGGCCCGCGCAGGCGGCCAGATCCTCGCTGACGCGCTGGCCGTGCACGGCGTCGATACCATTTTCGGTGTCCCCGGCGAAAGCTATCTGGCTGTCCTCGACGGCCTGTATCCGCACCGCGACGCGATCCGCTTCGTGATCTGCCGGCAGGAAGGCGGCGCCGCCTTCATGGCCGATGCCTACGCCAAGCTGACCGGCAAGCCCGGCGTGCTGATGGTCACCCGCGGACCGGGTGCAACCAATGCCTCGATCGGCATCCACGCGGCCTTCCAGGATTCGGTGCCGATGGTGGTCTTCATTGGCCAGGTCGGCACCGATTGCAGCGAACGCGAGGCCTTCCAGGAGATCGACTACCGGCGGATGTTCGGCCAGATGGCCAAGTGGACCGCCCAGATCGATCGCGCCGACCGGATTCCCGAGTACGTCGCCCACGCCTTCCAGGTGGCCACCAGCGGCCGGATGGGGCCGGTGGTGCTGGCCCTGCCCGAGGACATGCTGGTGCAGCAGGCTGCGGTGACCGATGCGCGGCCCCATGTGCCGGTGCGCGCCAGCCCGGCGCCGGCGCAGATCGAGCGTCTGCGCGAACTGCTGGCAACGGCCAGGCGGCCGGTGCTGATGCTCGGCGGAACCGGCTGGACGGCGCAGGCCTGCGACGACATCCGCGCCTTCGCCGAGGCAAACCGCCTGCCGGTGAGCTGCGCGTTCCGCTACCAGGATCTGTTCGACAATCGCCACCCGAACTACATCGGCGACGTCGGCATCGGCATCAATCCGAAGCTGGCCGCACGGGTCCGCGAATCGGACCTCCTGATCGCGATCGGTCCGCGGCTGGGCGAGATGACCACCTCGGGCTACACGCTGCTGTCGGTGCCGAAGCCGGCGCAGAAACTGGTTCACGTGCATGCCGGCACCGATGAACTGGGCACCGTCTACCAGGCCGACCTGATGATCGCCTCGGGCATGCCCGAGATCGCCGCGGCGCTGCGCGGGGTGTCGGTCGATTCGAAGGCCTGGGTGGCCAGTGTCGGCGACGCACGCGCGCAGTACGAGGCCTGGCAGCGCCAGCCGCCGATCTACACGCCGGGCGAGCGCCACGACGAGCCGCCGGCGCTCAATCTCTGGGAGATCGTGCAGACCCTCAAGCGGGTGGCGCCGGCCGACACCATCATTGCCAACGGCGCTGGCAATTTCGCCACCTGGGCGCATCGATTCTGGCCATACGCAGGGCTGCGCACCCAGTTGTCGACGACCTCGGGGGCGATGGGCTACGGCGTGCCGGCAGCCGTGGCCGCGGCCCTCACCGCGCCCGAACGCACCGTGGTCTGCTTCGCCGGCGATGGCGACTTCCTGATGACCGGCCAGGAGCTGGCCACCGCAGCCCAGTACGATGGCGGCCTGCTCGTCATCGTGTTCAACAACGGCATGTACGGCACGATCCGCATGCACCAGGAGCGTGACTACCCGGACCGGGTGCTCGGCACGACGCTGACCAATCCGGATTTCGTGAAGCTGGCGCAGGCCTACGGCGGTTTCGGCGCCCATGTCGCACGCACGGAGGCCTTCGAACCTGCGCTGCGCGAGGCGCTGGCATTCATCGGCGAGAAGCGCCGGCCGGCGGTCATCGAGCTTGCCGTCGATCCGCAGGCGATCACGCCCAACCTGACACTGGACGCGATCCGCAACGCCCGGCGCTGAGCACGTAACGCCGAGCGGGCAATACCCGGCGCCGGCCCGGCAACACCTGGCGCCGGGCCGCGTTACGCCGGGCTGTGCAGACTGCGGCGCTCAGGCGCCGCCCTTGCGGCGCGTCTGCACTTCCTGGATCACCTCGGAAAACTCGTCGACGTCCTCGAACTTGCGGTAGACCGACGCGAAGCGCACATAGCCGATCTTGTCGAGCTTGCGCAGTTCGCGCATGACCAGTTCGCCGATCTGCTCGCTGTCGACCTCGCGCAGGCCGAGGCTGAGCAGCTTTTCCTCGATCCGGTGGATGGCAGCGTCGACCGCCTCGGCGCTGACCGGCCGCTTGCGCAGGGCCAGCGCCATCGACGCGCGCAGCTTGCGCCGGTCGAAGTCGGCACGCGTGCCGTTGCGCTTGACCACCGCCGGCAGCGACAGCTCGGCGCGCTCGTAGGTGGTGAAGCGCTTGCCGCAGTTCAGGCAGCGGCGGCGCCGACGAATGCTGTCGCCTTCGTCGGATTCGCGAGTCTCGACGACCTGGGTATCGGGGTGATCGCAGAAGGGACAACGCACGGCGCGGATTCCGGCACGGCTCAGCCCACGTAGACCGGGAATTTCGCGGTCAGCTGTTCGACCTTCTCACGCACCTGGGCGATCCGCGCACTGTCGTCCGGACGCTCGAGCACGTCGGCGATCAGATTGCCGACCAGCGCCACTTCGTCCTCGCGGAAGCCGCGCGTGGTCATCGCCGGCGTGCCGACCCGGATGCCGCTGGTCACCATGGGCTTCTCAGGATCGTTCGGAATGGCGTTCTTGTTGCAGGTGATGTGGGCCTCGCCCAGCACCTGTTCGGCCTGCTTGCCGGTGATCTTCTTGGCACGCAGGTCGACCAGCATCAGGTGCGACTCGGTGCGCCCCGACACGATGCGCAGCCCGCGGTCGGTCAGCGCCTGGGCCAGGACATTGGCATTGGCGACGACTTGCCGGGCATAGTCGCGGAAGGCCGGCTGCAGCGCCTCCTGGAAAGCGACCGCCTTGGCGGCGATGACATGCATCAGCGGGCCGCCCTGCAGGCCCGGGAAGATCGCCGAGTTGATCGGCTTCTCGTACTGCTGCGGCATCAGGATGAAGCCGCCGCGCGGGCCGCGCAGGCTCTTGTGGGTCGTCGAGGTGACGATGTCGGCGTGCCCGACCGGGCTCGGGTAGACGCCACCGGCGATCAGCCCCGAATAGTGCGCCATGTCGGCCATCAGCAGGGCCCCGACCTCCCTGGCCACCTTGGCGAACCGCGCCCAGTCGATGCGCAGGCTGTAGGCCGAGGCGCCGGCGATGATCAGCTTCGGCCGCGACTCGTGGGCCAGGCGCTCCATCGCGTCGTAATCGATCTGCTCGGCTTCGTCGAGTCCGTACGAGACGACCTTGAACCACTTGCCCGACATGTTCAGCGCCATCCCGTGCGACAGGTGGCCGCCTTCGGCCAGGCTCATCCCCATGATCGTGTCGCCGGGCTGCAGGAAGGCGAGCAGCACGGCCTCGTTGGCCTGCGCCCCCGAATGCGGCTGGACGTTGGCGCACTCGGCGCCGAACAGCTGCCGGATCCGGTCGATGGCCAGTTGCTCGGCAATGTCGACGAACTCGCAGCCACCGTAGTAGCGCCGGCCCGGATAGCCCTCGGCATACTTGTTGGTCAGCTGCGAGCCCTGGGCGGCCATCACCGCCGGGCTGGCGTAGTTCTCCGACGCGATCAGCTCGATATGCGCTTCCTGGCGCTGGTTTTCGCGGCGGATCGCGTTCCAGAGCTCAGGGTCGGTCTGGGCGATGCCGTGGTTGCGGTCGAACATGCGTGCAGTCCTCGAGAGCGGCGCCGGTCATCCGGTGCGGAACCGGTCGCGCCCAGCGCAAAATGGCCGTAGCCGGTGCAAAGCCGTTCATTTTACGTCATCGGCAGATTCCGTTCGGCCGCCGCCGAGCCTTCAGTCGCTTCGCGTTCGACCGACAAGGCGCGGCGGGCCAGGACGCGGGGCGAGGCTTTCGGCGCACGCCGTGCCAGGACGCGGGGCGAAGTTTCCGGCGCACGCCGGGTGCTTGCCCCGCTTCGCGGGGTGCCCTCCGATGCTCGCGCTCGCGGCCTGCCGCCGAAACTCGCTTCGCTCCCGCCGCTACGCGGCGCTCGCTGCGCTCAGACAGTCGGCGGCAAGTCAGATTTTGGAT
>JBAYOD010000202.1:0-6082 GCA_041678445.1 Burkholderiaceae bacterium | reverse complement strand
GTCTGAGCGCAGCGAGCGCCGCACAGCGGCGGGAGCGCAGCGAGTCACGCCGCGCAGCCAGGAACCCGAGCACCGAGGGCCGCCCCGCGCAGCGGGGCCAAGCACCCGGCGCCGGCCAGGCGAAGCCCCCCGGACCTTGGCGCCCCGAACGTTCGAATGCGAACCGGTGTCAGCGCTTCACGCCGGGCAGCCGGATCGCGTCCGGGTTGTCGGCGATGTAGTTGCGCACGATGGTCACGAAGTCCGGGTCGGCGCGAAAACCCATCGCCTTCGCGCGCGAAGTGTCGAAGTCGCCCGCCCAGGTGCGCACCAGCTTCAGCACGTCCTCGTCGGGCTGGTGGCGCACCAGGGCCACCGCCTGCTCACCGGCCAGCTTGCGCAGCGCGGCCAGCTCCTCTTCCATGCTGACCACCAGGCCCGGCAGGTTGATCGCACGGTTCCAGCCCCAGTCGGCCGGCTTGAGCGCCAGCGCGTGCAGGAACATTCCGATCACCGCCCGCGGCGAAGCGACCCACATTCGCGTGTCGGGTTCCACCGGCAGGATCGCCTCGACCCCGGCCAGGGGCTCGCGGATGATGCCGGAGGCGAAACCCGAGGCCGCGGCATTCGGCAGTCCCGGCCGGACCACGACCGTGGGCACCCGCACGCTGCGCCCGTCGATATAGCCCTTGCGGGTGAAATCCTGGACCAGCAGTTCACCGATCAGCTTCTGGACGCCGTAGGAGCCCTGCGGCGTCGGCGTGGTGGCATCGGTCACCACCGCGGGCAGATCCCCGCCGAACACGGCGATCGAACTGCTGAACAGCACGCGCGGCCGATGGCCGGCAGCGCGGCAGGCTTCGAGCAGCCAGCGGGCGCCATCGAGGTTGACACGCATGCCCAGATCGAAATCGGCCTCGGCACCGCCACTGACCACGGCCGCCAGATGGACGACCACGCCGGTGTCACGGTCCACCAGCCGCCGGGCCGTCGCCGGATCGGAGATATCGCCGGTCAGATAGTCGAGCCGTGGATCCTGCAGACTGCCCGGGCCCTGATCGAAGCAGACGACCCGGTCGACCCGGACATCGTCATCATCCAGCCGCAGGCTGCCGCGCTCGAGCAAGGCGCGGGCCAGTTGCTGGCCAAGGAAACCGGCACCGCCGGTGATCAGGACTTTCATGTCTGCACACTCCTTCGTCGGCCACGTCTGAAAACTTCGTCATCATTGTAGAACGCCGGATCGGCGTTCTCCGGCCACCAGCCCGGCACTCCCAGCACCGGCAACGGCATCAGCCGCTCGCGCGCCAGCGTCGCCGGTGCCAGCGAGGCGGCCACGGCCGCGTCCAGGCGGTCGCAAGCATCCGCCGAATCCGGCAGATCCTGCGTGCCGGCATCGGGTCCGTCGGCCGCCGGTGCAGCGGCATCCGGCCCGGCAACCGCTGCCACGGCCAGCGCCTGCGCGCAGATCGCCTTGTACGGCGTCAGCAACTTTTCGAGCAGGGCGTGGCCGACGACCAGCACTGTCGCCCGGCCCGGTTCCGCCGCCTGGCCCCGACCCGTCGTCGACCTCTCTTCCGTCGTCCACCCCTGCCCAGCCGGCATCGCAAAGCGGTCGCGGTGCGCGACGAACAGCCCGGGCCAGTCGAAGGCCCGCCAGGCCGACAGCATCGCACCGTCGGCGCCCACCATCAGCGCGCCGCTCTCGTCGAACAGGGTGATCGCATCGCGCAGCGGGCCCCGCCGGCCGCTCAGGCTGCCGGGATCGGCCCGGATGGCGTCGGTCTGCAGGCGATTCAGCCGCGCCTTGATCGCCGGCCAGCGCAGCCAGCACAGGGCATTGAACCAGTCGTGCACGAGACCCGGGCCGCTGCACCGGGTCGGCACCCGGGCGGTCTCGGCGATCTCCAGCTCGTAGGCCAGCCGGCCTGTAGCCGCAGCCTCGACGAAGCGCAGCGGACGGCCGTCGGCCAGCGTCAGCACCCGCTGCCCGGCCAGCGCGTTCAGGCGGTCGAGATCGAGACGCCCTGCGGCGCGCGGGTCGGTCTGTGAGAACCAGGGCGCGAACGGCGTGAACCACGGCGAGAGCGTATCCGCCGCCTCGTGCCGGTTCACGGGCTGCGCCGCCCGGGCTTCAGTCCGCCAGCCGCCAATCCAGCGTCTCGCCCCCGGCGAGCGGAACGATCTCGTCGTCGCCATAGGGAAGCTGTTCGGGAATCGCCCAGCTTTCGCGGCGCAGCGTCACCCGCCCGGTGTTGCGCGGCAGCCGGTAGAAATCCGGTCCGTTGAAGCTCGCGAAGGCTTCCAGGCGTTCGAGCGCCCCGGCACGCTCGAACGCGGTGGCGTACAGCTCGATCGCGTGCGGCGCCGTATAGCAGCCGGCACAGGCCGCAGCATGCGCTTTCAGCCGGGCCGGATGCGGGGCGCTGTCGGTGCCCAGGAAAAAACGGGGACTGCCACTGACCGCCGCGGCCACCAGGGCTTCGCGATGCAACTCGCGCTTGAGCACCGGCAGGCAGTACCAGTGCGGGCGCAGGCCGCCGCTGAAGATCGCATTGCGGTTGTACAGCAGGTGATGCGCGGTGATCGTCGCCCCGACGCCGTCGGCAGCCTGCGCAACGTACTGGGCGGCCTCGCGGGTGGTGATGTGCTCGAACACGATCCGCAACTCCGGAAAATCGTGCCGCAGCGGCTCCAGCACCTGGTCGATGAAGACTGCTTCGCGATCGAAGACGTCGACTCCCGGATCAGTCACTTCACCGTGCACCAGCAGCGGCATTCCGACCTGCTGCATGGCCTCGAGCGCGGCCCGCGGCCGGTGGATGTCGGTCACGCCGGCATCCGAGTTGGTCGTCGCGCCGGCCGGATACAGCTTCACCGCCCGGACGACCCCGCTGGCGGCCGCCCGCCGGATCTCGTCTGCCGGCGTGACGTCGGTCAGGTAGAGGGTCATCAGCGGCTCGAACCCGCTGCCCGGTGGCAGGGCGGCCAGGATGCGGTCGCGATACGCCAGCGCCTGGGCCACCGTGGTCACCGGCGGCTGCAGGTTCGGCATGATGATCGCGCGGGCGAACTGCCGGGCGCTGGCGGCGGCGACGGCCTGCAGGGCCACGCCGTCGCGCAGGTGCAGGTGCCAGTCGTCGGGGCGGGTCAGCGACAGCGTCTGCGGCGGATCGGCTTGGGTCGACAATCGGGACTCCATCAGGATGCGGGCACCGGCTGGCTGCGGCCCGGGTCCGGCAGCAGCAGGATCGCCCGGTAGTCGTTGACGTTGGTGCGGGTCGGCCCGGTGACGACCAGGTCATCGAGCGGCGAAAAGAAATGCCAGGCATCGTTGGCATCGAGCAGGCGCCGGGGCGCCAGCCCTGCCGCCCCGGCGCGGGCCAGCGAATCGGGTGCCAGCAGTGCACCGGCGTTGTCCTCGATGCCGTCGATTCCGTCGGTATCGGCCGCGATCGCCCAGACCTGCGGCAGGCCGCCAAGCTCGATGGCCAGCGCCAGCAGGAACTCGGCGCAGCGGCCGCCACGGCCGTTGCCGCGCACCGTGACCGTGCACTCGCCGCCGGACACCAGCGCCACCGGCCGTGCAAAGGGCGCGTCGCGGGCGCTGATCTCGCGCACCAGCGCCGCCATGACCTGGGCGACGTCACGCGCCTCGCCGGTCACCGTGTCGCCGAGGATGGCGGCCCGGATGCCGGCGCGATCGAACACTGCCGCCCCCGCTTCGAGGCTGCGATGGGCGGTGGCAATCATCTCGTGGCGAACCCGCCCGAACAAGGGGTCGCCCGGCTTCGGGGTCTCGTCGACCTCGCCGCGAAGGCCCGCCTGCAGGTGGGCGGCCACTGCGGCCGGGGGCTCGACCTGCCAGCGTGCCAGCACTTCGAGGGCATCGGCATAAGTGCTCGGATCGGGCGCGCAGGGGCCGCTGGCGATCGCCGACAGATCGTCACCGGCTACGTCCGAGACGACCAGCGCGAGCACCCGGGCACGGGTGGCCTGCGCCAGCCGCCCGCCCTGGATGCGCGACAGGTGCTTGCGCAGCACGTTCATTTCCTGAATCGGTGCGCCGCTGGCCAGCAGGGCGCGCGTGACCGCCTTGAGATCGGCCATCGGCACCCCGTCGACCGGCAGGCTGAGCAGGCTGGAGCCACCGCCGGACACCAGGACCAGCAGCAGGTCGTCGTCGGTCAGCTCGGCCGACCGGGCGAGGATCTCGGCCGCCGCCCGCTCACCGGCCTCGTCGGGCACCGGGTGGCCGGCTTCGACGACCTGGATGCGCCGGCAGGGCAGGCCGTGCGCATAGCGGGTGATGACCAGCCCCTCGAGCGGTGCGCCGGCCGGCCATGCCTGCTCGACCGCCATCGCCATGCTGGCCGCCGCCTTGCCTGCGCCGACCACGAGGGTGCGCCGAAACGCGCCGATGGCCTGCGGACCGGGCAGGAAGCCGGCCAGGGCCTGCAGCGGATCGGCAGCGGCAACCGCCGCCGCGAAGCTGTCGAGCAGCAGTCTGCGGGGATTCATGCCCCGGACTTTACCGCAGCCGGCCGGCGGCGGGTCTGCCGTCGGCCGGCAACCGGATCAGCGTGTCCGGGCCGGCCGTTACTGCGCCCGTTCCGCCGCTCAGTCGGCGTAGACGCCGGCTTTCTCGATCACCGGCTTCCAGCGGGCGATCTCGGCCGCCAGGTGCTTGTTCAGCGCCTCCGGCGTTGCCCGCTCAGCGGTCGCCGTGGTGGCGCCCAGGTCGGAGAAGCGCTGGTTCAGGCCGGGATCCTGAAGCGCCTTCTGCAGCGCCGGCACGAGCTTGTCGATGACCGCCACCGGCGTGCCCTTGGGCGCATACATGCCGTGCCAGATGGCCACGTCGAAGCCCTCGTAGCCGGACTCGATCATGGTCGGCAGGTCGGGCAGCGACGGGATGCGCGCCGGCGAGGTGATCGCTACCGGCTTGACCTTGCCGGCCTTGATCTGCGGCGTCGTATTGGTCGTCTGGTCACACAGGATGTCGACCTGGCCGCCCAGCAGGTCGGCGATCGCTGGCGCCGTGCCCTTGTACGGCACGGTGACCAGTTCCTGGCCGAGGGCGCTTTGCAGCATCAGCCCGCACAGGTGCGACGCCGAACCGATGCCGGCGTTGGCCAGCGTGACCTTCGAGGCATTCGCCTTGATGTTGTCGAAGACTTCCTTGACCGAATTGCCCGGGAAATCCTTGCGCACCATGATGGTCATCGGCACGTCGTTGATCAGGCCGATGTACTCGAAGTCCTTCAGCGGATCGTAGGACAGCTTCCGGTACAGGGTCGGCCCGGTGGCCATGCCGATGTGGAAGATCAGCAGCGAATGGCCATCGGGTGCGGCACGCGCCACCTTGGCCACGCCGATCGTGCCACCGGCCCCGGCGGCGTTGGCGACCACGAAATTGGCACCGGGCAGGCTCTTGGTCATCGCGTCGGCAACCGCCCGCGCGACGGTATCGGTGGGGCCGCCGGCAGCAAACGGCACGGTGACTTCGATCGGCCGCGACGGGTATTGCTGCTGGGCGGAAGCCACGCCCGCAGCAATACCCAGGGCAACGCCGGCGACCCCGGCAATCAGGCGAACGAACATGGAGTTTTCTCCGAAAGGTGTGTAGCGCTGCGAATATTACCGATTCCGGCCACCAACGCGACAGCCGATCGCGCACCTGCGGAAAAAATCCCGGAACCGCCCGATTTCACGGCGGCCGGCCAGGGGTTCGGGCACAGCGAGCCAGGACGCGGGACGAAGCTTTCGGCGCACGCCGGGTGCTTGCCCCGCTGCGCGGGGTACCCTGCGGTGCTTGGGTTCGTGGCCTGCCGCCGAAACTCGCTGCACTCCCTTCGCTTCGCTTCGTTCGTTTCGCTCAAACAGTCGGCGGCAAGTCAGATTGTTGGTGCGCGCTGGCGCGCGCGGCCACGAGCCCTGTGCTCCGCGGCTGCGCACAAGGCGTGCGCCGAAAGCCTCGCCCCGCGTCCTGGCAGACAGTGGCCTGCGAGCGAACGCAAAACCGTCTCAGTCCGGCTCGGCTGCGAACCTGATTTGGCAGCGAATCTGACTCGGCAGCACGATCGGGCTGTGCGCATCCGGC
>JBAYOD010000201.1:0-6084 GCA_041678445.1 Burkholderiaceae bacterium | reverse complement strand
GTCCAGGCCCGGATCTCGCGGCTCAGATCCAGGTCGGTGGCCTCGGCGAGCAGGGCCGGCAGGCCGTCCTCGGCGACCCCGCCGCGCTGCTCAGGCGCCAGCCGGTAGAAGTCGCGTCCCCAGCGCTGCCACATCAGCCGCATCACGTCGTCGAGCGAACGCTTGCCGCGGCTGCGGGCACGGATCGTCAGATCCAGGCATAGGGCGACCAGCGCCCCCTTGGTGTAGTAACTGACGATTGCATTGGGCGCGTTCTCGTCTTGCCGGTAGTAGCGGGTCCAGGCGTCGAAGCTCGACTCGGTCACGCTCTGCAGCAGGCGGCCCGGGCCGCGCTGAACGTTCGAGATCGTGCCCGAGAGCAGCTTCAGGTAGGCGCCCGGATCGAGCACGCCTGAACGGACCAGGGTCAGATCGTCGTAGTAGGAGGTGAAGCCTTCGAAGACCCACAGCAGCCGCGTGTACTGCTCGGCCCTGAGGTCATAGTCGACAAAGGCGGCCGGCTTGATGCGCTTGACGTTCCAGGTATGGAAGTACTCGTGGCTGCACAGGCCGAGGAAGGATCGGTAACCGTCGGAAACCCCCTCCATCGCGGGGTGGGGCAGGTCGCTGCGCCGGCAGATCAGTGCGGTGCTGGCGCGGTGCTCGAGCCCGCCATAGCCGTCGCCCACGGCGGTGACCTGGAACAGGTAGCGATCGACCGGCGGCTTGCCGCTGGCCGGTTCGAAGAGTCGGGCCTGGCTCGCGCAGATCGCCTCGAGGTCGCGTGTCAGCCGATTGCCGTCGGTGTCGTGGCGGCCGGTGATCGCGACTTCGTGCGGCACGCCGCCTGCTTCGAAAGTGAACAGGGTGAAGCGGCCGAGTTCGACCGGGTGGTCGATCAGCTCATCGTAGTCGGCCGCCCGGTAGCGGCCGAAGCCGTGACGGCGTGCGCCGGCTTCGGGCAAGGTCGTGGCCACTCGCCAGCCCTGGCAGGCCGGATGGGTCGGAGCGTCGATCACCAGCTCGCACGGGCGTCGCTCATGTCCGAGCGCCTGCAGGAACACGCTGGTGCCGTTGAAGAAGCCGTGCGTGCGGTCCAGATGGGCGCCGCGAACCGACAGATCCCAGGCGTAGACCAGGTAGCGCACGGCCAGCGGACCGCGGCAGCGCTCGGCCCGCCAGGTGTGCTTGTCGAGCTTGGTCAGCGCAACCGGCGCATCGCCGGCACGGGCCTCGATCCTGACGATGTGGCGGGCGAACTCGCGGATCATGTAGCTGCCCGGAATCCAGGCCGGCAGCGCCAGCCGCTGGCCCTCCGGATCGGGGTCGGCAATCGTCATCTCGACGCCGAACAGATGGGCGTCCGGATCGGACGGGCGGATGCGGTAACGGATCGGTGCAGCGGGCATGCCTGACGATAACAGGTGGGCGAGCGGGCAGGTGGACGGACGGGAAGTCAGCGGTCGACCCTGACATCAGCGGTCGACCTCGAAATCAGCGGTCGACTTCGACAACGAGCCGGCCTCGCACCTTGCCGGCCATGACTTCGTCGGCAGCCGCCACGGCGTCGCTCAGGCCGATCGTGGTCGTGATGGCCGCCAGACGTTCGCGATCGAGTTCGCGGGCCAGGTTCTGCCAGGCCTGTTCGCGCTCCTCGCGTGGGCACATCACCGAATCCACGCCGCGCAGCGTCACGCCCCGCAGGATGAACGGCGCCACGGTGGCGGGGAAATCCATGCCCTGGGCCAGGCCGCAGGAGGTCACCATGCCGCGATAGCGCGTCTGCGCGCAGGCATTGGCCAGTGTGTGCGAGCCGACTGCATCGACGACGCCTGCCCAGCGTTCGCGCTGCAACGGCTTGCCGGGCGCCGACAGGGTTTCCCGGTCGATGACCTCGGCGGCACCCAGCGATTTCAGATAGTCGGCTTCGTCGACCCTGCCGGTCGAGGCCACGACCCGGAAGCCGCGGGCAGCCAGGAGGGTGATCGCGACACTGCCCACACCGCCGGCCGCGCCGGTGACCAGCACTTCGCCCTGGCCCGGGTGCACGCCGCCGCGTTCGAGGGCCATCGCACACAGCATCGCGGTGTAGCCGGCCGTACCGATCGCCATCGCCTGTGCCGGGCTCAGCGCCGCCGGCAATCCGATCAGCCAGTCGCCCTTGAGCCGGGCCTTCTGCGCCAGACAACCCCAGTGCGTCTCACCGACCCCCCAGCCGTTCAGGATGACCAGGTCGCCGGGCCGCCAGCGCGGGTCGTCGCTGGTCTCGACAAAACCGGCGCCGTCGATGCCGGGCACCATCGGCCACTTGCGCACCACCGGCGAGCGGTTGGTGATCGCCAGGCCGTCCTTGTAGTTGAGTGTCGAGTGCGAGATCCGCACCGTGACGTTGCCGTCGGCCGCATGTTCGGCAAGCCGGTCATTGCCCAAGCCGCGCAGGCTGGCACGAAAAACGGCGTCGTCCTTCTCAAGATAGAGGGCTCTGAATGTCATTTTCGTCAGGATTGTGGCGGGGTTGCAGTGTTTATCCGGCATCTTAAGACATCGAATCGTGCGGGAAGTCGCGGATTGCACCGGGCTTCGCAGATAAGATCGGGCGGACTACTGACGATGTCGACGGCGCGGCGTGCGGCAAGGCGTCCGAAACACGAGAGGATTCCGATGACAGTGCGAATGATGGTGCCGGCCTCTGTCCGGAATGCTGGCCGGGTGGCCGAGGCGGAGGCTGTCGTGCGGCGGCAGACTGGCGACCTGGGCGCGCGGACGATCCTGCGCGTGCGGACGATCCTGGGTGTCCTGGCGGCGTGCACCGTATTGGCTGCCTGCGGGGGCGGCAGCACTGTGGAGGTCGGTCCGGGTGGTAGTGGCGGCAGTTCGGGTGGCACTGGCGGAACGGACGGTGGCGGCACCGGGGGAACGGGCGGAAACAGCGGAACGGGTGGCACCGGAGGCACGGGCGGCACCGGAGGCACGGGCGGTACCGGAGGAACGGGCGGCACCGGAGGAACGGGCGGCACGGGTGGTAACGGAGGCACGGGTGGTAACGGAGGCACGGGTGGTAACGGAGGCACGGGCGGTAACGGAGGCACAGGCGGCGACGGTGGCACGGGCGGCGGTGACGGCGGCTCGACGCCCCAGGTCTGCACCGCGCTGACCGGCGGTGGCAGCGGTTATGCGATCGGCTCCTGCGTGGCGACCGCGCAATCGGTGTTCCAGCCGGTCGAGGCGATCGTGGTCGCCGCGGGCTCGCCTGGCGCGTCCCGATACACGCTCGATCTCGGATTCCCGACTTTGCTGCCGTCGGGCCTGTCGGGGCGGGTCGATTTCGACGAATCGCTCGGAACGCCGTTCGGCCAGCGTGACCAGTTCGGCGTGATCCGTGGTGAAGCCTATGAGCGGCCGTTCAATTCGGCGCCGCCGTACAGTGCCCTGACGAGTTTCCGGCACCTGTGGGGGCCGGGCAGCAACGACGAGCAATCGCCGAGCCAGGTCTTCCGTCACGCCGCTTTCGGGATCTGGGAGCGTTTCATCGAAGCCAGTGGCAACAATGGTTACTTCGGTACCTGGTACTCGGCCTGGCCTGACGGCGCCGAGGGCAGTTCGAATGCTTGGCACAGTGCCACCGCCGGCCGCAGTTACAGCGGCTGGGCGGCCGGCGTCATGAGCCCGATGCGGGTCGTGGGCGATCCGCGTGTCGGTGTCAGCAGCTACGGTTTCAGCGCGCGGGTCTCGATCACGGTCGGGCCCGATGGCCGGATCGACGCGAGCCAGAGCGTGGTCGAGCAGATCACCGTGTCGTATTCGACGAATGCGAGCGTCAATGCCACCCAAGTGGTGTTGCAACTGGGTCCGGTGGGTCTTCAGCCGGGAAGCGGCGTCTCCGGTGGCTTGCTGACCGGCGCGCTGGCTGGCCCGGGAGTGGCCAGCGGCGGCTTCGAAGCCCAGTATTTCGGTTCGCCGGCTGCTCCGGCCGAAGAGATCGCCGGTGTTCTGCGCTTCACCACCCATGATGGCGTGCTGGGCGTCGCCTCTTTCGGGGTGCGCTGACGACCTTGCGCAAGGACCGCCCCGGCGCAGCCCGGGGCGCCCGATCGCAGTACCGCGGCCGTCCGGCCTGTCTCAGCGTCCGGTGAAGACGGGCTTGCGCTTGTTCCGGAAGGCGTCGACGCCTTCCTGGTAGTCATCTGAATTGCCCAGCACGCGCTGCAGGTCGCGTTCGAGGTCGAGCTGCGCATCGAGGCTCAGCGTGTGCGCCGCATTGATCGACTGCTTGACTGCAGCCAGGGCCCGCGTAGGCATCGTGGCGAGCCGGCCGGCCAGTTTCTCGACTTCGGCGTCCAGGGCTTCGTCGTCGACGCACTTCCAGATCAGGCCCCACTGTTCGGCGCGCTCGGCTGGCAGGCGTTCGCCCAGCATCGCCAGACCCATGGCGCGTGCGTGGCCGACCCGCTGGGGCAGGAACCAGGTGCTGCCGGAGTCGGGCACCAGGCCGATGTTGACGAAGGCCTGCAGGAAGGAGGCGCTGCGCGCTGCCACCACCAGGTCGCAGGCCAGCGCCAGGCTGGCTCCGGCACCGGCGGCGATGCCGGCCACGCGCGCCACGACCGGCTTGGGCAGCGTGCGCAGCCGGCGGATCAAGGGATTGAAGTGCTGGTCGATCAGCTCGCCCAGGTCGGTCATGCGGCCCGGCTCGAAGGACAGGTCGGCGAGATCCTGGCCGGCGCAGAATGCCCGGCCGGCGCCGGTCAGCACGACGGCGCGGATCGCGTCGTCGCTTTCGATCCGGTCGAGCGCATCGCGAAGGTGTTCGTGCATGGTGAGCGAGAAGGCGTTCAGCTTGTCGGCGCGGTCGAGCGTGACGCGCGCGATACCGGCATCGATGTCCAGGCGGACGGTTCGGGTCTGCATCGGATTTCCTTGTGTACGGGCCGGCTGGCATGGCGCCCGGCCGGGCAGGAGCGGTCATCGGCCACCTGCAGGGGTGGTCCTCCGTAATCTTAGTCTCAGCCTGCGGCCAGCCAGCCAGCCAGCCAGCCAGGCAAGGGCAAGCGGGCGGCCAGTCAAGGGCAAGCGGGCGGCGGCAAGGGCGGACAGGCGAGCCCGTCGGTGTCGGCATCGGGTCGTGCGCATGCGTGGCAGAATCGCCGGGATTCCCGCAGCAGTCTTCAAAGGAGAGGAACCGATGTCCGAATCGATGGTGCTGACCGAACGGCATGGCCGCGTGGGCCTGGTGCGCCTGAACCGCCCGAAGCAGCTCAATGCGCTCAACGACGCGCTGATGGACGAACTGGGCGCGGCGCTGCTTGCATTCGACGCCGATGACGACATCGGGGCGATCGTCGTCACCGGCAACGAAAAGGCCTTCGCAGCGGGCGCCGATATCGCTGCCATGGCGCAATGGGACTACATGGATGTCTACCGCAGCGAGTACATCACCCGCAACTGGGAGACGATCCGCCGGGTCCGCAAGCCGGTGATCGCCGCGGTGGCCGGCTATGCGCTGGGCGGCGGCTGCGAACTGGCGATGATGTGTGACATCGTGATCGCTGCCGACAGCGCGAAATTCGGCCAGCCCGAGATCAAGCTGGGCGTGATCCCGGGTGCCGGCGGCACCCAGCGCCTGCCGCGTGCCGTCTCGAAGGCGAAGGCGATGGACATGTGTCTGACGGCGCGGATGATGGACGCGGCCGAGGCCGAGCGCGCGGGGCTGGTCTCGCGTGTCGTGCCGGCCGAGCGTCTGCTCGACGAGGCGCTCGAAGCGGCCACCGTGATCGCCGCCAATTCGCTGCCCTCGGTGATGATGGTCAAGGAGTCGATCAACCGGGCCTACGAGTCGCCGCTGTCCGAGGGCTTGCTGTTCGAGCGGCGGGTGTTCCACTCGCTGTTTGCCACCGATGATCAGAAGGAAGGGATGGCTGCCTTCATCGAGAAGCGCAAGCCGGATTTCAGGCACCGGTGATGGCCGGCCGGGCACGGGTTGGCGGCCGGTTTGCTTCGGCGCGCGGGTATTGCTATAGTTCGCCCCCTTGCCCGGTTCCGGCCGGCAAGGGGCCGGGCGCCAGGACGGGGCCGGCAACCGGAGCGGGGACTGAACGAAAACGCTGG
>JBAYOD010000200.1:0-6092 GCA_041678445.1 Burkholderiaceae bacterium | reverse complement strand
CACCCACTCCCTGGACCACCTGATCCTTGCCACCGGCTACCGCAGTGCGCCGGACGTGCGCCCCGAACTCGCCTCGCTTGCGGCCCACATCCGGTTCTGGAGCCACCGCGACCCACCCCACCGCTCGGGCTTCGCGCTCGACGGATTCCCGGAAACCGCAGCCGACTTCTCGCTGATCGAACGCATCCCGGGCGCCTGCCCGGTTCTCGGCCGCATCCACCTTTTCACCGGAGCCGCCCTGATGAGCCAGGGCAAGGTGACCGGCGACATCCCAGGCATCGGACACGGAGCCGAGCGCCTCGCACGCGGCATCGCGGCGCGTCTGTATGCAGACGATTTCGAGCAGCAACTGGCCGACCTGAAAGCCTACGACGAGCGCGAGATCGAAGGCCACGAGTATGCGCACCTGCGCGCCCTGCCGAGCCCCTCCGAGCGGTCCGGCAAGGCGCAGCATCTCTCGCGGCTCGAATCCGCATCTGCCCAGGAGGTTCACTGACATGAATCATTTCCAGGTCTTCGAGGCAGGCACGCCCGCGACCGCAGCCCCGATTCCGGTTCTCGACGGCATCGGTGACCACAGCCCGCTGGCCGAGGCGCTCGCCCTGCGCGAGGAAGCCATCCGCGGGACACACGACAGCTACCGCAGCCTGTTCGACGACATCGACGGTGCGCGCCTGTCCGAGACCCAGCGCTTCACCCTCGCACTGGCCAGTGCGGACAGTCATCATGACGCGACGCTGGCAGCGCACTATCGCGAGAGATTGCTGGCCAGCAGCGATCATCCGGCAGCCGGCAACCGACTCCAGGCTCCGCTGGAGCATGTCCGACGCCTTTCGACCACACCAGTCAGCATCGAGGCCGACGACCTCCAGACGCTGAGGGCTGCCGGCTGGTCAGCCGACGCCCTCGTCACGCTGTCGCAACTCGTCGCCTATGTCAGTTTCCAGAGCCGGTTGAATGCCGGAATCGCCCTGCTCGCCGGCAAGAACGTACACGCCCCCTCCGGGCCAGCGGTCGGCGCCGCAAGCCTTCAGCCGCGAACCGCTGAACTGGGAACCCTGGCTGCCACCCCGCGACCCGGCCTCGCGGTGTGACGACACCGGTGGATGCCTTGCTGGCCGTACCGCCCGGGGGTGACCTGAGCGCCGGACAGTCGCCACGCTGGGCCGCAATCATCCGCTTTTCAGCGCAGCTCGCTGCCACACCCTCGGCGATCTCCGGTACCGAAGTCGAGACGCTCCGGCAACTCGGCCTGTCCACGCTCGAACTGCTCGACCTGGTCGGCTCGGTTGCCTTCTTCTCATGGGCGAACCGGCTGATGCTGACGCTCGGCGAACCTTACCTGCCTGCGGCCGGGGACTGAGCTGGCGGCGGGGTTACTCGGCCCCGCTCGACCCAGCCCCGTCCTTCCAGCGCCTGAGCAGCGAGTGCTCGATCCCGAACTGGTCGAAGGCCTTGCCAACGGTATGGTCGACGATCTCGTCCAGGCTCGTCGGCCGCTCGTAGAAGGCCGGCACCGGGGGCATCACGATCGCCCCGCAGCGCGAAACCTGGACCATCAGGTCCAGATGTCCGATGTGCAAGGGCGTCTCGCGGACCAGCAACACCAGCTTGCGCCGCTCCTTCAGGCAGACGTCGGCCGCACGTGTGAGCAGGTTGCCACTGTGCGAGTGGGCGATCTCCGACAGGGTCTTGATCGAGCACGGCGCCACGATCATGCCTGTCGTGATGTACGAGCCGCTGGCCAGCGATGCGCCGATGTCGGCGTGATGATGGACCACGTCGGCCAGCGCCTCGACGTCCGCAGGCTTCCAGTCGGTTTCCTCGATGATGGTCCGGCGCCCGGCCGGCGACATCACCAGATGGGTCTCGACATCTGCGACATCACGCAGCGCCTGGAGGCTGCGGATCCCGTAGACGACACCCGAGGCGCCGGAAATTCCAACGATGATCCGCTGCATCGATCCGCTCCCTGTCCGGCTCCGATCGTCGTTGCTCCGGTCAACCGACCGGCTTAGCCCCGGTCAACCGAACGACCTCACTTCTTCCCTGGATAACTGACCTGCATGCCCGCCCGCGCATCCTGCTGGATGCCGTAGGTGGCGAACGGGTAGCGCAGGCCGTTTCCGGACAGCGCCGTCATCCCGTCGAGCGCCTTGGCGATGTCCGCGACCGGCAGCGCCATCAGCATCTCGTCGTCGAGCACCCCGCCATAGCGGCGCTCGGCAAAGCACGGAATCGACAGGCTCGGCTCGCGCGTCCTGAGCGCCCGCCCCCAGGAATCCGAGCATGACGACTCGCCCACCACGGACCAGTCGAAGCGCTTGTACCCCTTGTACTGCAGACCGTTGATGAAATAGATCATGGCCCCCGGAGTTGCGTAGAACAGGCAGATATCGGGTCGATCCAGCGCGGTTGCGGGCGCGCCTTCGGCCGCCACCCCCCAGCGCGCCATCGGCGCCATCACCAGCGCCCGGTACCGGCCGACCGGCACGACCTCCATGGCCCGCTGGTGTGCCGCCGCGTCTTCGGGCGTCGCGTACCAGACGCCCACCATGTTCGTGGCCGCGTACCAGGCATCGTTCTGGCCGCCGAGCCCGACCACGGCCCGGCACTGGTCGGCGACGAGATCATCGGCAGTCACACCCAGGGTCCAGCCCAGCCGGGCCGTCTGGCCGACCAGTTGGTCGAGCGTATGGATGGCTTTGGGGCGCCGGATGCGCGGCACCGCCGCCATCTCCTCGACCGTCTGGCAAAGGCGCATCCCGAACGGCGGTACGCGCAGCTTCAGAATCCTTTCGAGCGACTCGGAAAGCGCCTTGAAGTCCTGGGCCGAAATCACCTCGAATGTACCTGCCGCGCTCATCTACAGCCCACCTGCCTGGCAACGATCGTGGTTGCGGTCAGCGCCCTGGAGCGCTGCCGGTATTCTACAGGCCCGCCCTGACCCTGGCGGCCCTGACCCCGGCAGCCGCGCCGCTGATCAGCCGACGAAGCCCTTGCGGCGTGCAATCTCGCTGAACAGGAAGTCGAGAAAACCCTCGGCTGCCGGCGGCAGCGAACGGCCGCGGCGGCGCAGCGTGAAGAAGCGCCGCGTGATGACCGGATCGACCAGCGGACGCATTTCCAGCCGATGGAGCCGCACCAGCGAAGCCGCATACGGGATGCAGACGGTGACGCCCATGCCGGCGCCGACCATGCTGAAGGCGGTCGTCATGAACGAGACCCTGGTGTCCACCGACAGTTCGCGGGCCATCGTGCGCAACTCGGCCGCAAGCCGCTCGACGAACTCGCCGCCCAGCGAGATCAGCCGGTGGCCGGCCAGGTCGGACCAGCGCACCTCGGTGAGCCCGGCCAGCGGGTGACCGGGCGGCATCACCGCCATGAACGGCAGCTCGAACAGCGTGCTGGCCTCGATGTGCGGGTTCGGGTCGCGCTCCGGCCCGATGCCGAGGTCGACCTCGCCGGACAGGATGCGCCCGGCCACGTTCTCGACCGGACTGTCGGCGAGCCGGACCTGGATCTCGGGATGGCGCTCGGTGAAGGCGGCGACGACCTCGGGCAGCAACGTGCACGACAGCAGTTGTGGCGCGGCGATCCGGACCGTGCCGCTCTTCAGGGACTTCAGGCTGGTCACCTCGTTCAGCACGCCGTCGAGGTCGTGCAGGATCTGCTCGACCAGCGGGAACAGTGCCTGGCCGACGTCCGAGAGGTGGATGCGACGCGTGCTGCGATCGATCAGCCGCAGGCCCAGCGACTGTTCGAGCTCGCGGATCAGGCCGCTCAGAGCCGACTGCGTCACGAACAGGCTTTCGGCGGCCAGCGTGAAGCTGCCGGTCCGGGCGACGGCCACGAAGGCCCGCAACTGCCGCAAGGTGACGTTCATCGGCCTCGATTCATTGGATTATCCGATGAATGGATGACTAAATACCGTTTGAATGATAGATCCAATCTGCCTTTAATGGGGCAGGAGATCATTGACGCCTACAAGGAGGAGAACGCCATGGGCTTCATCAAGCGAATCCATCATGTCGCCTACCGTTGCACGGACGCAAAGGAGACCGTGCAGTGGTACCAGAAATACCTGGACATGGATTTCGTGCTCGCGATCGCCGAGGACCAGGTCCCGTCGACCAAGGATCCGGACCCGTACATGCACATCTTCCTCGATGCGGGCGGGGGCAACATCCTGGCTTTCTTCGAGCTGCCGACCATGCCGCCGATGGGACGCGATCCGAACACACCGGCCTGGACTCAGCATCTGGCCTTCGAGGTCGACTCGATGGAACAGCTGTTCGAAACCAAGGCCAGGCTGGAGGCCGACGGCATCGAGGTGATCGGCCCCACCGAGCACACGATCTTCAAGTCGATCTATTTCCGTGACCCGAGCGGTCACCGGCTGGAGCTGGCCTTCAACACGGCAACCCCCGAGATGTCGCGCAAGCTCGACGAGGTCAAGTGGGCGATGCTCGACGAGTGGGCGCAGACCCGCAAGGCGCCCAAGCACGCCGCCTGGATGCACGAGCAGGAATTCAGCGCCTGAACGGCGCCGGAGGGGAGCGGCGGTGCTGGCGAGAATCGAACGCGCGGTGACGCGCGCCCTGGAGGCCACGATCGTCATCGGCCTGGTCGTGATGGCGCTGCTGGTCTTCGCCAACGTGGTGCTGCGCTATGCCTTCAACTCGGGGGTGGCGGTGTCCGAGGAACTGTCCAGGCTGCTGTTCGTCTGGCTGATCTTCCTCGGCGCCATCCTCGCGTCACGCCAGCACGCCCACATCGGCTTCGACGGCGTGGTCAGGAAACTGTCGGCACGCACGCGCAAGGTCCTGATCCTGGTCAACGCGGCGCTGATGCTGGCGGCCTGCGCCTTCTTCATCATCGGCGGCTGGAAGCAGACGGTCATCAACCTCGACAACAGCTATCCGGTCCTCGACATCCCCTATGCCTGGCTGTACGCCGTCGCCATCGTCTTCGGAGCCGGCCTGGCGCTGAGCATCCTGCTCAACGTGGGCGACGTCCTGCGTGCCCCGCCCGACGATGAGCCCCTCGCCCTCACCCAGGACCTCGAGGCCCGGATCCGCGACAAGGTCGACGAGATTTCGGCCGCTTCGGGGGCCGAAGCCCGGGAGTCCGGGGCCCGGGAGTCCGGAGCCCCAGGCACGAACCGCCGGGAGCGCGACCGATGATCGCGCTGGTCTTCCTCGCAGTCCTGGTCAGCCTGATCGTCCTGGGCATGCCGATCGCCTTCGCGCTGCTGTTCGCCGGCATCGGCGTGATGGTGCAGCTCGACCAGTTCGACTCGCAGATCATCGTCCAGAACGCGATCGGCGGCGCCGACAACTTCGTGCTGATGGCGGTGCCCTTCTTCATCCTGGCCGGCGAGCTGATGAACGCCGGCGGCCTGTCCAGGCGGATCGTCGACCTGGTCAGCGCCTTCGTCGGCCACCTGCGCGGCGGCCTGGGCTATGTGGCCATCGTGGCTGCCATCCTGCTGGCGAGCCTGTCCGGCTCGGCGGTGGCCGATACGGCGGCCCTGTCGGCCATCCTGCTGCCGATGATGCGCCGCGCCGGCTACAACCCCGAGCGCTCCTGCGGCCTGATCGCCGCCGGCGGCATCATTGCGCCGGTGCTCCCGCCGTCGATCGGCTTCCTGCTGTTCGGCGTGGTCGCCAACGTCTCGGTCACCCGGCTGTTCCTGGCCGGCATCGCGCCGGGCATCTACATGGGGCTGTCGCTGATCGTTGCCTGGTGGCTGATCTCGGGCCGCGAAACGACGGCCGTGGCGCCGAAAGTGCCGATGCGCGAGCGCCTGGCCCTGATGGGCAGCGGTTTCTGGGCGCTGATGATGCCGGTGATCATCATCGGCGGCCTGCGCTTCGGCATCTTCACACCGACCGAGGCCGCCGTCGTGGCGGCCGTCTATGCCTTCCTGGTCGGCGCGGTCATCTACCGCGAACTGACGCTGGCGGCGATCTACCACTGCCTGCTGCTGACGGCCCGCACGACCTCCGTGGTGCTGATCCTGGCCGCGCTCGCGATGGTGGCCTCATACATGATCGCGATCGCCGACATCCCCGGCCAGGTCGGACAGT